>CAZNSO010000096.1:0-11627 GCA_964575805.1 uncultured Desulfobacteraceae bacterium
GGATTTGACAAGGCTGTGGCCACACCGGACATGATGGGCTCGGTCGGTAAAATCGGTAAAATTTTAGGCCCCCGGGGCCTGATGCCCAATGCCAAGACCGGTACGGTGACCTTTGATCTGGAAAAGGCCATCAATGAACTCAAGGCCGGAAAGATTGACTTCCGGGTCGAAAAGGGCGGGATTGTGCATGCACCCATGGGCAAGGTCTCATTTGGAAGCGAGAAGCTGCAGGAGAACATTGCCGCCTTTATGGATACGCTGGTTCGCATGAAACCGGCAGCCAGCAAGGGTACGTATATTCGCAGTGTGACCCTGTCGACGACCATGGGACCCGGCTTCAAGGTCGACCCGGTTTACGTCAAGGACTTGTTAAAATAAATTCAAAAAGCTCATTGCGGCTCATGAAGCTGGCCGTTTTGTAAAAAAGCCGGTTTGAGAGGGCAAAGAAAAAAGCTCGGGTTCAAGGCGTCGCCAAACCCGGGGTATCCAGCACAACTCAGATATCGGGCTTTTTCGAAGCCACCAAAATAATTGTCTGTCAAAGACCGTAGGTTCACCATCTCTGCGTGTTTAATCGGAGCCACCGGGCTCCGGCCTACCGAGGCAGGTGTTCGTATAGTAGGAGCACCTCTGGTTTTTACAGCATCAGAAAGGAGGTGTTTTAAGTTTGCGGTTTGAAAAGAAAAAAGAACTCGTCGAGGAATTAACAGGCAAATTCGCCCGGTCCGCCATTGTGATCGCCACCGATTTCAAGGGATTGAATGTCACCAAGCTCAACGAGCTGCGTCGCAAGCTCGGGGAGGCGAACGTTGAATACCAGGTGGTCAAGAACCGGCTTTTGATCCGGGCCGCCGACGGCTCGGATGTTGCCCTGATGACCGATACATTCCAGGGGCCCACCGGTATTGCGGTTGGCTACGACGATCCGGTCATGCCGGCCAAGGCACTGGTGGATTTCGCCAAGGATAATGACAAGCTTGAAATCAAGGGCGGGGTTATGCAGGGCAAGGCCCTGGATCCCGATGCCATAAAAAGCCTGGCGGATATGCCGCCGCGCGAAATCCTGCTGGCCCAGCTGCTTTCCGTGATGAACAACGTGCCCACCGGTTTTGTCAGAGCGCTCAATAACGTGCCTGAACGGCTGGTTTATGTGCTGCAGGCCATAAAGGATCAAAAAGAAGCCGCCTAAACCTGTGCGGGAAAAGAATGCAACCGTTTCGAAATGACCCGCTTGCGGAAAAATCCAGGATCAGCGGAATGCAGCCTTTTTTTATTGCTGCCGCGCATGCCGGGTTTCATGTGAAGCCACTAATTAGAAATTCGTATAGTTTGGAGGATATATCATGGCAGATATAAGCAAAGATGATGTTATTGAATTCATCGCTAACATGTCGGTTCTGGAACTCTCGGATCTGATCAAAGAGATGGAAGAAAAATTCGGTGTTTCCGCTGCTGCGCCGGTGGCTGTCGCCGGGGCGCCTGCAGGAGGCGGCGAGGCCGCTGCACCCGCTGAAGAACAGACCGAATTCGACGTTGTGCTCACAGCGGCAGGGGACAAGAAAATTCAGGTAATCAAAGAAGTCCGTGCGATTACCGGCCTCGGGTTGAAAGAGGCCAAGGCGCTGGTCGAGGAAGCCCCCAAGCCTGTGAAGGAAGGAATCGTCAAGGAAGATGCCGATAAAATCAAGGAACAACTCGAAGGGGCCGGTGCCAGCGTCGAAGTCAAATAAACGTATGAGCCCTGGCAAGCAATACTGGTTATTTTTCACATGGACGCCCGGAATGTCTCCGGGCGGCCGTGTTTCATAGTTTTTTTGACATTTTTTTGGAGATATTATGACAGAGAATCCGCCGAAATATAAACGCATCAGAAAAAATTTCGGTCAGATCGAATCCATTGTGGATATACCGGATTTGATCGGGATGCAGCGAGAGTCCTACCAGCGTTTTCTTCAGATGGAAGTGGCCCCGGAAGCGCGGCAGGACATTGGCCTGCAGTCAGTCTTTAATTCCGTCTTTCCGATCAAGGATTTTACCGGCAGCGCATCCCTGGAGTTTGTGTCCTATCACTTTGCCGAAGTGAAGCATTCGGTCAATGAATGCATCAATCGCGGCATGACTTATGAGATAGCCCTTCGCCTCCGTGTCCGCCTCGTGGTCTATGATGTCGACAAAGGCTCCGGAGTATCCAACATCCGGGACATCAAGGAGCAGGAGATTTATTTCGGAACGCTTCCGCTGATGACTGAGAAGGGAACCTTTATTATCAACGGGACGGAGCGGGCCGTCGTCAGCCAGCTGCACCGTTCCTCCGGCGTATTTTTTGACCACGACAAGGGCCGCACCCATTCCAGCGGCAAGATTATTTATACCGCCCGGATCATTCCGGTTCGCGGCTCCTGGATTGACATGGAGATCGATCCGAAAGATATCGTGCATATCCGTATCGATCGCCGTCGGAAGTTCCCGGTAACCCTCCTTTTCAAAGCCCTGGGGTATTCGGATGACGATATTCTTTCCTACTTCTATGACAAGGAAAACATCCAGATAAAAGACGGCCAGTTTTTTCGTGAACTCAATTTTGATTTTCTAAAAGGGCAGCGCCCCTCAGAGGACGTTATCAACCCGGAAACCGGGGAAGTGGCGGTTCGAAAGGGCCGCATGTTCACCAAGCGGGCTGTTCGGGACCTCCAGGCGGCCGGTGTGGAGCTGATCCCCATGGCCCGGGAGGATCTTTCAGGGCGTGTCATCGCTTCCGATTTGATGGATGCCAACGGCCAGATTCTCGCCAAATCCAATGATTCCCTGGATGAGAAGCTGATGGAGACATTGCTTGATTCCGGAGTGGATGAATTCGAAGTATTGTTCATGGAAGGCCCGTACGCCAGCAATGCCATTCAAAAAACACTTGCCGTGGACAAGGTGGAGACCAAGGAAGAGGCGCTGCTGGATATATACCGGCGGCTTCGGCCCGGCAACCCGGCAACGGCCGAGGTGGCCCAGGAATTTATTGATCACCTGTTTTTCAAAACCGCCTATTACGATCTCTCCGGCGTCGGCCGCTTAAAACTCAACCATCGCCTGGGGATTGAAACGCCGCTGGATATCCGGATACTCAGAAAAGAGGATATTCTTCTGACAACCCGGACGCTGGTGGAGTTGCGCGATACCCAGGGCCCGGTCGACGATATTGACCATCTTGGCAACCGTCGGGTCCGCGCGGTTGGAGAACTTCTGGAGAACCAGTACCGCATCGGCCTCGTGCGGATGGAGCGCGCCATAAAAGAGCGCATGAGCATGCAGGAAGTCGATGCCCTGATGCCCAATGATCTCGTCAACCCGAAACCGGTTTCCGCGGTGGTGAAAGAATTTTTCGGCACCAGTCAGTTGTCCCAGTTTCTGGACCAGACCAACCCTTTATCCGAAACCACGCATAAACGGCGCTTGAGTGCGCTCGGGCCGGGAGGGCTCACGCGCGATCGGGCGGGATTTGAAGTCCGGGACGTCCATCCCTCCCACTACGGACGGATCTGCCCCATAGAAACGCCTGAAGGGCCCAACATCGGCCTGATTGTTTCATTGAGCACGTTTGCCCGGGTTAATGAATACGGCTTTATCGAAACCCCTTACCGGGTGGTGAAAAACGCCCGGGTCACGAATGAAATCCAAATGCTTTCCGCTTTTGAGGAGCAGGATCACCCCATTGCCCAGGCCAATGCGCCGGTTAACGAGAAGGGTGAGTTCGTCAACCCCCTGGTGATCTCGCGGGTGGAAGGCGAATTCATGCAGATTGGCCGGGAGCAGATCGAGCTGATGGATATTTCTCCGAACCAGCTGGTCAGCGCATCTGCTTCATTGATTCCGTTTCTGGAAAATGATGATGCCAACCGGGCGCTTATGGGATCCAACATGATGCGCCAATCCGTTCCGCTTCTACAGCCCAGTTCGCCCCTGGTGGGCACCGGCAATGAGGGCGTCGTGGCCAGGGACTCGGGTGTGGCAATTGTGGCGAAACGCCCCGGATACGTTGCCAGCGTGGATGCCTCCCGGATTGTATTGCGCCATGAGCCATCCGGGGAGCCGGGAGAGAAAAACGTTACCATTTATAATTTGTCGAAATTTGTTCGTTCCAACCAGAATACCTGTTTCAACCAACGCCCCATTGTCGCCAAGGGGGACCGGGTCAAAGCCGGCGAGATCATTGCCGATGGGCCGGCCACCGAGCAGGGGGAACTGGCCCTGGGGAAAAATGTCATGGTCGCCTTCATGCCTTGGGGCGGCTATAATTTTGAAGACTCGATCCTGGTCAGTGAGCGCCTGGTCAAAGACGGGGTTTTCTCCTCGGTGCATATCGAGGAGTTTGAGGTCCTGGCGCGCGATACCAAGCTCGGCAAGGAGGAAATAACCAGGGATATCCCCAATGTCGGCGATGAAGCGCTCGGGGATCTGGATGATTGCGGGATTATTCGACTCGGCGCCGAGGTGGGCCCGGGGGATATTCTTGTGGGAAAGGTCACCCCGAAGGGGGAGACCCAGCTGTCCCCGGAAGAAAAACTGCTGCGCGCCATATTCGGAGAAAAGGCCGGCGAGGTCAAGGACACCTCGCTGCGGGTGCCGCCCGGGGTTAACGGGGTCGTCATTGATGCCAAGGTTTTCTCCCGGCGGGGCGTGGACAAGGATGACCGCTCCCGATCCATTGAGGGCGATGAAATCCTGCAGCTGGAAAAGGACCGGGATGATGAGATCAAGATTATCGGGGAGACGGCCAGGAGTGAAATCAATTCGTTGATATCCGGCAGGCAGTGCGCCCGGGACTTCTCAGACGGCAACAAGGTGTGGGTGCCAAAGGATACCCGGATTGACCCCGCGCAGCTCGATGAGGTCCCCCTGGCCCGGTTCGAGGATCTTGAGTTGAAAGATGCCAAGGTCAATGAACGGGTGCAGGATGTACTGGCCCGCTACCGGGAGCAGGTGGAGATGGCCAAGCAGGCCTTCGACCATCAGGTCAGCTCCATTGAGCGGGGAGATGACCTGCCGCCGGGTGTGATCAAGATGATCAAGATATACGTGGCCATGAAACGGAAGCTCTCGGTTGGGGATAAAATGGCCGGGCGGCACGGGAACAAGGGGGTTGTCTCAAGGCTTTTACCGGAAGAGGATTTGCCTTATTTCGAGGACGGCCGGCCCGTTGACATGGTGTTAAATCCCCTGGGCGTACCCTCCCGGATGAATGTCGGTCAGATCCTGGAGATTCATCTGGGCCGGGCAGCCAGCGGTCTCGGCGATCAGCTGGCGGAGTTGATCCGCAACGCCAAACTCGATGAGCTCAGAAAGAAATTCAAATTGATTTTCTCGGGCACGGATGCTGAAAACCAGTTCAATGACATGAGTGACGACTCGTTGCTGGCGTTTGCCGGCAGGTACCCGGAGGGCGTGCACATGACGACCCCCGTTTTTGACGGGGCCCGGGAGGAGGAAATAAAAGAACTGCTGTCCGAGGCCGGTTTGAACCAGAGCGGCCAGGCCACGCTTTTTGACGGCCGGACAGGGGAGCCCTTTGACGGGCAGATAACTGTTGGTATCATGTACATGCTCAAACTTCACCATCTGGTAGATGATAAGCTGCATGCGCGTTCAATCGGACCTTATTCTCTTGTTACTCAGCAGCCCCTTGGCGGCAAGGCGCAATTTGGCGGCCAGCGCCTGGGTGAAATGGAGGTCTGGGCCATGGAAGCCTATGGATCGGCCCATACCCTCCAGGAGTTTCTGACCGTTAAATCCGACGATATGGCGGGCCGGACCCGGATGTATGAAAAAATTGTAAAAGGTCAGAATGTATTCGAACCCGGTTTGCCGGAATCCTTCCGGGTGCTGACCAAGGAACTGCAGAGTCTGGGACTCGACATAAACCTTATTGAGGACAAAGAATAAGGAGAATTATATTGGAAACACTCTACGATTTTTTCATCAAACCCAAAAATCCAAGGTTGTACAAAGGCGTCAAAATTGCGCTGGCTTCTCCGGAACAGGTCCGAAGCTGGTCCTACGGGGAGATTAAAAAGCCGGAAACCATTAATTACCGGACTTTCAAACCGGAGCGCGACGGCCTTTTCTGCGCCAAGATATTCGGGCCCACCAAGGATTATGAGTGCAACTGCGGCAAGTACAAGCGGATGAAGCACCGGGGGGTGATCTGTGAGAAATGCGGGGTCGAGGTCATCCAGTCCAAGGTTCGCCGGGAGCGGATGGCGCACATTGACCTGGCTGCCCCGGTATCCCACATCTGGTTTTTAAAAAGCCTGCCCAGCAAGATCGGCAACCTTCTCGATCTGACCTTGAAGTCTCTGGAAAAGGTCATTTATTTCGACAACTACATTGTCATCGATCCCAAGGAGACCGGTCTCTCCAAGCTTCAACTGCTCAGCGAGGACAAGTACCGGGAGGCGCTTGAGCTTTACGGCAACAAATTCGAAGCCGGGACCGGAGCCGAGGCCATCCAGGAGCTGTTAAGCCGGGTGGATATCCCCGCGGTCTACAATGAACTGCGCGAAGAACTCCAGAATACCGGCTCTGAGGCCAAACGCAAAAAATTTGCCAAGCGCCTGAAAGTGGTGGAGGCCTTCCGCCAGTCCGAGTTGTCCCCGGAATGGATGATTCTGGAGGCCATCCCGGTGCTGCCGCCCGAGCTGCGGCCCCTGGTGCCGCTTGAAGGCGGCCGGTTTGCCACTTCGGACTTGAACGACCTCTACCGCCGCGTTATTAACCGGAACAATCGCCTGAAACGATTAATGGATTTGAATGCGCCGGATATTATTGTGCGCAATGAAAAGCGGATGCTCCAGGAGTCGGTGGATGTATTGATAGACAATGGCCGGCAGGGACGGGTGGTGACCGGCACCAACAAGCGACCCCTGAAGTCCTTGAGTGAGACGCTCAAAGGCAAACAGGGACGCTTTCGTCAGAACCTGCTGGGCAAGCGGGTGGATTACTCGGGAAGGTCGGTCATCAGCATCGGACCGGATCTGCGGCTGCACCAATGCGGTATTCCCAAACAGATGGCCCTTGAACTCTTCAAGCCCTTTATCTATCACCGGCTGGAGGAAAAAGGGATCGTCACCAACGTCAAAAGCGCCAAAAAGTGGGTGGAGCGCAAAAGCCCGGAAGTATGGGATACGCTCGATGAGGTGGTCAAGGAATACCCCGTGATGCTCAACCGCGCACCTACTTTGCATCGTCTGGGAATTCAGGCTTTTGAGCCGGTCTTGATCGAGGGGAAAGCCATCCAGCTCCACCCCCTGGTCTGCACGGCCTTTAATGCCGACTTTGATGGCGACCAGATGGCGGTTCACATCCCCCTTTCCCTGGAAGCCCAGATCGAGGCCCGGGTGCTGATGCTCGCCTCCAATAACATCCTCTCCCCGGCCAACGGCAGCCCGGTGATCGTACCGACCCAGGATATTGTCCTGGGGCTCTATTACATGACATTCGGGGCCGTCGGCGCCAAGGGTGAAGGCATGCGGTTTTCCAACCCGGAAGAGCTGCGTTCCGCTTTTGATGCCGGGCGGGTGGATCTGCATGCCCGGGTTCAGGTGCGCATCAACCAGCAGCGCTACGATACAACCGCCGGGCGGGTGCTGTTGTGGGAACTGGTGCCCAAGGGCGAAAGCTATGTGCTGCGCCATATTATGGTTTCCTCCAAGGAAAAGGTGGAAGCGGTGGTCGATGCGGTCGAGTCCGGCCAATCTTTTAAAGACCTGGTTCATGAGTACTCCGAGGCTTTTGACAAAACCTACAACGGCAACATCGGTCTGCTGGAAAAAGAGGAGTTCCAGGAAATCTTTCAGATCAGCGATCAGGACGCCGAGACCGTGTTCTCATTGAATGACAGTGAGGTCAGCCAGCTGATTTATTCCGGCGGCAGGTATCATCTCTTCCAGGTGATCGAACGGCGGCCCGAAATCGCATTTGACCTGGTCAACAAGGTGATGAACAAAAAAGGGCTCCGCGAACTCGTGGATTACACCTACCGGCACAAGGGCCCCAAGGCAACGGTGATACTCGCCGACCAGTTGAAAGACATGGGCTACAAGATGTCAACCACCGGCGGGCTGTCAATCGGTATCGATGACATGATCATCCCGGAAACCAAGTGGACGGTTATTTCCCGGGCGGAAAAAGAGGTTGGGGAAATCAACCGCCAGTATACAGAGGGACTGATCACCCAGGGGGAGAAATACAACAAGGTGGTGGATATCTGGGCGAAGGCGACGGATGAGATCGCCGACGAAATGATGGACGCCATGCAGACGCCCTATACCCAGAAGCTCTCCGAGGACCGAACGGGGGAAATGGACAAGCGCCTGGCACAGCGGTTATCCGCTGACGGCAATGACGTGGTCAACTCGATTTTTACCATGGCCGATTCCGGAGCCCGCGGGAGCCGGGATCAGATGCGGCAGCTGGCGGGTATGCGCGGCCTGATGGCAAAACCTTCCGGCGAAATCATTGAAACGCCCATTACCGCCAACTTCCGTGAGGGGTTGTCCGTGCTCCAGTATTTTATCTCAACGCACGGGGCCCGGAAGGGCCTTGCAGATACAGCACTGAAAACCGCCAACTCGGGTTACCTGACCCGACGCCTGGCGGATGTGGCCCAGGATTGCACGGTTTCGGAATTCGACTGCGGGACCGTTACGGGTATCGAAGTGGCGGCCCTGCTTGAAGGCGGTGAAGTGATTCAGCCCCTGGCCGAGCGTGTGCTTGGCCGAACCGCCCTGGAAGATGTGGTGGATCCGTTTACCGAAGACGTCCTGGTGAAGTCGGGGGATGAAATCGACGAAACCGGGGTCTCCCGGATCAATGATTCCGGGGTGACCAGCATTAAAATCCGCTCGGTATTGACCTGCAAGACCCGCAGCGGCGTATGCTCCAAGTGTTATGGGCGCGACCTTTCCCACGGCGGTCCGGTGGAAGTGGGGCAGACCGTGGGAATCATGGCCGCCCAGTCCATCGGGGAGCCGGGGACCCAGTTGACCATGCGGACGTTTCATATCGGGGGAACGGCCAGCCGAAGGGTGGAGCAGGCCGATATTCGGTCCCGGGTTGGCGGAACCGTCAAGTTCGGCGCCCTGAACGTGGCCATTAATTCGGAAAACCGCGCCATTGTTATGAACCGGAGGGGCGGGGAGTTTTCCATAGTGTCTGACTCCGGCCGGGAGCTTGAGCGTTTTCCGGTGATCTACGGGGCGGAGGTGCTTGTCAAGGACGGCGAGAAGGTCGATCAGGGGCAGATGCTGGCCGCCTGGGATCCTTTTACAACGCCCATTATCACGGCTGTATCCGGGAAGGTGAAGTTCGGCGATTTGACAATCGGCAAGACCCTGAAGGAAAAAGTCGACCCGGTCACCGGCAAATCCAGCCTTACGGTGGTGGAATCCAAGGAGGTGGACGCCCGGCCGCGGATTTCGATTAAGGACAAAGAAGGCAAAACCGCCAATATCCCCGGCTCCGGGGCCGCGCGCTACACCCTGCCGGTTGAGACCATTCTCATGGTGGAGGAAAATGACGAGATCCAGGCCGGCGATATCATCGGCAAGCTGCCCCGGGAAACCACGAAAACCAAGGATATCACCGGCGGTCTGCCGCGGGTGGCCGAGCTGTTCGAAGTTCGCAAGCCCAAAGAGACGGCGGTGCTGAGTGAGATTGACGGGTATGTGGCTGTTTCCAAGACCCCGAAAAAAGGGAAGCAGAAGGTTACGGTGACTCCTGTGGATGCCGGTGAGAAGAAAGAATACCTTATCCCGCGGGGCCGCCATATCAACGTTTACGACGGCGATTACGTCAAGGCCGGGGAGCAGCTGACCGGCGGCAGTCCCAATCCCCAGGACATCCTGACCATTCAGGGCGAGGTGGCCCTGGCCCGCTACCTGTTAAACGGTGTCCAGGAGGTCTATCGCCTCCAGGGTGTGCGGATTAACGACAAGCACATTGAGGTCATTATCCGCCAGATGATGCGGCGGGTCCGGATCAAAACCATCGGCGATTCCGAATTTATCCCGGAGGAGCAGGTGGATAAGCACCGGTTTGAAGAGGTCAACCGCAGTATCATTGAAAACGATGGCACTCCGGCAACAGCCGAGCCGTTAATTCTGGGGATTACCAAGGCGTCCTTGTCAACCGACAGTTTTATTTCCGCGGCTTCCTTCCAGGAAACCACGAAGGTCCTGACAGATGCCAGTATTGGCGGTGCCTATGATGAACTCAAAGGGCTCAAGGAAAACGTTATCATGGGCCGGTTGATACCTGCCGGAACCGGCCGGGACGAGTATGCGGGCCCGGAGATAGAGATTGAGGCGGGTCTGTATTCGCAATAGACCGGGGTTGCGTGAAATGCCGGGCATGCCTTGCTCGCGCGCCTTCGGGAGTGTTAAAGAATAGTCGCTTATAAAAATAAAAAGGCTTGACAGTCCGGATACAGTACTATAGAATTCAATATTTTAACTCGGTGACAAATCAACTTGAAGCGTTAGGGGTTTATTAGGATCATGCCGACAATTAATCAACTGGTTCGAAAAGGACGGAAGCGGATAGAACAGAAAAAGAAGGTTCCCGCCTTGCAGAGCTCGCCTCAGAAACGGGGTGTTTGTGTTCGGGTGTATACGGCCACGCCGAAAAAACCGAACTCCGCTTTGCGGAAGGTGGCCAGGGTGCGCTTGACCACAGGCGTCGAAGTTTCCGCTTATATTCCCGGTATTGGCCATAACCTTCAGGAGCATTCCGTTGTGCTCGTCCGTGGCGGTCGAGTGAAGGACCTGCCGGGTGTTCGTTATCATGTGGTGCGGGGAACGCTGGACACCCTTGGTGTTTCCGACAGAAGGCAGGGGCGGTCGAAATTCGGTACCAAGCGACCCAAGTAACTGAAACATATTAATCGCAGTAAATGGTGTAATCCATGCCGAGACGTAGAGAAATTGCTGAAAGAAAGTTGCAGCCGGACCTGAAGTACAACAGCCAGCTGATCGCCCGGTTCATTAATTACATTATGATTGATGGCAAAAAAAGTGTTGCCCAGTCCATTATATATGATGCAATGGATTTCATGGGCCAGAAAAGCGGGGATGATCCGTTGAAACTTTTTGAACAGGCCATTGGCAATATCCGGCCCCAGATCGAGGTCAAATCCCGGCGCGTTGGCGGCTCCACCTACCAGGTGCCCACCGAAATCCGCCCCAAGCGCCAGACAGCCCTTGCCTTGCGATGGATCATCGCTTACTCCGCAAAGCGCTCTGAGAAAACAATGGCCCGGAAAGTGGCCGGGGAATTGATGGATGCCCTTGAAAACCGGGGGGCTTGTGTGAAAAAGCGGGAAGATACCCACCGCATGGCGGAGGCGAACAAGGCCTTTGCTCATTACCGGTGGTAACCGGTTGTCTTTATATGAATTAATTGAATATTTTGCCCATCTGCCCAGATATACCGGATGGGCATAATAGCTTTTTAATAACCACGGCATAAGGTGCTGAAGGTCATTCCTTTGGCGGCAATCACTGGAAGACGTTAGGAGCCCTGTCGAGGGGAGGAAGATTAAGATGTCAAAGCAGAAGTTTGAGCGGACGAAGCCGCATGTG
>CAZNSO010000097.1:0-11592 GCA_964575805.1 uncultured Desulfobacteraceae bacterium
GCCGGTTAAGGGCTTCAAATTCAAGGCGCGCGAGTCTTGAGGAATGAGGCGTACGGGGTTGTACGTTGAATGACGAGAGATGAAGCGCAACGCAGAAGTTGAAGCCCTTAACCGGCCCTCATGGGTTCTTGGTCATATTCGCGGGACACCCCCTGCGTCCGGCACGCCTGGCGGGCGAGCGATATCAAGGAGGGGATGTCGATCCCAAACGGACAGTAGCAGCGCGTGCACAACACACAGTCATGCCAGACCCGATCCCTGATTTTTTCCAGCTCCTTGCGGCTTACTTTCCCCTTTTTCCGGTAGAGTCGGCCGATGGAGTGGATGAATTTATAGGAAGGCATGTACTTGGGGTCTGTTGTGGCGCTGTAGAGGAAACAGCTTTCCGCGCAGAGACTGCAGTGGGCGCAGACCTTCAGCCCCATTTTTATTTCCCGCTTGTTCTTCTTTAGAATCCGCTGGATCGGTTCAACGTCGATATCCGTTGTCATCATGCCCATTATCTCTCAATCGCAGGGGTTAAAACTGCCAGGAGCGTTTTGGTGCGCCGAGGCTGTATTCGTTTACAATAAAAAACCGGCCGAAAAAGAAAAAAACCATATGAAAAAATTTGGAAAACGGGATCATGATCAGCAGCAGTTCACCAGCGGCGATATGGATCAGGATCATGAGTTGATAGTCCCACAACAGGTGATGGCGGGCCAGTATCCCGGTTAAAAAGGGCAGCACCGCCAAAACGAGCAGAAAAAGGTCATAGGGGGTGCTCAGCACCCGGACCCGTTTTAACAAGAGCCGGCGTAGAAGGAAAAAAAGTCCGCACATCAGAACGATCAGGGTCAGGATGTCTGAAATATTTTCTGAAAAAGACGGGATCGATACGCCGACAGCGGCCTCGATCAATACGTTGTGTCCCATGAGAAACACGGGGGTGATGAAAAGGCAGACATGGAAGATGATGCTGATTGCGGACAACCACGGGCTGGCTCCCAGCGCAGTCGTTTTCATTCCGGCAAGGGAGCGGATCCATTTTTGCCGGCCGCCGGCTTTTTTCTTTTTGGGAGGATTGGCGGCAAAAGCAATGGCCGCCGGTACGGTTTTGCGGGTCAGCCGCCGCAGGCGGATGGATTGAACGCAAAGACCGGTGAAAAAAATCAGCAGGGAAATCCACACCATCGGCCCCTGGAGGATTAGCAAGATCTGTTCCTGATATCCCATGTCGCTTAGCTTTCCTCTGAATACCGGTTTTCATACCCTTTTTGAACAATTGTGCGCTGGATCTGGTTCCGCCATTGCATGGGGGCGTGAATCTTCAAGATATCATCGAGCCGGCCCTGGGCCTGAAGGCGTTCATATATTTCATGCCATGCACAGGGGATTTCAGAACTGATTTCACATTTGTCGCCCTGAGTCCCCCCGCAAGGCCCGTTGAAAAGGCCTTTGGCGCAGCGCGTAACCGGGCAGATGCCGCCGGTATAGGCCAGGACGCATTCCCCGCAGGCACGGCACCGTTCTTCATATAAACCGATGTCTCTGTCAACGCCAATGGCAATGGTGTTAACGCCGGGGAAAACCGGAACCCGGGGATATCTCTCGGCAAGCAGCTGCGCCCCGGCGCCGCAGGCAATGGAGATCATGCAATCGGCGGTTTGGGCGAAATCATCCAATTCCCCCAGAAATGCCTGGTTGCATTGCCGCTCCGCCGTGTAGCCGCTGATCTGCTTGGCGGCACCCGAATCCCGTAATGCGAACTCCAGTTCCGATTTCAGGATGTTGACTTCTTTCTGGCCGCCGGCCAGGCAAACGGATACACAACCGCCGCAGCCGGCTACAAGGATCTTGTTGTAAGGCTCTATGTAGCCAAGAATTTCCTCCAAAGGTTTTGGTTTGGCTTTAATCATGTTGTTCTCCAAGTATCATAACGAAGTCCGGGGCGTCTGAATTGTCCTTGTGGCATTCACCGCACAGGGCCGGCCCGCCGGCCCGGTCCATGCCGCTGGTTTTAAAGTGACAGCCGATACACTGCATGTGAAAGGCTTCCCGGTAGTTCAGCCGGCTGTCGGGGCCATGGCAGGAGCCGCATTTAACATGGGGGTTGCCGGGGTAGAGTTCCGCCGGGTCCAGGATATTGTTGTTCTGCTGGTCGAAAACATGGTGACAATCCAGGCAGTCATTCTGTCCCATGTGCATATCATGGGGGAAGGCCACCGGAAGGCGCTGATCAGGGCAGGTCTGCCTGTCCACAGGGCAGGCATCCAGCATGGAAAAGGTAAAAATACCGCCAAATACGAACACTACCAGCATTGCACCAAGCATTGTTTTTTTTGGTAAATAACTCACGGCTATATCCTTCGCAAAATTCGGGCTGTCACCCCTGAAATAAGCACAAAGGACTATAGATGCCACAAAGTTTTTGAAATTGTCAAGTTAAATTGGCGGTATAAGGAGTTTTGCGGTTTTCAGGAAGGGGGCGGGCCTGTGATTTTTTTATTTCGGTCCCTTATCCGGCCGGCCGGATTCGAAAAACTGCCGGCAATGCTTAGAATGTATTGGGGGGAGGGGGAAGGCCGGCATCGGCGTCAGGCTGAAAGGAGGTTGAATGGAACTGGTTGAAATTAACATATTATTGTTTATAGTCATTGATCCGTTCGGCAACCTGCCCTTTATTATTGCCATTCTGGAGAATCTGGAGCGGCGCTCCTACAGCCGGGCGATCTGCCGCGAGATGGCCATAGCTTTTGCCGTTTTGTGCCTTTTTCTTTTCGCCGGTGACACCATTTTGAATTACTTGAATATTCAACAATCGTCGGTGCGCATCGCCGGCGGTATCATTCTTCTGATTATTGCGCTCCAGATGATTTTCCGCAGTGCCTCGGAGATGTTCCGGCATGAGTACAGCAGGGACCCCCTGATTGTTCCCATAGCCATGCCATCGATTGCCGGGCCCTCAGCGATAACCACCCTTATCATTTTAAAGACGGACCCGGGCGTCTCCAGCCTGAAGGTGCTGATGGCGCTCGCACTCGTCGTGGCCGTCACCCTGGCCGTTCTTCTTGCCGGCCGCTTGCTGATGGAGCATTTGGGGCCGCGGGTTCTGCGGGCCCTTGAAAAATTCATGGGCATGCTTCTCAGTCTGATTGCGGTGGATATGATTATGGTCGGAATAAAGAGCATCCTGGGGTCGGCGTCCTGAGCCGGGCCGGGAAGTCTTTCGGCAAACCGGTCCACCCCCTGGATTTTTCACTCCCCGATAATTTTAACGAGCACCCGCTTTTTTCGCCGCCCGTCGAACTCGCCGTAAAAAATCTGTTCCCACGTTCCGAAATCCAGCCGGCCGTCAGTTATTGCCACGACGACTTCGCGCCCCATGATCTGGCGTTTCATGTGCGCGTCCGCGTTGTCTTCGCCCACGTTATGCCGGTACTGGGATACCGGTTCGTGCGGGGCCAGGCGCTCGAGCCAGTCGTCATAATCCTGGTGCAGGCCGGATTCGTCATCATTGATGAAAACTGAGGCGGTGATGTGCATGGCATTGACGAGCAGCAGCCCCTCTTTGATGCCGCTTTCGGCAAGGCATTCATTTACCTGGGGGGTGATATTGATCAGGGCCCGCCGCGTGGGTACATTGAAAAACAGTTCTTTGCGATAGGATTTCATCCGTCCTCCCCGTATACCGTATTAATCTGTGAAAGGCTCGCTTCAGCTTATAATTTTCTCAGGTACTGGGACAGGTTGATGAACCGATGGGTTCCATCGGACTTGTCCCGGGCGCTCCATTGAAAGTTGTCCCCGGAGATGGTTGCAACGCTGCCGATATCCCCTTTTATATGAAGGAGCGCATCAATGTTATCCAGAAAAATATCCACTATGTCCGGGTCAAAGCTGGACTCGCGTTCTTTTTTTATGATATCCCGCGCAATTTCAATCGGGTAAGGGTTCTTGTACGGCCGGCTGGAGGTAAGGGCATCAAAGACATCCATCAGCCCCACGATTCGCCCGAAAATTGGGATCGCTTCTTTTTTTAGGCCGTTGGGGTACCCCTTGCCGTTCCATTTCTCGTGATGGGTAAGGGCAATCTGGTGGCCGCATTGGAGGACTTCCGCCCGGGCGTCGGCAAGGATGGAAGCCCCGATCGTGGTATGGGTTTTGATGATATCAAATTCCTCGCTCGTCAGGCGGTCGGGTTTAAGCAGAATTTTATCCGGAATGCCGATTTTGCCGATGTCATGCATTGGCGAGGCATAACGTATGTTCTTGACCGCATCGTCGTCAAGACCGTATTTTTCGGCGATTAAAGTACAGAACGCACTCATGCGGAGGATATGGTCGCCGGTTTCCTCGTCCTTGAATTCCGCGGCCAGCGCCAGACGGTTGATGGTGTCGAGATAGGCGGACTGAAGTTCATTGTGCGTGGTCTTGAGGCTGGAGAGGGCCAGGTTGAGCTCTTCAGCGTATTTTGACAGCTGCTGGTTGCTGGTTTCCAGCTCGCGGTTGATCCGCTCCCGCTCCATAAGCAGGGAACGCTCGCGCAGCACGCGTTTGAAGCGCAGCAGGATTTCCTTGTTGCTGATGGGTTTGTAGATAAAATCACTGGCGCCTTCGGCTATCAGGCTCTCATAGCTGAAATCCTCGACATAGCCGGTGATCACGATAAAATCCGCATTGGTTATTTCGCGCCCCTTTTTAAGCAGCTCCACCCCGCTGATGCCCGGCATGTTGATATCCGTTATGGCCACATCGATCGGGGTTGTCTCCAGTATTTCCAGTGCGGCATCCCCGTTATGCGCCGTCAGGCACTGGTATCCGGCTTTGGTAAACAAAATTTCCATCATTTCCCGAATGGGCGGTTCATCATCGACAACCAGCACTTTAATGTGCGGGTTGCTGTTTGCGGGTATCTCTGGCGGCATGGAAACCTCCGTGGCACCGAATGCAGGTTAAGGAAAGGTCCCGGATCATAGGGGCTTGGATTCAGCTTCTGTTTCTATGGGCGCTGCCTGGATCTGCGGCAGATATACATGGACGATGGCACCCTGGTCCATCGCATTTTCAACAAAGATTTCCCCCCCGTATTTTTTTACTATCCGGTGGGACAGGGAAAGCCCCAGGCCTTTTCCTGTTTCCGGCTTGGTCGTGAAAAAGGGGTCAAAAATTCTTTCCGCGATTTCCGGATCGATTCCGCACCCGGAGTCCCGAACAGATATCCGGACATACCGGCCGGGGGCCAGGCCGTCGGCTTTTTCCGGCGGGCTGCTTTTGACCTCTTCAGGGGAAACATAAACCGATATTTGCCCGGCGCCGCCGGTGACGGCGATGGCCTCGTTGGCATTGGTGCACAGGTTCACCACCAGCTGCTCGATCTGGTCCGGGTCAGCCATTACCGGGGGGCAATCATCTTCCATGTTTACTGAGAGCTTGATGCGGCGGGAAAGCGAGGCGCCGACCAGGCGCAGCGCCTGGTTTACGGTGTCAGGGATACTGATCCGCTGG
Organism: uncultured Desulfobacteraceae bacterium; assembly: GCA_964575805.1. Taxonomy (GTDB): domain Bacteria; phylum Desulfobacterota; class Desulfobacteria; order Desulfobacterales; family Desulfosalsimonadaceae; genus M55B175. The sequence continues at coordinate 5,488 of CAZNSO010000097.1, forward strand.
GCTTGATGCACCTTGTCGTTTCTTGTATATTCCTGAACCCGGCGGACGATCTCTTTTGCCCGGTTGGCCGATTCCAGGGCCTTTTGCAGGTGCTGCCGCTGCCGGCTTTCCCCAGGGGCCTCCATTATCGCCATGTCGAGATAGCCGATCAGGGGAAACAAAATGTTGTTGAAGTTATGGGCAAAGCCGCCGGCAAGGGTGCCGAGGGCTTCTGTTTTCTGGCTGTAAAAAAGCTGGGATTCAAGGCTCTGGCGCTCCTTATCAGCCTCGATGCGTTCGGTAACATCCCGGCAGATGCCCCTGAAACCGGCAACTCGGTCGTTTGGGCCTTCGATCAGGGAGACCGAGGCTTCAATAAAGCAAATGGAGCCGTCCTTTCGCGTCAATTTCCAGTCAAAGGCTTTGGTTGGCTTGCGGGTACGGAATACGGAGTTAAATGTTTGATAAATGGTGTCGCGGTATTCCCGGTCGCAGAACTGCCGGTAGTTCATGCACAGCAGTTCGGTTTCGGAATAGCCGAGTATCCGGCTCAGCGAGGGATTGCAGAAGGTGATGTTGCCCTCGAGATCCACTTCATAATAGCCGTCTTCGATGGTTTCCAGGATGCTGCGGTATTTTTCCTCGCTGTTTTTTAATTCCTGCTCGGATTTCAGGCGGTCGGTGATGTCCGGGCCCAGGCAGACCAGAACAATCGGCTGGTTTTCGTAGTCATTGATGCGCAGGCTGTTATATTCCATCACCCGTTCGGTTTTGTCGCCGGGAAGGAGGCTGACAATTCCGGAACTTGACTCTTGGGTAGCCATCCGGCGGATATAGGCGGCCACATCGGGTTGGTATTTTTCGGGTATAAATTCGGCCATATGCCTGCCTTTGAACCATTGGGCGTCCGTGGTCCCGGCATGGTTCTGCCAGCTGCGGTTCACCGCCAGGATGTAGCCCTCAAGATCGTGCAGGCAAAGGAAATCGGATATATTGTCAAGGATATAACGCAGCTGTTCTTTGCGGAGCCGTTTGAAGCCGGCAGTGGCAGTGGATGGCTGCGGGTTTTTTTGGGATTCCGGTTTTTTCGGCATGTATCGGGGTACCATATGTGTTGTGGATATAGGGTTCAGCGCACCTTGCGTGCCAAGTTGTGTTTCCTGATAAATTCAGTTAATATCTAAAATTTTTATATCAGGGAAAATCGGGATGTCAAAATTTTTATCCATTGATCCGCGCCCCCGGGCGTGTTGCAATCCGCTGCCACCCTGTTTATGGTAATGCTTCAAGCATCCAGATTAATTTAAAAATTATTTTTGATCAACAGAGAAAATCCAGGTTTATGCTGCAGTCAGCTCCGCATATTAAAAAAATCAAGCAAATTGAGGCGCTTTTACCGGATGCCAGGCATGCCGACAGGATTGCGGTCATGCGCGGGCTCAAAAAGATAAAACGACAGGGCCCGGCCCGGCATTCGGGCGATGATATCGCTAACACGCTGGAAAATTACGAAAAACGCATTCGCCGGTCAATCGCGCAGAAAACGGCCCGCAAAAACCGGCGGCCGGTGCTTCGATTCCCGGAGGGCCTGCCGATCACCCGGAGAAAGGACGATATCGTCGGGGCCATCCAAAATCACCCGGTAATCATTGTCTCAGGAGAGACGGGCTCCGGCAAGACCACCCAGCTGCCGAAATTCTGCCTCGAAGCCGGCCGAGGGCTGGATGGCGTGATCGGCTGCACCCAGCCCCGGCGGATTGCGGCCGTAACCGTGGCCAACCGCATTGCCGAGGAACTCGGGGAGCCCCCCGGTCAATCGGTTGGCCACCAGATCCGGTTTCAGGACCGTTTTGACAGGCAGGACGGCTTTATCAAGATTATGACCGACGGCATCCTGCTGGCCGAGGCGCAGGGCGATAAATACTTAAACGACTACGACACCATTATTGTCGATGAGGCGCATGAGCGCAGCCTAAACATTGATTTTATCCTGGGCATTCTCCGGGGCCTGATCAAGACCCGGCCGAACCTGAAGCTGATCATCACCTCAGCCACCATTGACACGGAAAAATTTTCCAGATTTTTTGACAATGCGCCGATAATCGAAGTCTCCGGCCGAATGTATCCGGTTGCCGTTGAATATGCGGAAACTGAAGACGAAGCTGAGGCGGAGGCCCTCACCTATGTGGAAAAGGCAGTAGAGGCGGTGGACGATGTGGTGAAAAACAAAAGCGCCGGTGATATTCTGGTGTTCATGCCCACCGAGCAGGATATCCGCGAAACCTGTGAAATCCTCGAGGGGCGCGGCTATCGGCACACCAGGATCCTGCCCCTTTATGCCAGGCTGCCCGCGGCCGGTCAGATGCGGGTGTTTCAATCCATGCCGGAGCGAAAAATTGTCGTTGCCACCAATGTGGCGGAAACCTCTATCACGGTGCCGGGCATCCGTTATGTCATTGACTCCGGCCTTGCCCGGATCGCCCGGTATGATCCCCGCTCCAGGACCACCTCGCTTCCGGTTTCGCCCATATCCAGATCGAGTGCGGACCAGCGGCTGGGGCGCTGCGGCCGGGTGGCCAACGGGGTCTGCATAAGGCTTTTTTCCGAATTCGACTATGAATCCCGGCCCTTGTTCACGCCGCCCGAGATCCAGCGCTCCAATCTCTCGGAGGTGATCCTGCGGATGCTGGCCTTGAACCTGGGCGACATCCGGTCTTTCTCCTTTATTGACCCCCCTCCCGGCAAGCAGATCAAGGACGGCTATGACATGCTGCATGAATTGGGAGCCATTGCTGCGGTTTCCGAAAAAAAGAAGGGGGCGGGCGGAGGCAGGGCCCGGCTGACAAGCCGGGGCCGCTTGATGGCGGGCATCCCCCTGGACCCGCGATTGTCACGGATGCTGATTGAAGCGGCGGCCAGGGGTTGCCTGGCCGAGGTGGTTGTTATCGTATCCGCCCTGACCATCAGCGACCCCCGGGAACGGCCCGAGGGCCTGGAAAAGCAGGCAGAAACCGCTCATGCGAAATTCAGCGATCCCGCATCGGATTTTATCACCTGGATTAATATCTGGCGCGCCTGTTTCGGTGAACCGGGGCTGGGCCGGGGGTTTGTCAAGGCGCGAGACCTCAAGCAGTTTTGCCGGGAAAATTATTTTTCATTCAGGCGGATGCGGGAATGGCAGGATGTGCATGAGCAGATAACCCTTATTTTGAAGGAGTCGGGCATAGGCGCCGAGGAAGCCGGGCCGGCCCCGGAAGATGCCGGGACAAAGCGGGACATGGATTTTTCAGCCGGCTACACAGCGATTCACCAATCCATTTTGAGCGGCTTTTTGTCCAATATCGCGCTCAAGAAGGAAAAAAACATTTACCAGGCGGCAAAAAACCGGGAGATGATGATATTTCCGGGCTCCGGCGTGTTCAACAGGGGGGCGGCCTGGATCGTGGCCGCCGAGCGCGTGGAAACCTCGCGCTTGTTCGGCAGAAATGTGGCCAATATCGACCGCACCTGGCTGGAGCCGATCGGCCGTTCCCTTTGCCGTTATACTTACCGGAACCCCCGTTGGGAAAAAAAACGCGAAGCGGTCGTGGCGGATGAACAGGTGAGTCTTTTCGGCCTGATCATTGAACCGGGCCGGCCCCGGCGCTATGGACCGATTGACCCGGAAGGCGCTTTTGAAATTTTTCTCCGGGAGGCCCTGATCGCCGGCCGGGTTAAAACCGAGCTGCCCTTTATGTCCCATAACCGGGAACGGATGGATACCGTCCGGGATATGGAAAACCGGTTCCGGCGGTGCGATCTCCTTGTGGGCGAGGACCAGTTGCTGGCGTTTTACCGGCGGAAGCTGGAGCCGGTTTATGATATGGCGGGCCTGAAAAAGCAGATCAGGAAAATGGGCGGGGACAGTTTTTTGCGCATGGCGCTCTCCGATCTTCTGACCTATCAGCCCGATGCGCAGCAGCTCGAGCTTTTCCCGGATTCGGTTCCCTTGGGCGGGGCGCGCTATGCGTGCGACTACCACTTTAACCCGGGATCTGCCAGCGACGGGGTAACGGTTAAGCTGCCGGCGGCGGCGGCTTCCTCGATCGGCCGGGAGCCCACGGACTGGATTGTTCCGGGCCTGCTTGCGGAAAAAATCGAGGAGCTGATCCGGAGGCTGCCGAAAACATATCGCAAGCAGCTGGTACCCGTAGGGGAGACGGTCGGGCGGATTATGCGGGAGATGCCCAAATACCAGGGATCCCTGGCAGGCACCTTGAGCCGCTTCATCTATGATCGGTTCCACGTGGACATCCCGGTCTCCGAGTGGCGGGAAGAGCAACTGCCGGATCACCTGCGTCTGCGTTTTGCCATAACCGATTCGAATGGCGAAGAAATAACCGGAAGCCGGGATAAACAGAAGCTTTTGGAAGCCTCTCCCCGGGATCTCAATGCTGATGCGATTTCCGCCACGCGCAGGGAATGGGAAAGAACCGGCCTGACTAAATGGGAGGTCCCTGATCTGCCGGATTCGATCGAAGTCCCGGCCGGAAAAACGAGGTTTCCGGTTTTTCCGGCCCTTGTCCCCGAAAAGGAGTCCGTCAGTCTTCGGCTCTTCCAGGATCGGGCAGCTGCTGACGCATCTCACCGGGCCGGCGTCGTGCTGCTTTACCGGTATTATTTTTCAAAGGACATGCGGTTCTTGAAAAAAACAGTGGCATTGCCGGCCACGGCCGAGACGGCTGCCAGGTATTTCGGCGGTCGCGACGCGCTGGCAGCCCAGCTTGTGGAGCGCGTCATGACGGATTTGTTTGCCCGGGATATCCGCTCGGAAAAGGAGTTCCAGTCCCATGCCCGGCAGCAGGCGGATCACCTCCTGTCCGCGGGCCATGCGTTAAAGGAGGCCGTGCTGCCGGTGATAGAAAGTTATGCCCACACCCGGCAATGGATTTACAAGCTGGAATCGGATCACGCGGCCCGGCCGCTGTTGCTTGAATTCCTTGCTGAATTGAGGCGTTCGCTCGATCGCCTGGTTCCGGGCAATTTTATCGCCATTTACGAGAAAAAGCGGCTTTCCCACCTGCCGCGCTATTTGAAGGCCCTTTGTCTGCGCGCCGAACGCGGGGTCGGCAATCTTGACAAGGACCAGAAAAAAGCAATGCAGGTGAAACCTTTCAATGACCAGCTGAGCGGGTTTTTAAATGCACTGGAACCGACAAGCTCCGAGGAGAAGCGCGATGCCATCGAGACTTTTTTCTGGATGATTGAGGAGTTCAAGGTATCCTTGTTTGCCCAGGAGTTAAAAACCCCCTACCCGATTTCCGCGGAAAAGCTCAAAAGCCAGGCGGAACATATCCGGCGGATGGTGTGATGCCGGGCGGAAGGAAATAAGAGCTTGTGGAATAAAGGCTAAAACTCCTGTTAATCGGCAGCATCCTCTATGTCCATCGCGCGCCGGCGATGCGAATCCCAATCATGCCGACATGTCAGATCTCACTTTCCGCTATTACGGCCAAGACAGCTGTCCAAATATGATCTGTCTGAACAAGGGCTTCAACAAACTGGTGCGGGGGTGCCCATTCTCCAGAAATGATCCGGGCATCGGCATCAAGCGCGATGCAAGCCGAAATGTGATCGAAAATAATACGTATTCCGATGTGATCTTCAACTGGTCCTAACTCTATCTGGTGGGGGTGTGAGCGATGCGCATCAGGGGAAACGTCTCCCATAACAAAAGCCAAAAAATACATAGAATTTTCCTTGACAACATAAATGTTATTAAAGTATTTATCTCATAATATTTTTGTGTTTATGCTTAATAAGCATAAAATTTTTTTTAAAGCAAAAAAAAGGAGGTAGAAAAATGCGCGAATTAAATGTTGAAGAAATCAAGCAAGTTAGCGGAGGCCTTACAGGGCCGGGAGAAATCTTTGGTCCTGAGCAATTTGGAGCAGCGAGTCGATTCGCGGGTAGCTTAGGACTCCTCTATGGTTCAGCAAGGTTTGGATGGGGAGCCGGAACTTATATAAATAACAACTGGCTATCATATGATACCAAGGATGCTATCGGTCATACGGCCCATAAGATGGTGACAAGACCCATGGAAAGCATACGCACTGCCGTTGATTTTTGGTTTTGAGACATTAA
>CAZNSO010000098.1:0-4585 GCA_964575805.1 uncultured Desulfobacteraceae bacterium
TGGTGGAGGCGGCGGGAGTCGAACCCGCGTCCGGCAACATTCCACAACGGCGTCTACATACTTAGCCTGAATTTTGAATTGTCGCTGTTCAAGTCTCCTTCAGGCAGGATACTTGAACCGCTAGCCTGTTGGGTTTCGCCATTACCAAGACAGGCGCTTGGAAACGGCTATCCTGCGAGTCGACGCCCCGGTCCGGGTCAGCAGGAAAAGACCCGGCAGGACGCTAGCCGCCTTTATGCGGCTAGTGCGTAGTTGTAGTCGTCTGCGTTTGTGTTTAAACGCTGCCGGTTTTACGAGTCAGCAGAGCTCGGTATGCAACCATTGCTTCCATGTCCCCGTCGAAGCCGTTTCGCCCCCTTTACAAGGCATGAACCAATGAAAGGCAACCTTTCGGTTACGCCTTTAAAATAGTAAGCCGGCAGGACTTTGTCAAGACATTCCGGCCGGGTTTAATGGCGGTTCTTTTTGGCCCGGTCCATCTCTCTTTTCATATCCCGCTCTTTAATGGCTTCGCGTTTGTCATATTTGCGTTTGCCATGGGCGAGAGCAATCTTGATCTTGGCCTTGCCGTTTTTAAAATAGACCCGCAGCGGCACCAGGGTGAATCCTTTTTCCCTCACTTTGCCGAAAAGCCGTTTTAACTCGGATTTATGCAGCAGGAGCTTCCTGGGGCGAAGAGGCTCATGGTTGTCATAATAGGCGAAAGGATAAGGGCTGATGTGCATTTGATACACATAGAGTTCGCCGTTTTTGATTTTCCCGTAAGCATCTTTAAGATTGGCCCGGCCCTCGCGAAGCGATTTGACCTCGGTGCCGCGCAGGACCAGGCCAGCCTCGATTTCGTCATCAATGTGGAATTCATGCCGGGCTTTACGGTTTTCGGTAACTATTTTGATGTGTTCGTTTTCCATAAGGGCGGTATCTTCTGTCTGCGCCAGCCCCTGCATGGAGGCAGGGGCGCTTGCTGTCCGGGCGCTATTTGAATTTTTCAGCCAACAGCTCCCCGTAGGTGCTTTCAATCAGCTGCATGGTGTCAAGGGCTGATCGCTGGGTAATGACTTTTTCTATAAACTCCCGGCTTTCCTGAGCGTTTATGGAGCGTACCAGGTTTTTGATGATGGGGATGGATTGCGGCGCCATGCTCAACTCTTCAAAACCCAGCCCCATCAGCACCGGCAGATTGATGGTTTCCGAGGCCATCTCCCCGCACATACAAGCCTTGATCTGCTTCTTCCGGGCGGCATCCACAACCATTTTCAGCATCCGGATAACCGCCGGGTGCAGGGGGTCGTACAGATAGGCCACGTGGCGGTTGAGCCGGTCAATGGCCAGTGTGTATTGCACCAGGTCGTTGGTGCCGACGCTGAAAAAATCGACCAGTTCGGCCAGGGCGTCAGCGATAAGCGCTGATGAGGGCACTTCAATCATTACCCCCACTTCAATGTCGCGGTTAAACGAAAGGCCTTCACCGGAAAGCGCTTCAGCCGACTCGTCCAGCAGTTTCAGGGTTTCCTCGACTTCCTCGCAGCTTGAAATCATGGGCAGCAGCAAGCGCACGGGGCCATGGGCGGCGGCCCGGAGGATGGCCCGGAGCTGGGTTTTAAAAACATCTCGTTTTTTCAGGCAATACCGGATGGCGCGCAGGCCCAGGGCCGGGTTGGCCTCATCCGGCGTGGGGACCGCGGAGATCTGCTTGTCCCCGTTAATATCAAGGGTGCGGATGGTAACCGGCTTGGGCGTCATCAATTCAACGACTTCTTTATATTGTTCAAAGAGCTCTTCTTCATCCGGGTACCGGGACCGGTTCAGGTAGAGGAATTCGGTGCGGAACAGCCCGACGCCATCGCCCCCGTGATCCTTGACCGCAACCACCTCCTCGGGCTGCTCGATGTTGCCCATGATCCGAAGCAGGGTGCCGTCCGCGGTTTCGGCCGGAAGATCGCTGGTCCGGATGGCATCGGCTTTGTGGGCTTCATACTGCCTGCTGATGTCTTCATACCGGAAAAGCGTTTCTTCCTCTGGGTTGATAATAACCAGCCCTTTGTTGCCGTCAACAATTATAATGTCATCATTTTTGATGACGGTCGTGGCGTTTTCCAGGCCGAGAACGGCCGGGATCTCGAGGGTGCGGGCGATGATGCTGGTGTGCGAGGCCTTGCCGCCCCTGTCCGTGATAAATCCCTTGATTCGCTCAAGCTGTATCTGGCTGGTCTCAGCCGGGGAGAGGCTGTGGGCCACCAGAACCACCCGTTTGTCAATGTTGGAGATACTGATGTCCTGAACACCGACAAGGTTGCGCATGATAGTGTCCGACACATGTTCCACATCAGCGGACCGGCTCCTTAAATAAGGATCCGAAATGTTGGCGAACATGGCTTTTGCCCGGGAGGTGGCCTCCTTGAGGGCCCACTCGGCATTGACTTGTTCGGATTCGATGATTTCTATGGTCTTGCCGTAGAGCATCTTGTCCTTGTGCAGGAGCAGGTGACTCTCCAGTATGTAGGCGTGCTGGCGTAAATCCTCGGGAAGGGAGTCGATTACCTGGGCAAGTTCGCTTTTGGCCTTTTTGGCGGCATTTCGGAACCGGGAGACCTCGCTTTTGATTTGCTCCGGGCTGATATCATATTTTTCAATGACATCCACGCCCTCGCGATCCACCAGATAGGCCTTGCCGATACAGATCCCCGGCGAACCGCTGATTCCATTCAACACGATTTCGCGGTCTTTTGGCGTCATTTATTCTCCGAAACCTGATTTAAAAAGCACATGCAGTTGATTTAAAATATCCGAATCCGCCGGGTCTTCGATTTGAAGCGTGATGGTTGTCCCCTGCAGGCAGGCCAGAGAAAGGATATCAATAATGCTTGAGGCATCCGCGGTTTGATCGTCTTTAATCAGCCAGACATTGGACCGGGCCTGGCCCGCCACCTCGGCTACCATGGCGGCAGGCCTTGCATGAAGACCCAGCTCATTGTCAACGGTGATTTCTATTTCCAGCTGCTCGCCTGAATCATCCATATTTTCAGTTATTTTGAGAAATATAAAAATTAATTCATACCATGAGGACGACATTTTTGTCAAACTAAATCATTGACAATTCCTCGTGGCATTGATACTTAAATTAAATTTAGTGATTTGTCAACCTATTGAATTAAAAAAATATTTATTTGCGGTCCAGGCTGGTCCGGCGATATACAAGCACCGGCGCGAAGAAGCGGTGGCTTCTTCGGCGGCAGCCGGTCGGGAGCTTTTTGAATGAAGAGTCCACCTGTTGAACACCAGTATCTCATAGACGAATTCAAGCTGGGCGAATCCTGGCGCTTGTTTAAAATTATCGGGGAGTTTGTGGAGGGCGTGGAATCCCTGCATGACCTTGGCCCGGCGGTGAGCATGTTCGGCTCCGCCCGGATGGGAGCGGACTGCCCCCATTACCAGGCGGCTGTTCGCACGGCCGAACTGCTGGTGGAAAATGGTTTTGCCGTCATCACAGGCGGCGGCGGCGGGATTATGGAGGCTGGAAACAAGGGGGCCGCCATGGGGGGCGGGCGTTCCGTGGGCCTGAACATCAAGCTGCCCATGGAGCAGAAGCCAAACCCCTATGCCAATGTGCAGTTGGAGTTCAAGTATTTTTTTATCCGAAAGGTGATGTTTGTCAAGTATGCCATGGCCTACATCATCATGCCGGGCGGGTTCGGCACCCTTGACGAACTGTTTGAAGCTGTCACCCTCATTCAGACGCACAGGATCCGCCCTTTGCCGGTGATTTTGTTTGACTCCGCCTACTGGGGGGGGCTGGTGGAATGGATCAGGTGCCAGCTGCTCGGCAATTGCATGGTATCGCCCGAAGATGTTGATATTATCAAAATGGCGGACACGCCCGAGGAAGTTGTCGGCATCGTTAACGCGGCGTGTCTGGCAACAGACTGCCGGCAGGCGCAGTCCGGAACCCCATGAAGACCACCCACCGCCTCAATTTTGCTGATTCCCGCAGGATGGGGAAAATAAAGGACCAGAGCGTGGACCTGGTGGTGACCTCGCCGCCTTATCCCATGATCGCCATGTGGGATGAAACCTTTGCCCGCCAGAGCCCGGCCGTCCGGAAAGCGCTGGGTGAGCGCGATGGCGGCCGGGCTTTTGAAGCCATGCACCGGGTGCTGGACCCGGTATGGAACGCGGTGATAAAAAAATTGAAGCCCGGCGGGTTCGTCTGCATCAACATCGGCGATGCCGCCCGGACGCTCGCCGCCGATTTCATGCTCTATCCCAATCACGCACGGATTCTCTCCCATCTGCACCAACAGGGCCTGTCCCCGCTGCCGGCGGTGTTGTGGCGCAAGCAGACCAACGCGCCCAACAAGTTCATGGGCTCGGGCATGCTGCCGGCAGGAGCTTACGTCACCCTTGAGCACGAATATGTCCTGATCCTGAGAAAAGGCGGCAAACGCGAGTTTGACCGCCCTTCGGAAAAGGAGGCGCGACGCAGAAGCGCCATTTTCTGGGAAGAGCGCAACCTGTGGTATTCCGATGTATGGACGGATTTAAAGGGCGCGCGCCAGCAGATGCCGGACAAGCAGATGCCGGACAA
>CAZNSO010000098.1:4685-11264 GCA_964575805.1 uncultured Desulfobacteraceae bacterium
AGCAGATGCCGGACAAGCAGATGCCGGACAAACAGGTGCGGGCGCGCTCCGGGGCGTTTCCTCTTGAATTGCCCTATCGCCTGATCAACATGTATTCGGTTGCCGGCGACACGGTGCTGGATCCTTTCCTGGGGGCGGGCACCACGCTTTTTGCCGCCATGGCCGCGGCCAGAAACAGCATCGGCTTTGAACTGGAGCCTGATTTTGCCCGGACGATCCGTGATGTTGCGGCCCTGGCGACGGATGCCGCCAACCGGCTCATTTCCGATCGTCTGGCAAGGCATGCGGCCTTTGTCGGCGAGCGGCAGGCCGCGGGAAAAGAATTGAAATACGAAAGCCGTTTTTACGGTTTTCCGGTGATGACCCGCCAGGAAACCGATATCTGTCTTTTCCGGCCGATACAGGCGGATACGGAAAGCACGGATTGCTTCACGGTCGCCTATCATACGGAGCCGCCGGCATCGGACCGGTTCGAAGCCAAAAGCCCGAGGCCCCGGCGGGGGCGGATGGAGGAAGGTTCCGGGCCGCCGGGAAATCAGAAGCAGCAGACCTTTACTTTTTGAGACGCTGATGAATATTGTCTTTTTTGCCATAGTCGCCGTTGCTTTTGTTTTTGCCGCGTTCCACCAGTTGACCGGCGTGCCCGCCGATGCCGACACCACTCCCATCCAGGAGCTTTCCCGGGCCATGGTGGACTCAGCCGGCGGTGCCGTGGAGCTGGCCATCGGCCTGATCGGCGTGATGACCCTTTTCCTGGGCCTGATGAAGGTGGCCGAAGAAGGCGGGATGTTAAGGATTCTCTCCCGCCTGATCCGCCCCCTGATGACGCGGCTTTTCCCGGAAGTTCCCCCGGATCACCCGGCCATGGGCGCAATGATTCTGAACATGTCTGCCAACGCCCTGGGCCTGGGCAATGCGGCCACACCTTTCGGCATCCGGGCCATGCAGGAGCTGGACAAGCTCAATCCGGTAAAAGGGACGGCCACCAACTCCATGGCGCTTTTTCTGGCCATTAACACTTCCAATGTAACCCTTCTGCCAACCGGCGTCATCGCTCTTCGGGCGGCAGCCGGATCTGCGGACCCGGCGGGAATCCTTCCCACCACCCTGCTGGCCACCCTGGGTTCCACCGTCATCGCGGTGATTGCCACCAAATTGTATGCCCGGTTCTCTGCGTTTGAACCGGTTGGTTCAGCGGATTCGGGCCAGCCTCCGGCAGCAGACGATTCGGCAGCCGAAGGCGGGGAGGGGGGCATGGCCTCGGATCCGGGGAATGAGGAGGCTCAGCAGTGGGAAGCGGATTCCGGGTACCCCGTATGGGTGAGTCTGCTGGCAATGACGGCGGTCATCTGCCTGATTCCGCTCACCGTGGTTTATGGCAAACAGGTTTCCCCCTGGATTATTCCCTCCCTGATGATGGGGTTTCTTTTGTTTGGTCTTGTCCGCCGGGTGCGGATATATGAAGTGTTTGTGGAGGGGGCAAAAGACGGGTTCCAGGTGGCGGTCAAAATCATTCCCTATCTGGTCGCCATCCTCGTGGCGGTTGGCATGTTCCGGGCAAGCGGTGCGCTGGAGGCCATGGTGGCCTTTCTGGGAGATTTTACAGCCAAAGTCGGGCTGCCGGCGGAAGCCCTGCCAATGGCGCTTCTGCGGCCCCTCTCCGGCTCCGGCGCCTACGGTGTCATGGCCTCCATCATCCAGGACCCGGCCGTGGGGCCGGACAGTTACACGGGCTACCTCGTCAGCACGCTTCAGGGCTCCACCGAGACCACCTTTTACGTGATTGCGGTTTATTTCGGGGCGATTCAGATCCGGCGGATCCGGCACACCATGGCTGCTGCGCTCACAGCAGACGCAGCGGGCATCATGTTTGCGGTCCTGGCCTGCACCTATTTCCTGGGGTAGGGCCGCGGCATCCCTATTCCCAGTGGTCGTTTCGTTTTTCCATGTCGATGACGTCCGCATCGCGGCGCGGCGGCCGTGTTCCGGAGTCCTGAAGGAGGGCGTTTAAAATCCAGTTGACCGCGCTGATGACAAGGGCTCCGAAAACCGCTGACCAGAATCCGGTCACGGAAAAGCCGGGGATCAAAAACGAAGCGATTTTCAGCATCAGGGCGTTCAAGATGAAGGTGAACAGCCCAAGGGTGAGCACGGTAATGGGCAGGGTCAGAAGAAACAGAAAGGGCCGCAGGCTGACGTTCAAAATGCCCAGCACGGCCGCCGTTCCCAGGGCATGGGCGAACCCCGCCACCTGAATGCCGCCTATCAGGTAAGCTGTCAGCATAATGGCCGCGGTGAGGCAGAGCCATTTGATCAGCAACCCGAAGACAAGCGGGTCGTTCTGGCCCGGGCCGCCCGGCCCCGGCCGGGAGTGCCGGGTATAAGGGGTCCTATTGATCTGCATGGACGGGTTCTCCATTGATGCGTAGTTCCGGTTTGTGCTTTGCCGTTGCAGCGAGGGTGACCTCGGCTTCGGTCTCCCCGCGCAATTCCGGGTAATTGGCGCGCAAACGGTTGAAGTCGAAGTTTTCGAGCCCTTGCTGCAGGAGGTCGATCCGGGCTTCCAGCGTTTGCTTGTCGGTCTCCGGGCCTGATTTGAAATAGGCGGAGATGGTTTTGTTGTACTGCCGCTTCATTTCGGTTTCAATGCAGTGGCGGCCTGTGTTGAGTTTGATTTCCATTATGCCCGAACTGATTGGATAGAGTTGATGGCTTCCGCTGCCGATGATTATATTGACCATATCAGCTTTGGGCCATGCTTGACAAGTATGATGCGCCCGAAAGGGGCGGCCTTTTTTCACCTGATTTTTGATTGACAAGGCACCGGTATACCCATTATTAAAAGCGCTTGTCTGATGGTTTCGAAATAAGGAGTTCGTGGTTGGGATTGGGGGAATCTTTGCATTTTTTTTTCGAGGCATTCTGCTTTGTCTGTGTTTGAAGCGTTCAGCCGGACGGTATAATTAAGGGAGTGGCAATTATGTATGTGCCAAGATATATTTTTTTTACAAAAGGGGTCGGAAAGGACAAGGCGCAGCTCGCCTCATTTGAAAATGCCCTCAGGGAGGCGGGCATTGCCCACTTGAACCTGGTGCAGGTCTCCTCTATCTTCCCCCCGGGCTGTAAAATCCTGGACAAGGAAAAGGGTCTGGCCAAGCTTGAAGCCGGGGAGATCACGCACTGCGTAATGGCCAAGGAAGAAAGCCGGGAGCCCGGCCGGCGGCTGGTGGCAAGCATCGGGTTGGCGCTGCCGGAGGGCAATGAGCGCTATGGCTATTTGTCCGAGCATCACGGCTACGGGCAGACCGAAGTTGAAGCCGGCGAGTTCGCCGAGGATATTGCCGCCTCCATGCTGGCCACTACATTGGGGATTGAATTTGACCCGGACAAGGACTATGATGAACGCCGGGACATTTACAAGATGTCCGGAAAAATCATCCATTCCCGGCATATCAGTCAGGCGGCGCTTGGCGCTGAAGGCAACCTGTGGACAACGGTTCTGGCAGCCGCCATATTTGTGAAGTAGGGTGGCATGGCAACAAACCGAATTATTGTGAGATTGTGAGATAATGGCACAGAAATCATTTATTCCGTTTGGCGGCGAGGCGATTCATACCCAGCGTCTGGAGGATGCCCGGGTGGTGGTGTTTCCGATTTATTATGAAATGGCGCCTTCCTTTGGCTCGGGATCCGGGCAGGGGCCTTATCATTTGCTGAATGCCTCCATGGAGTTGGAGTGCCTGGATGAGGAAACGCTGGTGGACTGGCGTAAGCTGGGTATCCATACGGTGGCCGGGCTGGTGCCCACCCGGAATCCGGAGCAGGCGGTAGCGGAAATAGAAACAGCCGCCGCCCGGTACCTGGGGAGGGATCAACTGCTCTGCTCTATCGGCGGGGATCATGCAATCACCATCGGGTTGGGCAAGGCCGCGGCCGCCCGGTATGCCGACATGGGAGTGTTGCAGATAGACGCCCACCTGGATTTGCGGGATCAATGGAACGGCAGCCCTTACAACCACGCCTGCGTCATGCGCCGCATAGGCGATGACCTGAAGCTGCCCTTTGTTCAGGTGGGGATCCGCTCATTCTGCCCGGAGGAATTCGACTATATCAAGTCCCGCCATTTATATCCGTTTTATGCCCACAACCTCAACCCGGCCGATGACTCGTGGATGGATGACGTGGTATACGCGCTGCCGGCCAATGTTTACATAAGCATTGACCTGGACGGGCTGGACCCGAGCATCATACCGGGAACCGGCACACCGGTGCCCGGCGGGCTCACCTATCGCCAGGTGGTGGAGCTGATCAAGCGGGTGGGCAGGGAAAAAAATGTTGTGGCGGTGGATATCAATGAACTGGCCAAAATCGAAGGGTCGGTCGTATCGGAGTTCACGGCGGCAAAGCTTGCCACCAAGCTCTTTGTTTATTGTTTGAAGTAGCCGGCAGGGCAGTAAAAAGGAAAAATAAAAGCCCCCGCCCGGGCATGAGCACGGCGGGGGCTTTTATTTTGTTTACTTGCCGGCGGCGATTGCTTAGAACAAGCCGCTGACTTTTCCGGTGTCCGGGTCGACGTCGATTCTTCTGAAGGCCGGGTTGGAACCGGTTCCCGGCATCAGGCTGATGGTCCCTGCGCAGGGGCAGAGGAACTTGGCGCCGGAATAGATCAGCACGTCGCGGATCGGCAGCCGCCATCCCTTGGGAACGCCTTTCCGTGTGGGGTCATGGGTCAGGCTCAAGTGGGTTTTGACCATCATGGTGGTGTAATCCGCGTACTTGGGATCGTCTTCCAGCATCTTGGCCTTCTGCTCGGCTTCAGGCTGCCAGTCCACGCCATCGGCGCCGTAAACTTCCTTGGCGATCAGGTCCACCCGGTCGCGAAGCTTCATGTCCAGGGGATAGAGGAAGTCGAAGTTATTCCCTTCCTGGCAGGCGTCATCAACGGCATCGGCAAATTCCAGTGCGCCTTCGCCGCCCTTCAGCCAGTGTTCGGATTCCGCCACGCGGGCGCCGGCCTCTTCAGCGGCCCTTCTGACGATTTTGACTTCCTCGTCCGTGTCCGTGTAGAACTTGTTGATGCATACAACCGGGTTGATGCCGGATTTGCGGATCACATTGATCATGTGCACCATGTTTTCAACGCCCTTTTCCACCAGGCCGGTGTTCTCCTTGGTGTACTCTTCGGGCATGGCTTTTCCGGGCACGACCTTGGGCCCGCCGCCATGCATCTTGAGGGCGCGGATGGTGGAGGTCAGAACGGAGACGTGGGGTTTCAGGCCGGAGTTGCGGCATTTGACATTCCAGAATTTCTCAAATCCGATGTCTGCGGCAAAGCCGGATTCGGTCACGTGGTAGTCAAACAGTTTCAGGCCGACGCGGTCGGCAATGATCGAGGACTGGCCGACGGCGATATTGGCGAAGGGGCCGGCGTGCACGAAGCAGGGCTGATATTCGGCAGTGCACATAAGCGTCGGGTTGATGGTGTTTCGCATAAAAGCGGTCATGGCGTTGCCGACTTCCAGGTCCCCGCAGGTGATGGGCTTGCCGGTTTTGCTGAAGGCAACCGTGATGTTGTTGATCTTCTCCTTGAGGTCCGCCAGGTTGGTGGCAACCGCCAGAATGGCCATCAGCTCCGAGCTGACCGCAATGCCGAACTTGGACTGCATGGTGTAGCCGTCGAATCTGCCGCCAAGGCCGATAATGATATTTCTGAGGGCCTGGGCGCAGAAGTCGATGATCCATCCCATTTCAACGCGCGTGGGGTCCACGTCAAGACGCGGCATGTTGGAGAGGCGCAGGAGTTGCTCGTCCGTATAGTTGCGCTCATGCTGCATCCGGGAGGTCAGCGCCACCATGGCCAGGTTGTGGGCGTTCATGATGTCGTTGATATCGCCGGTCAGGCCGAGTGAGAATTCCGTCATGGGGATCAGGATGGAGTTGCCGCCGCCGGCCGCGGTTCCCTTGACGTTCATGGTGGGGCCGCCTGAAGGCTGCCGCAGGGCGCCGCCGACGTTTTTCCCGCGCATGCCGAGACCTTCCATGAGGCCGACGGAGGTGGTGCTTTTGCCTTCGCCGAGCGGGGTCGGGGTAATGGCCGTGACCTCGATGTACTTGCCATCCGGTTTGTCCTGGAGGCGGTTGATGATTTTGAGGAAGTCGACTTTGCCCAGGCGCCCCATGGGAAGCATTTCATCTTTCGACAGGCCAAGTTTCTCAACCCACTGGTCAGGGGTGGGCATGTTCTCCTCCGCTGCCTCTGAAATCTGCCAGTCAGCCATGTTTACTGCATCATATGCCATTTTCGCTTTTCTCCTTTTAGTTTAAGGTTAACACAATATATCCGAAACTTATGGTCCACCAACATCAAATTTTTCTTTCTAACATGTCAAATTCCCTTTGACAAGGACTATCCGCACCCCCGCCGGGGGCACCCGAAAAAACTTCCTGCACCGGCTATACCCGGCGGTCCTCAGCCTGCCTCCGGTCTTCCCTGGCGTCAATGGCAGCAAATGATGGCTTTTTCCCTTATCATCCGGCCATCATCCGGCTGTCACCCGGCCATCACCGGCGGGCATCACC
>CAZNSO010000099.1:0-5820 GCA_964575805.1 uncultured Desulfobacteraceae bacterium
GGCGGTCTCTGAGATGGACAAGGTGGTCCAGCAGAATGCCGCGGATTCCGAGGAAGGGGCCAGCGCCGCGGAAGAGCTCTCTTCCCAGGCCGCGGAAATGGAGCGGATGGTGGCGGAACTCAAGGCCCTGGTCGACGGCCGGGGTTCGGCCGGCCGGCAGGCCGAGGCCGCAGGGCAGGGGCAAAATCGGCAGCAGGCCCTGGCGGCCCCCCGCAGTTCCCGGCAGAGCGGGCAGCAAAGGCAGGCAGGAAGTCAATCGTCCGGCAATTCCCGGTCTGAAAAGAGTGGCAGCAGCCGTCAGCAAAGTGCGGACCAGGTGATTCCCTTGGATGATGACGAATTCAAGGACTTCTGATATACTGTTAAATAAAATGGGACAGCAAGGCAAACACAAGGCAAACAAAGGGCCGATGCGGCCTGCAGGCCGCATCGGCCCATGCCGAACAGGAAAAGGGAGCCCGTATGGATGCGCAGACCATGGAAAACCAGGAGAAACTGAAGGATCTGGCGGGGAAATACCTGACCTTCAACCTCGGGGATGAGGGCTATGGCCTGGAGATTTTGAAGGTCCAGGAGATCATCGGCATGCAGGAGATTACCAAGATTCCCCGCACGCCGGACTATGTAAAGGGCGTTATCAATCTGCGGGGCAAGGTGATCCCGGTTATTGATCTTCGCCGCAAGTTCGGGATGGAAGCACAGGAGGTAACACGAAAGACCTGCATTATCGTGGTTCAGGTCAGCCGTGGGGAGTCCTCCCTGATTATCGGCATCATTGTGGACGAGGTCTCCGAGGTCCTCAACATAGCCGGAAGCCAGATCGAGGCCGCCCCCTCGCTGGGCACCCAGGTGGACACCCATTTTATCCTGGGCATGGCCAAGACCGAATCCGCGGTAAAGATCCTGCTGGATATCGACAAGGTGCTATCCACCGAGGAGATGGCCGCCTTGAACAATGCCGGGTAGAATTATATGCGGCCGTGTCGGCTTCAGGGGCTTAAGCGATTTTTTCTGCTGATGGCGATGATAACAGCCTGTGTTTGTGCCTGTGAAAACAGGGGGGACACCGGGGTGCCCGCCTACGAAGAATACCGTCGCCATACATTCGAGAAGCTGGTCGCCATTCGGGAGGAAAAGGCGGCAAAAATCGAGCGCTGGCTGAGCAACCAGGAGGACCGCCTGGAAAAGGGCCGGACCCGCACCCGATTAATGGGGTTTTTTGAGCAAATGGGGGCGGCGGTCAGCGGAAATCTCGACAAAAATCGTTTTTTGAGGTTAAACCAAGAGATTGAGCGCTTTTTCGTTTATCAGCTCGGTGCCTTCTACGACCTGCTGTTCATTGATGCCGGAGAAATGGTCTTCTACTCTGTGAAAATGGAAGATGATTTCCGGAGCAGCCTGACCAGCGGGGCCTATGCAGACACCCGTCTTGCCGAAGTGATAAAACAATCTCCGAAAAAGCCAAGGTTTGTTGATTTTCAATATTATGCGGCTTCGGATGAGCCGGCCGCATTTTATATCCTGCCGGTGTGGGAGAGCAACCGGTACAAGGGCGCAATTGCCCTTCAGCTGTCGATCAATCACCTCAACCAGCTGCTGACGGAGCGCTCCGGCCTGGGCCGGACCGGAGAGGCCTACCTGGTAAACGAGCAGCACTTGATGCTCACCGAGTCGCGTTTCATCAATGCCGAGACCGTTCTCAGCAAGAAAATCGATACCCGGGCGGTAAAAAGACGCAGTGGGGTCAGCGGAAGGGACGTGATTACGGATTACCGGGGGGTTCGGGTTCTGAGCGCCTTCGCCGGTTTTCCCGTTGGAAGCACCAGTTGGCGGTTGATTGTCGAAAAAGACGAAGCCGAGGTGCTCACGGATTATTACAAAACTTACAGCCGCAGGCTGTTTCCACTGCTGGCCGGTGCAGTGACAGCGGCAACAGAAGCGGCGGTTCAACCTGCAGGCGGAGAAATTTCTCCGCCTGCATCCGCCAAGCGCGTTGATGTCAGTGAACTGGTGCGGGCGGGAGACAGGAAACAGCTGTATACCCCGGGGCTGGCCACCTGCACCGGTGTTGTCGCCTGCAGAAGAGGCGGCGGGGCCGCTTATATGGCCCATCTTTCCCCGGTGGACGACAGCTACGACTTGTCTGAAGACGATCAAAAACAGGTGGCGGAAAGATCCACCGATCTCGTCTCTCAGATGCTGCGGCGCATTCACTATTTTGACATAAAACCCTGCCAGATCGGGGAACTGCGATTTATGGCGGTTGCCCCCCACGCGGAAAGCCTCCAAAAAATCATCCACAAGCTGATTCATTCCGGGGTTTCGCTTTCACAGATCAAAGCCGGCATCCTGGATACGGCAGACAGTGCCTCGGTTTTTTTTGATGTGCCGGAGCAATCCCTCCTCAGTCACTGGTATTTCAGCGGCCGGCAGGGGCCCAGCACAGTTGAATTTACCGACCTCCCCGACCTCGGTACCCTGCTTGCGGGGCTGAATCCCTGACAAATTATTAATGTTTGCATAATTTTTTAGACATATATTCAATCTCCTTGACGGACAAAGCTCGGCAGGGCTCCGTAAGGCTCTCGTAACCCTTGTATCTCTCGTAGGGCGGACCAAGCGCAGCGTGTCCGCCTTCAAAATGGCGGGTACACCTTGGTTTGAAGGTTACCTGTTTTTGCAAACATTAGTAAAGGCCCGATGGCCTCATGCCGCCGAGAGCAATGCCGGTGATGGCTAAAAAAATGCAATGATTGGTCTGCCGGGATTCCAAGATGCTTGGCTTTCCCGGAAATGCATGCGCCTTCTCCCTTGCGTTCACCACTGCGCAGCCCCGCCTGGATTTCAGAAAACAGTTGACTCCGAAATGAACTCTGTTTACATGATGATCTCAGGTTTTTTACAAGAGATGAAACCTTTGGCAACGAGGCTGTTTTTATGAAACTTTTTCCGGCTTTGCGGGCGGTCGGGCCCCGGGTGATCAGGTATTTCACGGACAGGCCCATCGGGCTGAAAATGTTTTACACTTACTCCCTTATCGTCCTTGTTGCCGTCCTATTGGTCGGAATGAGCGTCTACATCATCGCCAGCCGGATTATCAAGGAAAACATCGAAGGGGAGTTGTCCAGCGCCACCACCGCTATCCTGAACATGGTGGAGACAACGGCGCAGGCCTCGATCAAGAACTATCTCCGGGCGGTTGCAGAAAAAAACCTGGAAATCGTCAAGCTTTATTATGAGGATGCCCGGCAGGGGCGGGTTGCTGAAGAAGCGGCAAAATCCAGGGTTCGGGAAGTGCTTTTGAGCCAGGCGATCGGCGATACGGGCTACATTTATTGCCTCGACTCGGACGGGATTGCGGCCATGCATCCCGACCCCCTCGTGGAAGGGGTGGATTTTTCCCATTTCGCCTTTATCCAGAAGCAGATGCAGCGCAAAGAAGGCTATCTGGAGTATGAATGGAAAAATCCCGGGGAGCGCCACCCACGGCCGAAGGCCCTGTTTATGACCTATTTTGAGCCCTGGGACTGGATTATCTCGGTTTCCTCTTATCGCTCCGAGTTCAGCCGGCTGATCAATATTTCGGATTTCAAGGACAGCATTCTTTCCCAGACCTTCGGCAGCACCGGCTACAGCTATATTATGGAAAGCAGCGGCGATCTCGTGATCCACCCCCACCTCTCGGGCAACCTCTGGAATGCAAGGGATGCCGACGGTTTTTACCTGGTGAGGCATCAGTGCAGGACCAAAAGCGGCAAACTCTTTTATTCCTGGCGCAATCCCGGGGAAAAGCGGTACCGGGAGAAGTTGGTGATTTACAACTATATCCCCGAATATGACTGGATCGTCTCTTCGACCGGGTACCTGGAAGAGTTTTTCGCCCCCCTGAAACTGGTCCGCAGGGTGGTTGCGGCAACGATTGTCATTATCCTGCTGTTCATGCTGCCGGTGACATTTGCCATTGCCCGCAGTATTACCCGGCCCCTCCATCAGCTGGAAAGAAAGCTTTCCCTGGGGGCGGCGGGCAATTTTACAGGACGGATGAAAATGGAGACAAAGGATGAAATCGGCAATCTGGCCGCCTATTTCAACCAGTTCATGGAACGGCTGGAAACCAGCAGCCGAAAGATCCGGGAGGAAATCGAAGAGCGCCGGAAGACAGAGGAGCTCTTTTCCAAGGCCTTTCACTCCAGCCCTTCGGGGATGTTTATCGTCAACATGAAAACCTGGCGGCTCATCGACGCCAACCAAAGGTTTCTGACTTTTATCGGATGTTCGCGCGATGCGCTTGGGGGGAAATCTTTCCGCTCCCTTTCCATGTTTCAGCATTCCGAGACCTTTGGCCGGATCCTCGGGCTTTTGAATCAGGAAGGCCGGGTGCGCGACATGGACGTGGAATCCACGGATGCCCGCGGACAACTCCGGTTGGGCACCATGAATGCGGAGTTGGTTTACATATGGGGGGATGAGTGCATGCTCTGTTCAGTGGACGACCAGACGGAAACCAAGCGGCTTGAGAGGGAAATCATCGATATCAGCGAGCGGGAGCGGCTGCAGCTGGGCCAGTACCTGCACGATGACCTTTGCTCGCATCTGCTGGGGATAGAGGTCATGCAGAAAGTATTGCGGCGGCGGCTTGCCGAGAGCGGTTGTCACGACCTGAGTGCGGTGGACAAGGTGCGGGACCTGGTTCAGGAGGCGATTGACAAAACCGGCCGCATCTCGCGCGGTCTTTGTCCGACTTGCATCGCAGAACAGGAACTGGAGTTGACCTTGAAAGAGCTCTGCCGGGATATTGAGCAGATTTATGGCGTATCCTGCCGCCTCCGGCACGACAGTGCGATCCTGTTGCCGGACCCGGCCACCGCCACGCATATATTCTACATTGCCCGGGAAGCCGCTTACAATGCGGTCAAGCACGGCAAGGCGCAGAACATCCGCCTGCGCCTGTCCACCAGGGGGGAGAAAGCGGAGCTTCAGATACATGACGACGGCTGCGGCCTTCCGGCACGCATTCAGAGCCGGGGCATGGGCATCCGGATCATGCATTACCGCGCCCGCCGAATCGGGGCCCTGCTGAGCATTCAGGGGGAAGCGTCCACGGGAACACGGGTTACCATCCACTTCAACCCAAACAGCACGCAAAAGGAAATTGTTTATGCACGGGCATGAAAGCCATGCACGCAGGCGCATTCTTGTCGTTGAGGATCATCCGGTTTTTCGGATGGGGCTCTCCGACCTGATCCAGCAAGAAACCGACCTGGAAATATGCGGCAGTGCGGAAGATGTCAATAGCGCGCTCGAGGCCATACCCGGCTGTCGTCCGGATCTTTTGATACTGGATCTGGCGCTGAAAACAAGCAACGGCCTGGATCTGCTCAAGCAGGTCAGTGCCGGGTACAAGCATCTGCCGGTTCTGGTCCTGTCCACTTACGATGAGCAGATATATGCCGAGCGCTGCCTGCATGCCGGCGCGCGGGGCTACATCAATAAAAAGGAAGCCTCGGAGTCCATTATCCGGGCGATTCGCTGTATATTCGCCGGCGATATCTATCTGAGTGAAAAAATGACGGCAAAGATCCTCAACAAGTACCAGGCTTGTCCGGGAGTCGTTGCCGGCCCGCCCATCAGCATTCTGACCAACAGGGAACTTGAGGTTTTCAATCTGATCGGCAAGGGCCTCGTGCCGGCAGTCATTGCCAAAAGTCTGTATCTGAGCACCAAAACCGTTTACTCCCACACCGAGCGGATTAAAGACAAGCTTGGCTTCAAGCACTCCTCCGAGTTGGTTCGGTTTGCCGCGCTCTGGGCAGAAAGCGA
>CAZNSO010000099.1:5920-11259 GCA_964575805.1 uncultured Desulfobacteraceae bacterium
CCGCCATCCCTTAGCTTGCATTAGGTAATTTACCCAGCCCTTCCCAGGGGTGATTGCCGGGGTCAAATCCGGTTATCTGTCTAGAAAACTTTCCGAATTCATTCAATTTACAACTGTATCCGGGGTCTGGTAAATCTGTATCGACCTGAATTGGGCCGCCCTCATGTGCCCCGCTTTTCGATGCCGCATCCGGAGAATTTTTGCCATATGACGCCGGGGCGCGAGGGAAAGGTCAGAGTCTCTAACCATTTTTTTCAAGGAGGTTGGCATGGCACTTAAACGCAAAGAGGGGCAGGAGCAGCCGGGAATCCATTGGTGGCGTTTTACCCTGCGAATTCCGGGCGTTCACCTGGGGTTTTCCGTATCGGAAATTATTCAGGGCGGTTTGTTGACAACCGCAACCGCCGGCGTTGTCGCAGCATTGACAATGAAGTATTTCAATGTGCCCTTTGAAGTGGCATGGGCGGTGATGTTCATTCAGCTTTTCTGGCTGGTGGCGCAGACGATGATTTTTGGCGAGCCCTATGCCCCGGGGTGGATTACGGCGGCCCTGCCCCTGGTAATGGTTTTTCTCGGTGGTTTCACCCCGGGGGTGGAGGCCATTCATGCCATGACTGCGCTTATGGTCTGTATCTGCGCCATATTCCTGTTCTTTGCGGCGACCGGCCTGGGGGCCCGGTTTTTCCAGTGGGTGCCGCCAGAGCTTCGGGCGGCCATTATTTTCGCAGGGGCCATCTCCGCATTCAACTCCGAGTTTGACCGGCTTGGCAGCATGCCTTACACGCTTCCCATTGTCTGGGGGATTGTGCTTCTCCTGATGTTTTCGGTCTGGTTTTCCAAGGCAAAGGAGAAGGTCAAGGCCTTCAAGTTAATGGCCAGCATGGCAATGCTGGTCGGATTCCTGGTGGCCGCAGTGGTCGGGCCGCTTTTTGGCGAAATCACCTTTGACTTTAAGATGGGATTTCATATCCCGGCCATAGGGACCTACATCCAGTCAGTCCACCCCTTCTATGTCGGGTTGCCGGGGATTGATTTTTATCTGAAGGCCATGCCCCTGGCGCTCATGGTCTATATTTTTGTTTTCGGCGACCTGGTGCTGGCCAATACCCTGAACGAGCAGGCTGCCGAGGTGCGAAAGGACGAGAAGATCGTCACGGACAACACGCGCACCCATTTTACCCTGTTTTTCAAGAACATCGGCCACCTCCTCATGGCCGGGCCGTTCATCCCGATGCACGGGCCGATATGGACCGGCGTCCATGTCTTTCTGGTTGAGAAGTACAAGACCGGCAGAAACCATATGGATTCCCTGTACACCGGCATGTTCAACTGGTACTGGCCGGCTTTCATTCTCGCACTATTGGTGCCCGTGGTCACCTTCATGAAGCCGCTTTTGCCGGTGGCCCTGTCCATTACCCTCATCCTGACGGGCTTTGCCTGCGCCTATATCGCCATATCCATGGTGAAAACCCCGGCCAGCCAGGGTTATGCGTTTTTTGTGGGCATGATCATCGCCAAGTTCGGGCCGGCCTGGGGTCTGGGGCTTGGCATCGTCCTTTATTTAATGTTGATTTTGAGCGGCTTCCCGGCTTTCGGCAAGGCGAAAGAGGTGGCGCCGGCAGTTGCGGCCGCCGAAGAATAGCGGTGGCGGGTCGCGCTTTATATATGCGAATAAAGAGAGGAGGCAGAAATGAGTTACGCTTCGGTCAATTATGAACCATTGACCCCGGTCAATTTTATCAAGAGAAGCGTTGAAGTATACCCGGAGAAGCTGGCTGTGGTCAACGGCGAAGAGCGGTTTACTTACAGGCAGTTCTACCAGCGGGTCAATCAACTGGCCAGTGCGCTGAAAAACCTCGGCGTCCGGCCCGGCGACAAGGTGGCCTTTATTGCGCCCAACATTCCGCCCATGCTGGAGGCCCACTTTGCCGTTCCCATGATCGGCGCCGCCCTCGTGGCGGTCAATATCCGGCTTTCCGCCCAGGAAGTCGCTTATATCCTCAACCATTCCGACGCTTCGGTCTGCTTTGTGGACAACGAGTTCGCCGGGCTCGTCCTGCCGGTGCTCGGTGAGTTAAAAGGCGTTCAAACCTTCGTCAACATCTGCGATGCCGGCGGTGAGCAGCCACTTGAGGGGATGGATTATGAAGCCTTTCTGAAGACCGGCTCCCCGGCTGATATGCCGATAGAAGCCGTCGATGAGCGTGATGTGATCACCATCAATTACACCAGCGGCACCACGGGGCAGCCCAAGGGCGTCATGTATCACCATCGGGGCGCCTACCTCAATGCCCTGGCGGACTGCATGGAAATGGGGCTGAAAAACGATTCCGTCTATCTGTGGACGCTCCCCATGTTCCACTGCAACGGCTGGTGCTTTCCCTGGGCGGTGACTGCCGCCGGCGGAACCCATATCTGCCTGCGAAAGGTCGACCCGGAAGAGATCATGGGGCTGTTTGAAGCCGAAGGGGTCTCCCATATGTGCGCGGCGCCCATCGTGCTCATCGGTATTGCCAACCACCCGGCCTCCGGGAAGATCTCCCTGAAGCGGCCCCTTGAGATAGCGGTCGGGGGGGCGCCGCCCTCGCCGACCATCATCTCCCAGATGGAACAGATGGGCGCCAGCGTCCATCACGTCTACGGGTTGACCGAAGTTTATGGACCATACACCATCTGTGCCTGGCAGGCTGAATGGAACCGCCTGCCGGCCGGGGAGCAGGCCGCCATCCGCTCCCGCCAGGGCGTGGCCTACACGGTGAGCCAGTTCCTGAATGTGCTGGACACCGAGACCATGGCCCCTGTGCCCAGGGACGGAAAAACCATCGGCGAAGTGGTGATGCGGGGCAATATCGTGATGCTGGGCTATTACAAGGACTCGGAGGCCACGGAAAAGGCTTTCCGGGGCGGGTGGTTCCACTCCGGCGACCTGGCTGTCATGCATCCGGACAACTATATCCAGATCATGGACCGGCAAAAGGATATTATCATCTCCGGTGGTGAAAATATCTCCACGGTGGAGGTGGAAAACACCCTCTACCAGCACCCGTCTGTACTGGAGGCCGCGGTGGTCAGCACACCGGATGAGAAATGGGGGGAGGTGCCAAAGGCCTTCATCACCTTGAAACCCGGCACCAAGGCATCGGCAGAAGAGATCATGGCCTTTTGCAAAGAAAATATGGCCCGGTTCAAGTCGCCCAAGTATATCGAGTTCTGCGATCTGCCCAAAACAGCTACCGGTAAAATCCAAAAGTTCGTATTGAGGGAAAAAGAGTGGGGCAGCAAGGAACGGCGAGTGAATTAGGTCCGGTTTGGGTTCGAAACGCGTACGGGAAAGACCCGCTGCAATGGATTGACGCCCTGAAATAAATAGGGAATCCATGTATCTTGTCCAAGTGCCGCTGGCGGCCAACGGGCCGCCAGCCGGCAATACCCCGTTGTCTCAAGGCCCGGGGAAGTACCCGGGCCCCGCATCAATGCTTCCCTCGGGAAGTCTAGGCTATCTGCCAGGGCGGATGAACGCCACCCGCCGTGTCCGGGCAGCCAGGGGCCCCTGGCAGTGACGGGGCAGATGCCATCCCTGGGCACGTCACCGCCAACACCTCTGCGTTTACCTGCTTTGCCAACCCGCTTCTGCCCGATCCCCGCCCCATGTCTGAAAAATGCAGGTGTCTGCACAGTCAGGACCTGCCGGTAAGAGCCCCTTCGGCAGCCGAGCACAGACATGCCCTTTGATTTCAATACGGATGAAACAGAAAACCCCCTTTTGTTTGCCACCAGGGGAGATAGCCTCTTTGTCCCGGCGACTTAAGGGGTGTCAGGTTTTTGGCAAACAGGTGGCGAATATATGACCAATATTCATGGATTGGCCGGAAAATGCGGCAGAAAGGCTTTGGCATAAAATTTGAAATAATTGAATAAAATTGTTGTTTATTGAACGAAACAAGGTTTTTGCCTGAATATTGAAAGAGGAGGGGGTGCAGATGAAATTGTTGAAAAAATTCGGTCTGAGCACAAAGATTATGGCCCTGACCGTGGTTTTGGTGATGGCAACAGGGGGGGTGGTGATGCTGATCAGCACGCGGACCCTGGAGCACGCCATTTACACTGAAAAAGAAGACAAGACCAGAGAATTGGGGGAAGTGGGCATCTCCGTGCTGCAGTTTTATCATGAGAGGGAGAAAGCCGGCACCCTGAGCCGGGAAGAGGCGCAGGAAAGGGCCAAGGCGGCGGTCCGGTCAATCCGTTTCGGTGCCGGGATGAAGGATTATTTCTGGATACAGGATTTTAAGCCCCGCATTGTGATGCATCCTTTCAAACCAAGCCTGGAAGGGCAGGATGTCTCCGGCGTCACGGATCCGGACGGGCTGAACCTGTTTGTCGAGTTTGTCAAAACAGTTCGGCGCAGCGGGGCCGGCCATGTTCCCTACAAGTGGCAATATTATGACAACAAGGACCGCATTGAACCGAAAATGTCCTACGTGGCCGGGTTTGAGCCCTGGGACTGGATTGTCGGCACGGGCGTTTATATTGACAACATTGAGCGCGACGTCGGCGCGCAGACCAAACTGCTGCTGCTCATATCATTGGTCACTGTCGGTATCGCCGTTGTGCTCGGCTTTTTTTTCAGCCGGGGGATCAACCGGACCCTCACCCGGCTCGCGCAGGGCCTGGGCGGCAGTGCGGACCAGGTGGCCTCGGCTTCCGGCCAGGTGGCCTCATCGAGCCAGTCGCTGGCCGAGGGTTCCAGCGAGCAGGCCTCAAGCCTCGAGGAGACTTCCTCATCGCTCGAGGAGATGGCGGCGCAGACCCGGCAGAACGCTGACAATGCCGAGCAGGCCGAAGGCGCGGTCAAAGAGACCGCCGGGGTTGTGGAAAAGGGAGTGGAATCCATGCAGCGCATGAATTCGGCCATCAACGAGATCAAGGAGTCCGCCAACGAGACTTCCAAGATCATCAAGACCATCGATGACATCGCGTTTCAGACCAACCTGCTGGCCCTTAACGCGGCGGTGGAAGCCGCGCGTGCCGGCGAGGCGGGCAAGGGGTTTGCGGTGGTGGCCGAGGAGGTGCGCAACCTGGCCCAGCGCAGTGCGGAGGCGGCCCAGAACACCTCGAATCTCATTGAAAAGTCGCAGGAAAACGCCAATAACGGGGTGAGCGTGGCCGACGAGGTGGCCACCCAGTTGAACTCCATCAAGGAGAGCTCCGAGAAGGTCAACACCCTGATCGCGGAGATCACGGCCGCGTCCAAGGAGCAGGCCCAGGGCATCGACCAGGTCAACACGGCGGTCTCTGAGATGGACAAGGTGGTCCAGCAGAATGCCGCGGATTCCGAGGAA
>CAZNSO010000100.1:0-6297 GCA_964575805.1 uncultured Desulfobacteraceae bacterium
CCGCCCGCAAATGAAGGAAAAACGCAGATCCCGCCCCCTTCGGCCCAGGAGATCAAAACCCTTGAAGACCTGAAAGCCGACAACAACTGGCAGGTTCTGCTGCAAACAGCGGAACAAAAACTCTCCCGCTTTATTTTCTGGTTTGACCTGGGCCGGCTGGCCTCGGAATCGCTGCTTTACCTGGGGCCGGGCTATCAGAGGGCCCACCAGGCGGTCTGCGACGAAACCGCCTTTTTTCTCCACCGCATCCCCGGGCTGGAAGCGCTTGCCTTTTCTGACGGGCTGCCCTTTGCCGACCCTGAAACCCGGGAGTGGCTCAGGCAGATCGCCATGGGCAGTGCATCCGAGCGGACCGGAGACATTTCGTTCGAGACGGATGCACGCGCCGCCCCGGGAAGCGATTCCATGGCCGAGATCATTGAAAAGGCCAAATCCCTTTCCAGGCAGAAGCAGACCATGGAGGCGGTGGGGCTGATAAGGGAGCAGCTGCAGGGCTGCCGGTCGGAAAAATCCGGCCTTCTGTGGCGCATGGCCCTGTGCCAGATTCTGTTGGGCTCTGAGTTTAAAAACCTGGCCGTGCCGCATCTGGAGCAGGTGATTGCCGATATCGACCATTACCGCGTGGAGGCATGGGAGCCGGCCGTGGCGCTGAAAGGCTTGGCATTGGCCTGGTCCGGTTTCCGTTCCTTGTCCGGCAACCGGTTCCGCCAGCGGGCGGATGAACTGCTGGGCCGGATATCCCGGCTCGATCCGGCCGAGGCCCTGCGGCTCAGCCGCTGACCGTCAGGCGGGTTCAGTTATTAATGTTTGCGCCATTGTATAGACATATTTTCAATCTCAATGACGGGCCAAGCTCGCATAGCCCTCGTAGGGCGGACCAAGCGCAGCGTGTCCGCCCAAAAGAGAACGCAAAGACCCGCTTAGCTTTTAAGAAAAGGCGGACACGCTGCGCTTGGTCCGCCCTACCTGGCTACTGGCTGGAATAACGTAAGAGCGCATGGAAAGGGGAGAGAGTCGTTATCGGGGCCAGGCAGAGTTGAGAGTTTCGAAAAAAGTCCAGTTTGAGGTGTCTTCTGCGAAAGCATCAAAAAGACAAATAAAAGACAAATAAAGGAAAAGGGGGGATCATATGGCGAAAGAATCATCCGTCGCACCAAAAGAAAGGGTCAATATTGTTTATCGGCCGGCTACCGGGGATGCCAAGGAGGAAGTGGAGCTGCCGCTGCGGCTCCTGGTCATGGGTGATTTCACCCAGCAGCCGGATGACCGGATGCTGGAAGAGCGGGAACCCGTCAACATTGACAAGGATAACTTTGATGACGTGTTAAAGGAGCAGAACATCAACCTGAGTTTAACGGTGCCCAACAAGATTTCCGGGGAGCCGGATGAAGAGCTGAGCGTTCAGTTGAACTTCGAGTCCATGAAGGATTTTGACCCCGAATCCATTGCCCGCAAAACCCCTGAGTTGAAAAAGCTCCTGGAACTGCGCGAAGCCCTGACCTCGCTTAAAGGGCCGCTCAGCAACATTCCTGAATTTCGACGGAAACTCCAGGAACTGGTCAAGGATGATGCCGCCCGCGAGCAGCTTTTAAAAGAGCTCGGGGTTGAAGAAGAATAAAAAAGGGAGGTGCGTATGCCGGAAGAACAGAAACAGGATGCCGCTGGCGCCGAAAAAACCACGGAGGAACAGGCTTCGCTGCTTGATGATATTGTCCAGGCCACCAAGTTAAAACCCAGTGACGACTCTTACGGCCTGGCCAAAAAGGGGGTGGAAGCGCTGCTTGCCCAGCTCATCGAGCCGGGAAAGACGGTGGAGAAAGTTTCCAAGGCGGATGTGGACGAGATGATCGCCGAGATCGACAACAAGCTGAGCCTGCAGCTCGATGCCATCCTGCACGACAAAACGTTCCAGAAGCTGGAGTCCGCCTGGCGTTCCCTGAAATACCTGGTGGATAAAACCAACTTCAGGGAGAACATTAAAATCGAGGTCTTGAATGTCAGCAAGGATGACCTGCTGGAGGATTTTGAAGACGCGCCCGAGGTCCCCAAATCCGGATTGTACAAGACGGTCTACACGGCCGAGTACGGTATGTTCGGAGGCAAGCCCTACGCGGCCATGGTCGGCAACTACGATTTCGGGCCCGGCCCCCAGGATGTCAAGCTGCTGCAGTATGTGGCCAGCGTGGGCGCCATGGCCCACGCCCCGTTTATCGCCTCGGCCGGCCCGGAGTTTTTCGGCCTCGAGGATTTTCAGAAGCTGCCTCAGTTAAAGGATTTGAAATCCATCTTTGAAGGGCCCCAGTACACCAAGTGGCAGTCTTTCAGGGAAAGCGAGGACGCCCGGTACGTGGCCCTCACGCTGCCGCGGTTTTTGCTGCGCCTGCCCTACGGTCCGGACACCCAGCCGGTAAAGGCGTTTAACTTCCAGGAAAACGTATCCCCCAGCCATGACCATTATTTGTGGGGCAATGCCGCTTTCACCTTCGCCTCCCGACTGACCGACAGCTTTGCCAAGTACCGCTGGTGCGCCAATATTATCGGCCCTATGGGCGGCGGTGCCGTGGAGGACCTGCCGCTGCACCAGTACGAGGCCATGGGCGCGGTTCAGACCAAGATCCCCACCGAGGTCCTGATATCCGAGCGCCGGGAGTACGAGCTGGCCGAAGAGGGCTTTATCGGGCTGACCATGCGCAAGGGGTCCGACAATGCGGCGTTTTTTTCCGCCAACTCCGTTCAGAAGGCCAAGAACTTCGGCATCAGCAAGGAGGGGAAGGAAGCGGAATTAAACTACAAGCTGGGCCTGCAGCTGCCCTATATGTTTGTGATCAACCGGCTGGCCCACTACCTGAAAGTGATCCAGCGGGAAAACATCGGTACGTGGAAAGAGCGCAGCGACCTGGACCGGGAACTCAACGAATGGATCCGGCAGTATGTGGCGGACCAGGAAAACCCCAGCCCCACGGTGAGAAGCCGGCGCCCGCTTCGCCAGGCCAGGGTCACGGTCGAAGATGTCGCGGGCGAACCCGGCTGGTACCGCGTGGGGCTTAAAGTACGGCCGCATTTCAAATACATGGGGGCGGACTTTACCCTCTCACTGGTGGGGAAACTGGATAAAGACTGATTTTTTAAATTCAGTAACAGAACAGGGAGTCATCAACTTTTAGCGAAAAAGGAGATCAAGCGATGCCAACACCTTGTTATTTATCAGTTGAAGGGGCAACCCAAGGGGCGATCACCCAGGGGACATTCACGGAGGAGAGCGTCGGCAATATCTACCAGGAAGGCCACGAGGATGAAATCCTGGTGGAAGCATTCGACCACACGGTCACCGTGCCCACGGATCCCCAGAGCGGGCAGCCCACCGGGCAGCGGGTTCACAAGCCGCTCACCGTTACAAAAATTTTCGACAAGTCCTCGCCGCTTCTCTATACCGCCCTGACAACCGGGGAGCGGCTCAACAAGTGTGAGCTCAAATGGTACCGCACCAGTGTTTCCGGGCAGCCGGAGCATTATTTTACCATTGCCCTGGAAGATGCCATTATCACCAATATCCATGCTTACATGCCAAACTGCCAGGATCCGGGCATGGCCCATTTTACGCACCTTGAGGATGTCTCTTTCACCTATCGGATGATTACCTGGACACACGAGGTCGGCGGCACCGAAGGGGCGGATGACTGGCGCACGGCCGGGGGTTGATAATGGTTTGTTGCCGGAGCTCAGGCTTAGGCCGGCTCCGGTGCAGGAGGTGCCAATTCAATACCATCGCCGGGGATATTTATGAGAGAAGGCCGCCTGCTTGAACGGATCCGGATGCTGGAGAAGACGCCCGGCCGGAGCATGAGCGAGAATCCGCAGAAGGTTATGGATTCCGTGCTCCTGCATCTTCAGAAGGTTCTCAATACGCGTCAGGGCGGGGTGCCGATCGCAGCGGATTTCGGTTTGCCCGATTTCAACGATGTGCTGCATGCGCAGTCCGGTGCACCGCGGGAAATCGAGAAAGCGATCCGCCAGACCATCCAGAAATACGAGCCCCGGCTCAAATCCGTTCGGGTCAAATATATTCCGTTTAAAGAGGACCTGCTGTCACTTAACTTTGAGATTCATGGCCGGCTTGCGCTTGAAGGTTCAGAGCAGCCGGTCGTGTTTGAAAGTCTGATGGATGGTGACGGCAGAATTACCATCAGGAGCTGACTTGTTAAACCGGTATTTTCAACAGGAACTCAGTCATTTAAGGGACCTGGGGGCCGAATTTTCAAAGGCGCACCCGGCGATTGCGCCCATGTTGAGCGGGCCCTCAACGGATCCGGACGTGGAGCGTCTCCTGGAAGGCGTCGCTTTTTTAACCGCCCTGCTTCGCCAGAAGCTGGATGACGAGTTTCCGGAAATTATCCATGAGCTGGTCCAGTTGATATGGCCGCACTACCTGCGGCCCATTCCTTCAACCACCATCATCGCGTTCACGCCCAAGCCCACGCTGAAACAAGCCGTCAATGTGCCGGCCGGCGTCCAGCTGGCCTCTGTGCCCGTGGACGGGACGCCCTGCCTGTTCCGCACCTGCTACGACACCACGGTGCACCCGCTTTCGGTATTGGATGCATCCTTTGAGGAGCGCGCCGGAAGCGCCCCTGCCATCATTTTAAAGATGCGCTTCAACGGCCCTCAGTTGGCTGAGTGGCAGCCCGGCAGCCTCCGGTTTTTCCTTGCCGGCGACTATGCGGCGGCGGCGGATCTTTTTCTGCTGCTGCAGAAATTCCTGCAGCGCATGGAAATTATTCCCGGCGAGTCCGGGCAGGGCCTGGTGCTGCCTCCGGATCAGTTAAAGCCGGTGGGCTTTGCCGAAGCCGAGAGCCTGTTCCCCTATCCCTCCCAATCCTTTCCGGCCTACCGGGTCCTTCAGGAATATTTTATACTGCCGTCAAAATTTTTGTTCCTGGATCTTTTCGGCTGGGAAAAATGGCAGAACCGGGGGGAGGGGAACGATTTTTCCATCCGTTTTGTCCTGGACGCACCCCCGTTTAAACCGGTCCGGGTGCGGGCGTCCAATTTCGTGCTGGCTGCCACCCCGGCCATCAACCTGTTCGGCCATGAAGCCGACCCGATCCGCCTGGATCACCGGAAAACAGATTACGAGGTGCGTCCGGCAGGGAGCAACGTCAATCACTACCAGGTCTATTCCCTGGATAAGGTGGTGGGCTTTGTTCAGGGCAGCGCCAAAGAAAAGACCTACGTGCCGGTGGATCTGTTTTCCGCAGGGCATCCCGGGCAGGCCATCTATTATACCAAGCTGCGGCGCACGCCGGTCCGGACCGGTTTTGACGTCCTGCTCTCCTTTGCATATCCGGACACGGCCGAGCCCCCCCGCAGCGAAATCATATCGCTTAAAGTCCATTGCACCAACGGCAGTCTGCCCGAGGGCATCGGTCTGGGGGATATCTCCCAGCCCACCAGCACTTCCCCGGAATTTGTCGGGTTTCAAAATATTACCGTGCCCACCACCAATGTGCTGCCGCCGATCGGCAGCAATCTCCTGTGGCGGCTGTTGTCGCATTTGTCGCTCAATTATCTTTCGCTCTCCAGCGCGGAGAACCTGCGGACCCTTCTGGAACTCTACATTTTTGAGGAAACCCGGGACAAGACCGCCATCATCGCCAACCGCAAGCGCATTGCCGGCATTGAGTCCCTTTCCGCCAAAGGGGGCAACCGCATGGTGTCCGGCATCATGATGCGCGGGCTGGAAGTTTCGATGAAAGTCCGCCAGGACCATTTCGTGGGACCGGGCGATCTTTATCTTTTTGGCTGTATCATGGATTATTTTATCGGCAACTATGCCTCAATCAACACCTACACGCGGCTGGTCATCAACGAGTCGGTAAAGGGGGACGTCTACCAGTGGCCGCCCCGGCTGGGGCAGCACCCCCTGATATAGCGGCGATATATCACTGCAACCATGCGCACGCCGGGGGCAGTGCCGGTGATGGCAACTAAAAACGGCAAAAACCAGTAATAAAAGACCAGTGAAAAAAGGAGGCGCATTTTAATGGCAGACCCGGAGGGGTTCTCATCCACGGGCGCAACCTCGGAGTTGAAACGGGATCTTTTGCGGGAAGGCGAGCAATTCAGCTTTTTTCAGGCCATGCGGCTTTTGCGGGTGCTGTCCCGGGCCCGCACGGGCGGCAGCCCCGGCCCGGAAGGCCCGGCGGAAAACCCGCCCATCCGTATCCGGCCCAAGCTTTCGCTTGCCTTTCCCCCGGCGGATATTGATCGCATAAGGGAGGCGGATGCCCCCGACGCTGC
>CAZNSO010000100.1:6397-11160 GCA_964575805.1 uncultured Desulfobacteraceae bacterium
TGCCCCCGACGCTGCGAACGACCCTGCCTCCGGCTATCACATAACCGCCAATTTTTTGGGTTTATACGGCAGTTCCGCGCCGCTTCCCACTTTCTACACCGAAGACCTGATGGATGAGGCGGCCTCGGATGAAACCGTTTCCAGGGATTTTGTCGATCTCGTCAATCAGCGTATTTTTGAGCTCTTCTACGATTGCTGCATCAAGTACCGCCAGTTTTTTCAGGTGGTCGAGGCAGGCAGCCCGCAGCACCTGGAGCGGCTTTTCTGCCTGCTGGGTTTAGGCGACAAACCCTTGCGCGCCGGGGTGGCCGAGCCTTTCCGGCTGCTTCGCTACATCGGCCTGCTGACCCAGAAACCCCGCTCCGGCATGGGGCTTTTGACCCTCTTGAGGGACAGCCTGGACGGCATCCCGGTGGATGTCATCCCCTGCGTGGAAAGAAGGGCGGAAATACCCGAGGACCAGAAACTGATCCTGGGCGGCGGTGCTCAGGGGCTGGGGGTGGACACGGTGATCGGCCGGGAAATTGTGGATCGCATGGGCAAATTCCGGGTTCAGATCGGGCCCCTGGATTCCGCCGGTTTTCAAAGCTTTTACCCGGGTGCCAAAAATTATCAGGAACTCTGCTTCTTGACCGACCTGTACGTTCTGGAAGGTCTCGCGTATGACATTGAGGTGATTTTGGCCGAAGGGGAAGCGACAACCGCATGCCTGGCGGATCCGGACCGGTCCCGGCTGGGTTTGAACACCTGGGTTTTTTCAAGCGAGCAGATCGGAGAGGTCCGAAAAGTTTATTCACCCTGCCGAACAGGAGGTTAGGTTATGATTACCGTTGATATCAAATCGCTTCTGGGCCGTTTAAATGCCTACTGCACCAGCTGCCTGGAGGCAGCCGCCGGGCTTTGTGTATCCCGGACCCATTATGAGGTCACAGTGGAACATATGCTGGCCAAGCTGTTAGGTGAGCCCCAATCGGATATTCCCCTGATATTGCGGCAGTTGGAAATGGACCCCTCGCGTTTGAGAAAGGCTGTGGATCAGACCCTGGAGTCGCTTAAGACCGGCAATGCCGCAAAGCCCGTGTTTTCCCCGGTTCTTCTGGACTGGTTCCAGGAGGCCTGGCTGGTCGGCTCCATCAACCTGGGTGAATCCCGGATTCGTTCCGGCGCCCTCCTCCTGGCGTTTTTAAACCGGCCCAGCCAGTTTTCGACCGGGAGCTGTGCGGATCTGGTCAGCACCATCAGCCGCGACAACCTGATGGCCGCTTTAGGGGACATCACCAAAGCCTCCGTGGAGACCCCGGCCGGCCGGGAGGGGGATAGGGCGGAGGCCGGCGGGGTGCCCGGCGGCGATACCGCCCTGGGCCGTTTCTGCATTGATTTTACCGGGAAAGCCGCCGCCGGCGAGATCGACCCGGTTTTCGGCAGGGACCGGGAAATCCGCCAAATGGTGGATATTTTGGCCCGGCGGCGCAAGAACAACCCCATTGTGGTGGGCGAGGCCGGTGTGGGCAAGACCGCCGTCGTGGAAGGCCTGGCGCTTCGGGTGGTTGAGGGCGATGTGCCGGAACTCTTGCGTGATGTCTCCATCCTGGGCCTGGACATGGGGCTGCTGCAGGCCGGCGCCGGCATGAAAGGCGAGTTTGAAAGCCGATTGAAAGGCGTGATCGACGAGGTCAAGGCTTCGGAGAAGCCCATTATTCTTTTTATTGACGAGGCCCACACCCTGATCGGCTCCGGCGGGGCGGCCGGCATGAGCGATGCCGCCAATCTCTTGAAACCGGCGCTTGCCCGGGGCGAGCTGCGCACCGTGGCCGCCACCACCTGGTCGGAATACAAAAAGTATTTTGAAAAAGATGCCGCGCTCGCCCGCCGATTTCAACTGGTCAAACTCGACGAGCCCTCGGAGGAAACCGCTGTTTTGATTTTAAGGGGCCTGAAGGAAAAATATGAACAAACCCATCAGGTGGTGGTCCGCGATGACGCCATACGCGCCGCGGCCGAGCTTTCCAACCGCTACATTTCCGGGCGGCAGCTGCCGGACAAGGCGGTGGACCTGCTCGACACCAGCGCGGCCCGGGTCAAGGTGCTCCTTTCCGCCAAACCCGATGTCATCGAGGACATTGAGCGAAGCATCCAGAACCTGGAACGCGAGCGCGCAGCCATTGAACGGGACCGGCGCAATGGCCTGGCCATTGACGAGGAGCGCCTTGAAGCCATCAAGGGGGACCTGGAGACTTTTCAAAAGGAACTGGCAGCGCTTAAGGACAAATGGCTCAGGGAAAAAGAGGCCGCCAACGCCATTATTGATATCCGGCGGTCTTTGAATGAAGCCGCCGGCCCGGATGCGATAAGCGAGGGCGGCGCCCGGATGCAAGAGGCGGCAAAGACGCTCGAAGGCATCCAGGAGGGCACCCCCCTGGTCCCCATCGAGGTGGACCCGGACGTGGTCTGCCAGGTGGTGTCGGACTGGACCGGGATTCCGCTGGGAAAAGTCATGCGCGACGACGCCCGCAATATTCTCGGGCTGGAGGACAACCTGAAACAGCGGATCAAGGGTCAGGATGAGGCTTTAAACATTATTTCCCAGGGCATCAAATCCGCCAAGGCGGGCATCAAGGACCCCATGCAGCCGATGGGGGTCTTTCTGCTGGCCGGTCCCAGCGGGGTGGGCAAAACCGAAACCGGGCTGGCCATAGCGGAACTCCTGTTCGGCGGCGAAAACTTCATGGTGACCATCAATATGAGCGAGTTCCAGGAAAAGCACACCGTGAGCCGCCTGATCGGCTCGCCCCCGGGGTACGTGGGCTACGGCGAGGGCGGGGTGTTGACCGAGGCCGTTCGCCAGCGGCCGTATTCCGTGGTGCTGATCGACGAGGTGGAAAAGGGGCACCTCGAGGTGATGAGCCTTTTCTACCAGGTCTTTGACAAGGGACGGCTGGCGGACGGGGAGGGGCGCATCATTGATTTCCGGAACACGGTGCTGTTTTTAACCAGCAACCTGGCCACCGATATTATCACCCAAATGTGTGCCGCTGATGCACCGCCGCCGTTGGAGACCGTGACCGAGGCCATCCGCCCGGTTTTAAGCAATCATTTCAAGCCGGCCCTGCTGGCGCGCATGACGGTGGTGCCATACAAGACCCTGCCCACCGATATCTTAAAGGATATCGTGGCGCTTAAAATGGACAAGCTGGTGAAACGCCTGTCCGACACCCACAAAATGACACTTACCTATTCCGGGGACGTGGTCCGCCAGATCGCGGCCCGGTGCACGGAGGTGGAAACCGGGGC
Organism: uncultured Desulfobacteraceae bacterium; assembly: GCA_964575805.1. Taxonomy (GTDB): domain Bacteria; phylum Desulfobacterota; class Desulfobacteria; order Desulfobacterales; family Desulfosalsimonadaceae; genus M55B175. The sequence continues at coordinate 9,689 of CAZNSO010000100.1, forward strand.
CCGCAATATCGATTATATCATGACGGGCACCATCATGCCGCGCATGTCCCATGAGATCCTTGCCCGGATGGGGGCGGCCGAGATGCCCTCGCAGGTGCACCTGGGCATTGCCGAGGATGGATCCTTTGACATCAGTTTTAATGGGAGGCAGCCATGAGAACAGCGGGATACCAGGCCCAAAAGGAATATAGCTTCGTATCCGGGGCCTATCCGGCGGATACTTTCCTGGTAGCCCGGTTTACGGGTACCGAGGGCATCTCCCGGCTATACGAATTTGATATCACCCTGGCTTGCGAGGACCCTGAGATCGATTCCCGCGCCATGCTTCAAAATACGGCGACTTTTTCCATTACAGTGAGTGACGCCGAAATTCCGGTTCACGGCATGCTGGCCGGCTTTGAGCAGCTCCAGGAGATCGATGAGACCGTATTTTACCGGGCGGTGCTGGTACCAAGGCTCTGGCAGACCAGCCTGTACCATGAGAACCAGCTGTTTCTGGATAAAAGCGTGCCGGAAATAATCGAGGAAATCCTGAACCAGGCCGGGCTGACCAGCAATGACTACGATTTGCGCTTAACCGGGACCTATGACCCCTGGGAATATATCTGCCAGTTCCGGGAGACGGATTTTAATTTCATTTCCCGCTGGATGGAGCGCGAGGGCATTTATTACTATTTTGAACAGAGCGACGGCATGGACAAGGTGATTATCACGGACAGCTCCACCTCCCACGAGGATGTTTCAGGCGAGAGTGCCATCCCTTACCTTCCCCCGTCCGGCCAGGTGCCGGCGGAAGAGGACTGCGTCCATGTGTTTACCTGCCGGCAGCAGATGCTCCCGGCAAGGGTCATGCTCAAGGATTACAACTACCGGAAGCCCACCCTGGATTTGAAAGGCGAGGCGGATGTGGATGCCGATATCGGCAGGGGAACGGTCTATATTTACGGTGAGCATTTCAAGACCCCGGAGGCGGGAAACGCCCTGGCCGCCATTCGGGCCGGGGAATATCTCTGCCGGGAGCGTCTTTTTTTCGGCGAGGGCACCGCCGCCAACCTCTGTCCCGGGTTTTTGTTTGAACTCACCGACCACTACCGGGATTCCTACAACCAGCGCTACCTGGTCACCGAGCTCACCCATGAGGGCAAAACCGCGCGCTTTCTCTTTGCAGGGGAGCGATCCCCCAATGCCCCCGAAGAAGGGGGCACGGGCTACAACAACCGCTTCACCCTGATCCCCGCGCAGGTTCAGTTCCGCCCGGAGCGGCAGGCCGCCAAGCCCCGGTTCTACGGCAGCATGAACGCCACCGTGGATGCGGCGGGCGACGGGCAGTACGCGGAAATCGACGATGAGGGCCGCTACAAGGTGATCCTGCCCTTTGACCAGAGCGGCAACTCCGCGGGCAAGGCCTCGCGCTGGATCCGCATGGCCCAGCCCTATGCCGGCGCCAACTACGGCATGCATTTTCCGCTGCA
>CAZNSO010000101.1:0-1731 GCA_964575805.1 uncultured Desulfobacteraceae bacterium
CAGCCCTTCACCCCGGACAAGCGCCACAACCTGGTGGGATGGATGGCCGCCCGGATGGACGGTGAAAACTACGGCGAGAAACTGCTTTACCGGTTTCCTTCGGGCCGCCACGTGGACGGGCCCAGGCAGGTTGAGGCCCGCATAGACAATGACGCGGTGATCTCCGAGCAGTTCACCCTCTGGGGGCAGGTCGGCTCGGAGGTGATGCGCGGGGATATCCTTGTCATTCCCCTCGGCTCAAGTCTTCTTTATGCCGAGCCGGTATTCCTTAAGCCCGAATCCCTTGAGTTCCCGGAGTTGAGAAGGATCATCCTGGCTGACAGCCGAAAGGTTGTCATGCATCCTTCCCTTGAGGATGCCGTGGACGCGCTGGTCGGGAAAAAGCCCACGGTGGCCCCGCCGGTTGAGGAAGACCAGGCGCCTGAAAAAGCCGAAACGGATATGGACGCGCGCCGGCCGGAGGCTGAAGGGCTCGGGGCCGTGCGCCAGGGCCTTGAGGAGGCCATAGAGAAATTACAGGAGGCGGCGGACGAATTAAACCGCCTGGAGCGGCAGGAAAAATAGGCCCTGCCATGCAGGTGGCCGCGTGGCCATGCAGGCCGCCACGTGGCCATGTAGGGCGGACCAAGCGCAGCGTGTCCGCCAACAAAGGAAAGCGAAGCCCTGCTTCGCTTTGAAAAGGCGGACACGCTTCGCTTGGTCCGCCCTACGAAGGTTATGCGAAGGTTGTACGATAGGTATACGACAGGTATACGAAAGTCATGCGAAAGCCCTGCGTGCCGGGCCTGCCCTGGAGAATGCGTCAAGGGGCGGGTCCCTTTTTTCAGGCCGGATGTTTCTGGTACAGGGGTAAAGGAAGACGATAACCCATGGATTGGCACCTATTGAACCCGGGTACTTGCCTGTGAGCACACCCTCCTGGATCCGACCCCTGATTCACAAGGTATTCCGTCAGCGGTTTTTCTGGGCCGGCCTTACCCGTTACCGCCCTTTCGGCCGTCTGGTCCATCGCCTGCTCTTTGAAAATGACCGGATTTTCTACCTGCCCCGAAATCGGGTGATTGAAATCAATGAATCGGCCGATGCCGGGGAATTTGCCGGTGTGCCGGTGCCCTCGGCGGTTCTTGACCATTTTATCCGGGAGGCCGGCTTCCACTGGCTCATGGATTTCTGCATCTGCCGGGAGTCGGCCGGGTGCCGGGATTATCCCCGGGAACTGGGATGCCTGTTTATGGGAGAGGCGGCCCGGCATATCAACCCCAAATTCGGCAAACCCATAAGCCGGCAGGCCGCGCTGGCTCATGCCGAAAAATGCCGGGAGGCCGGGCTGGTGCACATGATCGGCCGGAACAAACTCGACGCCTTGTGGCTCGGGGTGAGTCCGTCTCAAAAACTTCTCACCGTGTGCAACTGCTGCCCCTGCTGCTGCCTGTGGCAGGTGCTCCCGATGCTTGACGCGCGTATCAGTGAAAAAATCTCCCGGATGCCGGGCCTGAGGGTGTCTGTGACGGACCAATGCACAGGCTGCGGGCTGTGCACCCGGGGTGTCTGTTTTGTCAATGCCATCGGGCTGGAAAACGGACGGGCGGTAATCGATGCGGATGCCTGCCGGGCCTGCGGGCGCTGCGCCGGCCGATGTCCGCACAATGCCATTGCCGTTACGGTAACGGACACCGCATTTATCGATAAGACCATCGAGCGCATCGGCAATGCCGTGGATGTTCAATGAAA
>CAZNSO010000101.1:1831-5638 GCA_964575805.1 uncultured Desulfobacteraceae bacterium
GTGAAGCGCTTTGACACCGACCTTTCCGTGCCGCACATCGGCTGGAACGGCATCCGCCAAAAAAAGCCAACGGCTTTGTTCAACCACCTGCCCGGTGAGGCGGCCGGTGATGAAAAGTTTTATTTCGTCCATTCCTATCACGTCGTCCCCCGGGATCCGGATGTCATCCTGACCACCACCGATTACGGCGCGGAATTTGTCAGCAGCATCCGGACCGGCAATGTCACGGCCACCCAGTTTCACCCGGAAAAAAGCGGGGAAGCCGGTTTGGCCGTTTTCCGCAACTTCCTCGAGCCCGGGCCTGTATCCGGTGCAGACACGGGCGCAAGCGGCAGGACGCAACTTGCCAAGCGCATCGTGGCCTGCCTGGATGTGCGCGCCAATGACGCCGGCGAGCTGGTGGTGACCAAGGGCGACCAGTACGACGTTCGGGAAGACGGCCAGGTGCGCAACCTGGGCAACCCGGTGGATCTGGCGCGGGATTATTACACGCAGGGTGCGGATGAAATCACCTTTTTAAACATTACCGGTTTCCGGGATTTTCCCCTGGAAGATGCGCCCATGCTCGAGGTGCTGCGCCAGTGCTCCAGGCACGTGTTTGTCCCGCTGACCATCGGGGGCGGGATCCGGAGCTACACGGACGCAAACGGCCGGAGCTGGTCCGCGCTGGAAGTGGCGGCCGAGTACTTCCGCTCCGGCGCGGATAAAATTTCCATTGGCAGTGATGCGGTGGCCGTCGTGGAGCAGTACCTGGAAAGCGGGGAAAAAAGCGGGCAAAGCGCCATCGAACAGATCTCCGGGGTGTACGGCAACCAGGCGGTGGTCATCTCCATTGATCCCCGGCGGGTTTACGTCAACCGGCCGGAGGATACTCCCCGCCACGTGATCCGCACCGAGGTGCCGGGCCCGCAAAACGAGACATACTGCTGGTTTCAGTGCACCGTCAAGGGCGGGCGCGAAGGCCGGCCCGTGGACGCGGTCACCCTGGCCCGGGCATGCGAAGAACTGGGTGCCGGCGAAATCCTTCTGAACTCCATTGACCGGGACGGTTCCAACGCGGGCTTTGATATCGAGTTGATCCGGGCAGTGTCGGATGCGGTTTCCATCCCGGTGATCGCCTCCTCCGGGGCCGGGTCCGAGGCGCATTTCCTGGAGGTGTTCACCCGAACCAACGCCGAGGCGGCCCTGGCCGCCGGCATTTTCCATCGCCTGGAGCTGCCTGTGGGCGCGGTCAAAAAATATCTGTCCGGAAAAGTGGCCATCCGAAGGGAGGGGATATGAGAAATGCCTTGCTTGCCGCCGGAGTTCTGGTTGCCATGCTGTTTGCCGCTGCTGCGGTCTGCGCGCAGCAGCCGGTTTCTTCAAAAATTACAGAGGTGACCGTCTTTTTCGACAGGGCCCGGGTCAGTCGGCAGGCCGCAACAAGCGTGGATTCCGGCACCCATCGCCTGCTGATTCCCCTGGAGGCCTTCTCCATTGCGGAAAAATCCGTAACCGCTGATGTCATGGGCGAGGGCGAGGTTCTCGGCGTCCAGGTCGCAAAGGTGCCGGTGATCGAGTCGCCCAGGCGAAAAATCCGGGAGATTGAGGACCGGCTCAAGGATCTGCGGGACCGGCGGCAGGCCGTCAGGGACGAGAAAACCGCGCTCGGGCAGCAGGAGGCATTTCTGAAGGGCGTGGTCGATTTTGCCGGGACCCAGCTGCCAAAGGAGATCCAGACCCGAATGCCCGCCCCGGAGGATTGGGATGCCACCCTGGATTTTCTGGGAAAACGGTTTCCCCAAATTTTCGAGCAAAAGCGCGCCAGTGAAAGCCGGCTTGCCGAGCTCGAAGAAACCATTGAGCAGCTCAAGCGCGAGCTTGACATGCTGCGCGGCAGGGCGGATCGCACCGCCACCGGCATTGAAGTCCTGTTTCGCAGCAAAAAAGCCCAGAACCTGGATATAACGGTGCGGTATATGGTTCGAAACGCCGGTTGGTCCCCGGTTTACCGGGCCTTTGCCAGGGATGCCGCATCGGGCGTTGATTTGTCCATGATGGGGCAGATCCGGCAGAAAACCGGCGAGGACTGGGAAAACGTCAATCTCTCGGTGTCCACCGTGGAGCCGGTATTGGGCGGGCGCCTGCCCGAGGTCCCTGCATGGCACCTGGACACCCCGAAGATGCGTGGCCGGGAAGTCTCGTCGGACCGGGTGATGCGCAAGGAAATGATGGCAATTGCGCCCCAGGCGGGAAGCGCTGCCCCCATGGCCGAGGCGCAAAGGCGAAAAACCGCCCTTTCATTTGAATACACCCTTCCCGAGCCGGTAACTGTGGCCTACCGCGACGAAAAAACCCTGCTGCCGCTTTTTACCAAGGCCATTGACGGTGAATTTTATCATTATGCCGCACCCGGCCGGGATCCCCGGGCCTACCTGGTATGCCGGGCCAAGGCGGACAGCGAGCTGCTGGCCGGGCCGGTAAACATTTTTTTCACCGGCCGGTACGTGGGCGAGATGTTTCTGGAGGAAAAACAGCCGGGCGAGGACTTTTTGCTGGCCCTTGGCGCCGACCGCGCGGTTTCCCTGAAGCGCGAAAAAATCCGGGACCACCGCAAGGAGACCGCCTTTTTCGGGCAGATCGAGCGCGATTCCGTGGTCAGGGACATCAAGTACCGCATCACCGCGGAAAACCTCAAGGACCGGAAGATCACCCTGCAGGTGACGGACGCCGTCCCGGTCTCCAAAACGGATCGGATCCAGGTTGAAGACATCGCTTTCTCGCCGGACCCGCAAACGCGCGACGTCAACGGCAAGCCCGGCGTGATGCGGTGGCGCTTCGGCCTTGAGCCGGGGCAGAACCGCAGCATTACCATCTCGTTTACGGTTTCCTATCCAAGGGATATGCCGCCGCCGGCATTTTAAAGCGGGTGGGATCGAAAATCGGCTTTTATGAGGGGGTTTCGCAGCCTTGACGTTAATATGGACTTGTCAATGATTGTCAGCTATCCTATAAATCTGGGTATGGTCAAAATTCCCACCGGCCGGAATCAGGCCTTGAATGCAGGAACAGGCAGGAAAGGATGGGCGGCTTTTGCTCTCCCTTGAAACCATCATCACTTTTTTTTCAGCCTCTGTTTTGCTTGCACTGGCACCGGGGCCTGACAATATCTTCGTGCTGACCCAATCCGCCCTGCGCGGCAGGGGCGCCGGGCTGAGCGTGGTGATCGGGCTTTGCACCGGGCTGATCGGCCACAGTTCGGCCGTTGCCCTGGGTGTGGCGGTCATTTTCCAGACTTCGGCGCTGGCCTTCTCCCTGCTCAAATACGTGGGCGCCGCCTATCTGATATACCTCGCCTGGCAGGCCTTTTTCGCCTCCGCCCAAAACGGGGAGGCGGATGCTGAAGCCGGCGGCGGCGGGGGTAGCTTCTGGAAGCTCTATGGCCGCGGCATTATCATGAATATCACCAATCCAAAAGTTTCCATTTTTTTCCTGGCCTTTCTGCCGCAGTTTGCCGACCCCGCGCGGGGTCCGGTGGCCTTACAGATATTGCTGCTTGGGGGCTTGTTTATCCTGGCAACCATCCTGGTGTTCGGCGCCATTGCCGTGCTTGCCGGCAGCCTGGGGCAGTGGCTGAGCCGATCGAAACGCGTTCAGAATGTCATGAACAAGCTTGCCGGAACGGTACTGCTGGGTCTTGCCCTGAAGCTGGCCACAACAAAGCGCTGAGCGCTTCGTGAAAATTAATACTGTCACCAGGGCACGGGAGACAATTTTTTCTGTTTTTTTCCTTTCAACCTTTCAATTTGAAGCTTGAAGTTTCTCAGA
>CAZNSO010000101.1:5738-11118 GCA_964575805.1 uncultured Desulfobacteraceae bacterium
GCTTGAAGCTTGAGGCTTCCCGGCATGATAGGGCGGCCGCCGGATGGCGGTTATTGACAAAGGCCAGAAAACAGGGGGGGACCATGACAGAGCTTTCATCTTATGAAAAAAATGTTGTCCGAAGAGCCAGCGTCGGTGATTTGCTGGTGCGAACCGCGGCCCGGAACCCGGATAAACGCGCGTTTGCCTTCCGGGATCAAAACTTTTCCTACAAGGCGTTTAACGAGGCGGTCAACGGCTGCGCCCACAGCCTGGCCGAACTCGGCGTCAAAAGGGGCGACCGGGCGGCGGTGCTTTCGCACAACTGCCACCAGTTTGTCATTTACTGGTGGGCCCTGCTGAAGCTGGGCGCCATTGTCACACCGCTGAATTTCATGCTCAAGCCCGATGAGATCGAATTTATTATCAACCACAGCGAACCCACTGTTTTCTTCGTCGAAGACAGCCTGATCGGCAATGTGGCGCCGGTGCAGAATCAGCTGACCAGCGTCCGGCACTTCGGCTGCATTAACCTGTCGGGAAACGAGGTGCCCGAAGGGTGGCTGGACTTTGATTCCCTTTACGTCGGCAAGTCCACGGCGGATGAGCCCGAGGTGGAAATTTACCCCGAAGACCCGGCCTCGCTGCTTTACACCTCCGGAACCGAATCCCGGCCCAAGGGGGTCCTGACCTCGCATTTGAACTATTACATCGACATTCTGTCCAGCCTGTTTGATCTGCAGATCCGGGAGGACGCGCATATCATTACGGGGATTCCCCTCTATCACGTGGCGGCCATGTATCTGTTCACCGCCATCGTGGCCGTGGGGGCCAGCACGGTGATGGAGTATGCGCCCGACCCGAAGGAGATCCTGGACTTGACGCACACGGAGAAAATCACCCATTGGGTCTGGCCGCCGGCGCTTTACACCGGCCTGCCCATGATGCCGGGTTTCGAGGACTATGACCTGACCTCGCTGAAGCAGTGCGTGGTTTTCGGGTCCCTGGCCCCGCCGGCGGTTCTTGAAAAATGGCATCAGATACTGCCCGAGGCCGGGTTTATGAACTACTACGGGCAGACGGAAATGAGCCCGCTCGGCACGACCCTGAAGCCGGAGGATTTTGACAGAAAAACCACCTCCATCGGCCAGGCCCACATGCCCCTGCAGGTCAAGGTGTTTGACCCCGATGACAATGAGGTGCCCATCGGCCAGGAGGGGGAGTTGGTGGCAAGAGGGCCCGCGGTGATGCTGGGCTATTACAAGGATGAGGAAAAAACCGCCCGGACATTCCGCAATGGGTGGCACCACACGGGCGACCTGGTCAGGATGGATGAAGAGGGCTTTGTCTATTTTGTCGACCGGATCAAGGACGTCATCAAGACCGGCGGGGAGAATGTGGCTTCCCAGGAGGTCGAGGCCATGCTCTTCAAGTGCCCGGGAGTGGCTGATGCCGCGGTTATCGGCCTGCCCCACGAATACTGGTCCGAGATCGTGACCGCCGTGGTGGTGCCCGCGCCGGGGCAGGAACTGACCGGCGAGGGCGTGATTGCGTTCTGCAAGGAGCAGCTGGCGGGTTACAAGGTGCCGAAAAAGGTCATCATTGTTGAGGAACTGCCGAGAAATCCCAGCGGGAAAATTATTAAAAAACAACTCAGGGAGCGTTTCGCAGCGGATGCGAAAAGCAGCTGAATGCCGCGAGAGAGGATGCATGCCGATTAAAGCCGTTATTTTTGACCTGGGGGGGGTGATTCTGGACTCGCCCATGGGCATTTTTGCCGAATTCGAGAAAAAGCACGGCCTGGATGCCAATTTTTTGAATCACCTTATTGTCAACCAGGGGCCCCAGGGCGCATGGGCTCGGCTGGAGCGCGGTGAGCTGGACCTGGAATCCTTTGCCGCGGTTTTTGACGAGGAGCTCCGGGAGGCCGGGGCCGGCATTTCGGCCCACGAGCTTATGGAAGCGGTAAATGCGTTCGCCAGGCTCCGCCCCCGGATGATTGAAGCGGTTCGGTGCATCCGCCGGGCGGGTTTCCAGGCAGCGGCGCTGACCAACAACTGGATTCAGGCGGATGGGCGCACCTCCACGGGAATGCAGGACTTGAAGCGGGAGTTCGACGTGTTCGTCGAATCCAGCCTGGCCGGCGTGGCCAAGCCGGATCCGGAAATTTATGTCATGGCCCTTAAAGAACTGGGCGTGGAAGCTCACGAGGCCGTTTTTCTCGATGATATCGGGCGGAACCTGAAAACGGCCCGTGAGCTCGGCATGGCCACCATCAAGGTGGCATCCGAGGAAGCGGCCCTGGAAGAGCTTGAAGCGCTGCTGGCCATTCCCCTGAGATAGCCCGCCTGCTGCCGGGCCGTCAGGTGGCCCGGCTTAAGCTCTGGCGCCTTTTTTGCGCCGGCAGCACGGCTTTTCTGAGGCGGATTGATTTCGGCGTGATTTCAACCAGTTCATCGCTGCGGATAAAATTGATGGCCCGTTCAATGGTCATGGGTGTCACCGGCGAGAGCACCACCGCCTCATCCTTTCCGGATGCCCGCATATTGGTCAGTTTTTTCTCCTTGCACTGGTTGACGTTGACATCCACTTCCCGGTTGTGTTCGCCGATAATCATCCCCTCATAGCAGGGCTCGCCCGGCCCTATGAAAAGCACACCCCGCGGCTCCAGGTTAAACAAGGCGTAGGGTACGGCGCTTCCCTGCCGGTCGGCGACAAGAGAACCGGTAAAACGGGAGGGGAACTCGCCGCGGAAGGTATCATAGCCCGCAAAACTCGAATTCATGATGCCTGTTCCCTTGGTGTCCGTCAGGAACTCGTCGCGGTAGCCGATAAGGGCCCTGGCGGGAACGGAAAATTCCATCTGGATCCGGCCCGAGCCGTTATTGACGAGGTTGATCATCCTGCCTTTCCGGATGGAGAGTTTCTCCGTGACCACCCCCAGGTAGCTTTCATTGCAGTCAATATAGAGGTTTTCAATGGGCTCGAGCGTTTCCCCGTTTTCATATTTGTAGATCACCTCCGGCCGGCCCACGCAGAATTCAAAGCCTTCCCGCCGCATGGTTTCAATGAGGATGGCAAGCTGGAACTCCCCCCGGCCCTTGACCTGAAAACGGTCCCGGGCACCGGTGGTGTCGAGTTGGATGGCCACATTCATCAGTGTTTCCTTGATGAGCCGCTCCTTTATTTTGGCGGACTGGACGTATTTGCCTTCCTTGCCGCTGAAAGGCGAGTCGTTGATGGTAAAGACCATCGAGATGGTGGGCTCATCCACGTTAATCCGCGGCAGGGCTTTCGGCGAGCCGCTGGTGCAGATGGTGTCCCCGATTTGAACGTCTTCAATGCCCGAGAGGATGACGATATCCCCCGGTTCCGCTGAATCCACCGGTTTCAGGGCGGTGCCCTGATAGATCTGGAGCTTGGAGACTTTCAGCGGTATGTGACGGTTTTCCTTGTTGATGCAGATCAGTTGGTCCCGGGCTTTCACGTGGCCGTTTTTAACCCTGCCCACAGCCAGCCGGCCCAGGTAGTCGGAGTAGCCGAGATCCGCCACCAGCATCTGGAACGGCTCCTCCGGCCGGTAAACAGGCGGTGGGATCTCGGAGAGGATGGTGTCAAAAAGGACGTGCAGGTTCCCCGTTGTTTCCTGGATTTCCTTTTTGACAATGCCGTCCCGGCCGATGGCGTAGAGGTAGGGAAAATCCAGTTGGGCATCGTTTGCCCCCAGATCGATAAACAGATCATAGATTTCATCCAGGACTTCCCCCGGCCGGGCGTCCTTGCGGTCGATCTTGTTGATGATGACGATGATATTAAGACCGGCTTCAAGCGTTTTTTTCAAAACAAAGCGCGTCTGCGGCAGCGGTCCTTCCGAGGCGTCCACCAGCAGCAGCGCCCCGTTGGCCATGGAAAGGGCCCGCTCCACTTCACCCCCGAAATCCGCATGCCCGGGGGTGTCAATGATATTGATGCGCACGGAGCGCCACATAACGGAGCAGTTTTTAGCGGCAATCGTAATGCCCCTTTCCCGCTCCAGGTCCATGCTGTCCATGATCCGCTCATCCACTTCCTGCTCTGCGCGGAAAAGGCCGCTTTGGCGGAACATGGCATCCACCAGGGTGGTCTTGCCGTGATCCACGTGGGCAATGATGGCGATATTTCTTAAATTTTCATTTTTTTGACGGTTTTTCTGGCTCAATAATTTACCTTTGAATAAAGTTTGAATACAAAAGTTAACGGTGAATACAAAAGTTAACGGTACCAGCCCCGACCCGGATCCGTCTGTCTTGTCCAAACCGGGCAAGGGGCAATATAGTTATTGCGTCAATAAATACAAGCCATTTTTTGACGTGCCCCGGACCACCGATGGCAGGGAGCCGGGGAAGCCACCGGTTTTTGCTGTTTACGAAATGATTGTCTTTGATTTAAGATGGAATTTTTGCAGCCGGCCTGTCGCAATGGCCGGAGGTTCCCCTGTAATAATGCCGGGTGGAGTAAAACGCCGAAGTATTCATGATCAGGTAGCAGCCAGCCGAGGACGGGGTTGATGAGCAGCAGCATGCGCAAAAAAGCCATTGCCGGGTTGAAAGTGGGGGATGTCTTCTCTGTTTCACGCGAATTCAGCCACACGGAGGTGAACCGTTTTGCCGCTGTCTCCAGGGATTACAACCCGGTTCATTTTGACGCGCGTTTTACAGCGGCCAAGGGCTTTAACGGGCCCATCTGCCATGGTCTGCTGGTGGCCGCCATGATTTCTGAAATCGGCGGGCAGATCGGGTGGCTGGCCTCGGAGATGCGTTTTGATTTCAAGAAACCCGTATATTTCGGTGACCGGATCGAATGTGAAATGGAGATTACCGATATTGATGACAGGGGGCGGGCGGCGGCTGCGGCCCAATACCGGAACCAGCACGGCATCGTGGTGATGAAGGCCTTTTTGAAGGGGATTGTGCCCGGGGAAAAGGAAAAAGAGGTCATGCGCGCCATGGTGGCCGAAGGCGACCCCGACAATCCGCTAAAGGATTGATGGTTGCATAATTCTCCAGGCATATTTTCAATCCCCATGGCGGACCAAGCCCGCAGGGCTCCCGCAACTCTCGTAACTCTCGTAACTCTCGTAGGGCGGACCAAGCGAAGCGTGTCCGCCTAAAAAAGAAGCGAAGCCCCGCTTTGTTTTGAAGAAAAGGCGGACACGCTGCGCTTGGTCCGCCCTACACGGATAAGCGGCAGCCCTGCCGCAAATGCCTCTCTTCCAGGGTTTTGCGGATGAGGGCCAGGGTCTCGGCTTTTTTCAGGCACCATTGGGGCGCCGCCAGTAACTCTCGTAAAGCCCGTAACTTGCGAAATTCTCGTAGGGCGGACCAAGCGAAGCGTGTCCGCCTAAAAAAGAAGCGAAGCCCCG
>CAZNSO010000102.1:0-10767 GCA_964575805.1 uncultured Desulfobacteraceae bacterium
ATCATCTGGGTATGGGGGATCATTTTGTATTCCGGCCGCGTCCGCCCTTTCTCCGCCCGCAGCGGCCGGCACAGGATCTCCATGGCTTCAAGGGCCATGAAGGATTTCTTGGATAAACAGACGGCCAGTTCCCCCAGTTGATCGTAGGTCGGCACCGTGCATGCCAGATACCCCCCCGGACAAAGCGCCTGCCAGGCAATCTCCAGTTCCTCCCAGGGAGCGGGGATATCCATTAAAATGACGTCCACATCATTCTCCGCCAGCGGCTCCATCCTTTCGCGCAGGCTGAGGGCCACCCGTGCCTCCAGCCCCAGACGCTGAAGGTTCTTCCGGGTACAATTTAACATATCCTCCCGGATATCATAGGAATGGACCCGACCCGTTTCCCCCACCGACCAGGCCAGGCTGACCGACATGGCCCCGGAGCCGACCCCCAGTTCAATCACCCGGCTGCCGGGGGCGATCCCGGTGCGGTAAATGATGCGCGAAATATCCTTGGGATAGTTGATATTGGAAATCCGGCGAAGCCCCATGACCAGATCTTCCGCCGTGGGCCGGAGCAGATAGACCGGGTGGCCCGAACTCGTCGTCACCATCGTGCCATACGGCCTGCCGATCATTCTGCCAAAAGAGAGTTTTCCATGCGCCGTATTCAGGCCGCCGTTTTCAGTGACCCGAATCAGCTTGGGCCCTTTGTCCTTGAAGTGGCACACCACCATATCGCCGTCGGCAATCGCCATGGCTTTCCTTTCCTTCTCCGATGCTTGCAATACCACCCGGCTCAGCCGCTCAGGTTACCAATCCGTATTTGAAGGCATAATGGGTGATCTCCGCGTTGTGTTTCATCGCCATTTTCTTCATTATCCGGCTGCGATAGGTGCTGATGGTTTTTTCACTGAGGCCGAGCTCCAGGGCGATATCCTTGACGGACATGCCGGAGGCGATCATGCAAAGCGACTGGTATTCCCGGTCCGAAAGATGATCATGGGGAAGCTTCTCCTGGCCGGTGTCCAGATTAAACAGCAATTTTTCCGCAAGGCCGGCACTGGCGTATTTACCGCCGTCGGAAACCTTGCGGATCGCATTGACCAGTTCTTCCGGCGCGCTCTCCTTTGTCAGATAACCCGATACCCCGGCGCGCAGCACCCGCAACGCGTACTGTTCCTCCGGGTGGATGCTCAACACCAGGATGGGGAGCCCCGGATTATCCTGAATCAAGTCTTTTACAAGATCCAGGATATTCGGACCGGGCATGGTGATATCCAGTATGAGCACATCATATTCGTCGGCCTTGACACGATCGACCACCTCGAAGCCGTTATCGGCCTCGCCGGTCACATGCATGTCGGCGACTTCCGAAATAATCTGCTTCAACCCTTCACGCACCACCGCGTGGTCATCCGCAATAAATATTCGTATCATTTAAACCCCGCTGTCCTTCTTGTCATGATGGGATCCCGGGACGACCCCTGGAGATTCCGATCCCCTATTCCGGCTTCCGAACTGAAAAGCGGCAGCCCGGCTACCCGTTCGGATAATTTAACGGAAGCCTCACTTTGAGCGTGGTCCCTTTTCCCGGGATGCCGGAAATATGCATCTGCCCGGAAAATGCGGTGACGCGCTCGCGAATTCCCACCAATCCGAAGGATTCACTGGTATTAATGTGTTCCTTCTCTATTCCTTTGCCGTTGTCATTTAACAAAAACACGATACAGCCATCCGAGACCGTGAGGCTGACAAACACCTCCGTGGCATTGGAATGCCGGGCCACATTTGTCAGGGCCTCCTGGAATATCCGGAAAATACCGGTGCAGAGTTCACTGTCCGCCTGCTGGCGGCCAAGGACCTCGGCATCGATTCTGGCGTCACAGGCGATATCCGTGCGCCTTTCGAAATCCTCCAGGTACCATTCCATTGCCGCCGCCAAGCCCAGATCATTTAATATTTCAGGGCGCAGGCGGGAGCTGATTTTTTTTACCGACTGAATGGCGGAATCAACCATTTTGATGGTCATCTCAAGCTTTTCCCCTATCCGCCGGGTCTGTTCCGCGGGCATCCGACGCCGGAGCCAGGCCAGATCAAATTTTATCGCGGTCAGGGATTGCCCCAGGTCATCGTGCACCTCCCGGGCAATGGTCAAGCGCTCCTGCTCGCGGGCGGACTCCAGGTGTTTGGACAGGTTGCGCAGTTCCTCATGAGATTTGCGCAATGCGGCCTCCGCCTTTTTTCGGGTGGATATATCTCTCCCGATGAACTGGGTGCCGGTAACCGTCATGCCGTCATGGACCGGAATGGCGGACCATTCAATAATGGCCTCATCCCCGTCCTTCCGGATCATGGCCAGTTCAAAATTTTCCGTCCGTCGTTGGGTGAAAGCCCCGGCAATGTATTGGCGGAGTCTCGAAAAATTCTCCGGCGTCATTAATTGACCGGGGGCCATCGCCATTAATTCCTCCCGGCTATAGCCCAGGATCCGCTCGGCTGAAGGCGACCAGAAGAGGGGGAAATAATCTTTATCAAAAAGAACAATAATGTCCGAGCTGCGCTCAGCAAGTCCCCGGAAACGGGCTTCGCTTTCCTGGATGCACCTCTCATGAACCCTGCGCTCCGTCACGTCCTTGAGCGAGCCCTCGATAAAGCGCACGCGGCCGTTCTCGTCATAAATCAACCTGGCCGTGATGTTTCCCCATACCATGGAACCATCCAGACACCAGAGGCGGGTTTCAAAATCGCTGACACTTCCGGCGGCCTGGAGCCGCCGCCACAGTTCAACCCCATCCATCGGGTCGACACAGCGCCCCCAGACATCAACCGCTTTTAACTCCTCCTTGCTCGTGCATCTCAGTATCTCCAGACAAGCCTTGTTGGCATCAATCACCCGGCCGTCCTGGCTGATCTGGTAAAGGGCCACCGGCAGACCTTCAAAAAGGCTGCGGTATTTTTCCTCGCTCTGTCTCAGCGCCTTCTCCGTCCGCACCTTTTCGATGATGTCCTCGCCTACGGCCACTCCCCCGATGATCCTGCCCAAGGAAGCATACACAGGGGCGAAATCAACGTTCAAATAGGAGCGGCGCCCGCCGGAGATGGAGGTGTACAAGCCCTCGTAATGGGTGAAAGCACCGGACAGGGAGCCGGCAATGGCCTCGAGGAAATCATGGTCGGATAAAAATTCCAGGAGATTGAGCCCGACCAGGGAGTCAATGTCGGTGCCCAGGATTTCCGCGCATTTCTGGTTACACTCCAGAATCTCGCCCTTATTGTTGTAGGTGCATATCCCCGCCGGCGTACTGTGAAAAAGCAGCTGGAATTTTTTTTCACTCTCAGCCACTGCCTGCTCCGCCTTTTTATGGGCGGTTACATCCCGACAAATTTTCACCACCCCTTGCAAATGCCGCTTTTCATCGAAAACCGGCAGGGCCCGGATGTTCCATAGCCCGCCATCGGGCCTGCCCATCTGGACTTCATGGGGCTTTTCGGATTCAAATGCTTGCAATACCGGGCAATTGCTGCACGGGACATGGCTCTGATACCAGAACTGGTGGCACTTTGTTTTCAAAAGAGCTTCCCCGCAAGAGCCGCTGCTTTCTATCAAAGGCTCGTTCGCCCATGCCGGGATCATATCGGGAGCTGGATAAAAAGCCGCCATATCCGATATATTGTTTAAAATAAAATTCTTAAGACTCAGTTCCGATTTTTTCGCATCAATTTGAAACAGGGCGTCGGGTCGAAACAGGGCGTCGGGTTCTTGCGAAGCAGGGCCGCCGAGTCCGTCGCTGGCTCCCGGTGTGGCGTGCTCGGCGCGGGAAGGCTGAATTTTCGGCTGCCCGACGCTTTTGCGCACTTCCTCAGGGGGCAAATATCTGAAAGCCATATCTGAGCCCTTCTCGGTGATAAAACAACTCAAAAGTAAACAAAGAATTATAAATATCACCTATATACACGGAATTGAAGAAAGATGCAGCAGTAAATTTCGCAGGCGGGAAAATCACGCTGCAAATGCCTCATAACCCTTTGCGAAAAAAAATAAAACCCTTGAACGGACCGTGGCCGCCAAATCGCATATCTGCCGATGAATCCCCAAAAAAAATCATTCGGGCCCGGCAGGCAGCCGCCTCCGGAGCCGGCCCGGTTCAGCCCAAACAAACAGGGGCAAAAACGTCTTGCATCCATACAAAAATTTACGTTATAGTTAATATTTATTGATTCCCTTGGCACGGTGGAATCCATCCGTTTTTTTGGCAGCAGCTGAATTTTTTTCCGCGTACATACGATATGAATGCTTGACACCGCCGCAACAAGCCGTTTTTAATCGGGGTCTGCCGATTCCCGCAAAAAAAATGAAAACTACACATAATAACCACACATAATCATTGATCAACAAATTGATCGCTATTATAATTATCACAAAAGGAGGCAGCTGTGTATGACTTCATGCTGACGCCGGAACAAAAGGCCGTCAAAGCGGAAACCCGGGCGTTTGTCCGCGAGGCCATCAGCAGTGATTTCCTGCGGAAAATGGATAAGGATGAAATCACCTATCCCAGGGAATTTGTTGAAGAACTGGCAGCCCGAAAGCTTTTTGGCATCCGGTTTCCGGAAAAATACGGGGGCCGGGGCCTTGACTGGGTGGCTGAAGTCGCAGCGGCTGAAGAGATCGGATGCCTGGGGATGGCCCTCGGCTGCGCCTTTGTCATGCCCTCCATCGTCGGTGAAGCTCTGAACATGTTCGGCACCGAAGCACAGAAAGAAAAATTTCTCAAACCCTACCTCGAAGGCAAACTCATTTCAGCTGAAGCACTGACCGAACCCAGGGGCGGCTCTGATTTTTTCGGGGCAATGACAAAAGCAGAGCTGAAAGGCGATCATTTTATTCTTAACGGCATGAAACGCTTCGTCGTCGGCGCTGAGGGGGCGGATTTCTTCCTGGTCTACTGCCGCACCAATTTCGATCCCGAAGCCCACAAATATCAAAGACTCAGCCTGCTCCTGGTGGAGCGGGGGCCCGGTGTGGAAACCGAATACCGCTACGGTCTTCTGGGTTGCCGGGGGGGCGGGACCGGGCGGCTCGTTTTCAGGGATGTTGCCGTTCCCAGGGAGAACCTCGTCGGTGAGCTTCACGGCGGCGCCCTTTGCTTCAACCAGATGATGATCCCGGAGCGTCTCACATCCGCAGCCGGCTCACTGGGGGCCTGGGGGGCGCTCGACCTGGCGGTCAGGTATTCAGACAAACGCCGGGCGTTCGGCAAAGCAATCCGCAAATACCAGGGTGTCAATTTCAAGGTGGCCGACTCGATTACCCAGCTTGATGCGGCGCGCGCCTTGACCTTCATGGCCGCCCGGGCCGTGGACGAAAACGCCCCCAACGCCCGCCGGCTGGTCAGCGAAGCCAAGCGCTGCGCCACGGAGAATGCATGGGATATTGTCAACAACGCCATGCAGATTATGGGCGGCATCGGCTACACGGATGTCTATCCCGTTGAGCGGGCCTTGCGGGATATCCGGCTGGCCATGATATGGACGGGCACCAGCGAGATCATGAACCTGTTGATTCAGCATGAATATTACAATGAAATCCTCAGCCCGGCCTATGACCGCCGCCGGATGGAACAGGATGCCGGAAAACCGGACGAATCCGAGCGATGCTTCTCGGACGAAGACATGCAGAATGTATTTGATCAACAATCTCTACAGGAAAGCGACTTGAAAGGGTAGGAGAAATGCCGGAGAACACACTTTCAGCATTAAAGGCCCAGGAACGGGACGCCCGGCGCAAACTGATTCTGGATGCCGCCAGAGAGTTGTTTGCGGAAAAAAGCTTTCGCAGTGTAACTGTGCGCGAAATTGCCAAGACCGCCGGGGTGAGCATCGGGACCATCTACTATTACTATGACAACATGGGGGAGCTGTTTCTCGATGTGTTTTTAAAGAGCGCGGAATCCATCGTTGTCTGGATTGACGAAGAGCTCGAGAGCCCGGAGCCCTCCCTGGAGCGGCTGTGCTGCCGATACATTGACTATTTGAACGAAAACATGACCTTTTTCCAGATGATGAGCAATTTCATGCTGGGCGGGGAGATGTCTGAAAAGGGCACGAAAAAACTAAACCGGGTGATGCGCGTATTCATGGATCGTCTGGAAGCGGCCGTACAGATCTCAGGCCCCAAGGAAAATTCACGGGTCCTCGCCCATGCCCTGTTCTCCTCCCTGAACGGCATCATCCTTTCTTATTCACGCTATCCCGGACGCGGCACCGACGAAATCCGCGAACACATACAACGACTGGCCATTATCATCAGTCAGGCCTTCGAGAAATATTGACCCCTTCAACTTTTTGAAGTTAAAAAAATAAATCGGTTCGAGGGGCAAAAAATCCATCCAACAGGCCGCCCGGTCTCATCCCGGGTGCATCCTTCCAAGATTCGGTGCAAGACGGATAGCGGAGCCTTTCCGCTTTTTCAGCCAAGCCGCATTACTTGATAATTCTCAAATGCCCCATCTGCCGCAACCGGCTCCAAAATTCCCGAACCAGCAGCATGGCGGCGCCATCCCCATCCAGGTTGGGTTTTCCCGAAACCTCCCGGCATGCCTCAAGCAGGCTTTGATTGTCCGCACCCAACCCGAACTGCCGGCGAATCCATCGCCCCAGGGAGATCCCCTCATCAGAAAGCTCGCTGGCCGGCATACTCGCAATCCTGGCTTTAAGTTTGGGCGGGGTCTCCTGCATCAAGAAATCCAAAGCCGCCGCCACGGTTATCGGAATCCGGGGAGCAGCCTCCTCCCCGCCGTCAACTTCGTAAGACCGACTGCTGACCTCGGGCATGGCATCGGAAATGATGCTGACATAAAACACGGTTTCCAGGAGCTTGAACACCGCCGCGTAGATCTCCCGGTCCTTGCTTGCCCGCGGACCGGCGATATTTAAAACCTCCACGCGATGCTCGGACATCCAGTCATTGACATCAATGGCCGCATCAAAGGCCAGCGACCGGCTGAAATCAATATGGAGGCAGGGCCGGGCATGTTTTTCCGCCAATTCCCAGGTCAACAGAGACCCGCCGGTCAATTGCCCATGGCTTAAAATCAAGGTGCCGTCCGATTCCAGCACATTTTTCTCCGTCCGCTCCGGGTAGCCGCCGTTCTCCATTTCCCAGACCTCATACCTGTCGGGGATGATTCCATCCTCTGCCTCGCGCCCCTGCGGCACCCATCCGCCGCAAGGAATTTCATACTCCAGTGCAAAATCCAGAGCTGCCCGGTCTGCGCCTGTCTGGGCACCTGAGATTATCCTCTTAACCCGCATCATTCCATCCGATTCCTTCCTGTACGGAACATTCCAGCCTTCTCAATTTCAAGGTCACCTCCCCCGTTCCCGGGGCAAACTTGAATATCGCCCGGTTGAGGTTCATTTTTCGTAAAACAGATCATCCGGCTTATTGAGTGATTGGCAATCAACAACCTGAATGCGAGCCGGGCTTGCAAAGCCGTTTGGTTTTGTATAATCTAGTGCCCGGCGCCTGCCTCCGATAGCCCCGGAATTGAAGGGGCAGTTTAAATAACAATGGCCCGGATCGCAAGCCCCTTTTTTATATGATCACCCGGGCGCCGTCAACTCCAGGGGACAGGGTCACCATCCCGAAGCGGCTTGCGCGGCCATCAAAGAAGGCTATGCAACGGCGGATTCATTCGTCAAAAAAGGCAAGCAACAATTTCTGTCCCGGATGTACGCATGGATTATAAGGATTTATTTCAGAATAGGATACGCTTAGCTGCGAAAAGGACGCTTTTCGTTCAACGGCCACTTTCAACCTCATCACCATCCCGGTAACGGCAATGATCCAAGCCTATCCGACACTGCCGTCCGCCCGAATTATCTGGGGCATCGGCTCCTTCCAGGCCCTGGCCATGTTCCGCCGGGGTCTTTTCTACGCCTATCTCTCCATTTATTTAAGGTATTTTTTAGGCCTTTCAGTAACGGAAACCACCCTGTTTGCCACGCTTCCCATGGTTTTCAATATTTTTTCCCAAACCTTCATATGGGGACGCTTCTCCGACGCCCGGCAGCTTCGACGAACCCTGATTCTTTGGGGGGAGGCAGCAGGGGCTGCCGGAACGGTCCTCGTATGGGGCGCCCATATCCTTTTCCCGTCGCCGCGTCTGTCCGGATACGTCATTATTCTCGGGCTGACGGTTGTGGAAATTTTCTGGTCAATGAGCAATATCGGATGGAGCGCCCTGATTTCGGATCTTTTCCCTGACAAAAAACGAAACGAAGTTTTGGGCTATCTCACCAGTATCGGCGGGATGGGACGGGTCCTTGGCATCCTTATCGGCGGGATCCTCTATGACGGGATGGGGCGGGCCTACGACGGCTGGGGGTTTTATTCCGGCACACTTTTTTTTATTGCGGCAGGCGTTATGCTGATCTCCATGATCCCTGTATTCTCCCTTCCAGAGGGCGGAATCGACAAGGCGGAGATCGCCGGGACAGACTGCGATGCGGATTGCCAGGCCTCATCCATCCGGCTTTTCTGGATTTTTCTCGCTGCCATGGTTTTTATCAACTTCGGCAGAAACGGGGTGATGATCCTCCAGTCCCAGTACCTTTCCCTGGATCCCGGCTTTGCCGTATCCAGCCGGATGCTGAGCTACATCTTCAACACCGAATCCGCCGCACTGATCGTGTTCGGGCTTCTGGCCGGCCGGATCGGCCGATGGGTGGGCAACGGGCGGGCGGTCATCCTCGGGGCCCTGCTGGCCATTGTCTACCTGGTGCTGTATGCAACAACTGAGAATCTGTACCTTATTTTTCTGGGCAGCTTCTTCCGGGGGGCAGCAGAGGTCATTACCCTGGCCGCCTCATACGCACTGGCCGCGATTCTGATCCCCCCTGAAAAGCGGGGCCGGCTGTTCGGTTTTTTCAACGCCACGCTGTTTCTGTCCTGGGGGGTTGCCGGGACCCTTTTTGCCGGGCCGATCGTGGACCTGCTGCTATACCTGGGATTTGAGCCGGGCATGGCCTACCGCTCAGCCTATATATCCGGATTTGTCATGGTAATTGTGGGCCTTGCCATACAAGTGGTGCTGGTCTACATTCTCCTGCCGCGAGCCGGGGTGTCCAGGACCGCATTGCGGGGATATGAGTAATCCCCAAGGGAGCCAAACACCCGAACTATCCCACGATAAAGCTCCACAAAATACCGGCTCCCACCGCCGAACCGATCACGCCCGAAACATTCGGGGCCATGGCATGCATCAGCAGGAAATTCGACGGGTCCTCCTCCTGGCCCACCATCTGGACCACGCGCGCTGAATCCGGAACCGCGGAAACCCCGGCAGCGCCCAGCAGGGGATTGATTTTGGGTTTAACGAAAAGGTTGAGTATCTTGGCAAATATCAGTCCGGCGGCTGTAGCGACCCCGAAGGACAGGGCCCCTAAAACAAAGATGCCGATG
Source organism: uncultured Desulfobacteraceae bacterium (assembly GCA_964575805.1). Taxonomy (GTDB): domain Bacteria; phylum Desulfobacterota; class Desulfobacteria; order Desulfobacterales; family Desulfosalsimonadaceae; genus M55B175. The sequence continues at coordinate 9,452 of CAZNSO010000102.1, forward strand.
GATTTGCCCGTCAGGAAAACATCCGCCTGGGTACTGGCGCCAACTGTCATCCCCAGAAGTATGGTCACCGTATCAATTACCGAGGTGCGCGCGGCCTGGGCCAGCCGCTCGGTTACCACCGCCTCCTTAAGCAGGTTGCCCAGAAAAAGCAGCCCCAGAAGGGGCAGTGCGGCCGGGGCGATGAAACAGCAGAGCAGCACGGCGACAATGGGGAAAATCAGCCTTTCCCGCTTGGACACCTCCCGCGGCTCCTCCATCCGGATCAGCCTTTCCTTGCGCGTGGTTAAAAGCCGCATGATGGGCGGCTGGATCACCGGCACCAGGGCCATATAGGAGTAGGCGGCCACTGCAATGGGGCCGATTAACTCCCGGGCGAGCTTGGCGGTCAAAAAAATGGCCGTGGGCCCGTCGGCCCCTCCGATAATGCCGATGGATGCGGCCTCGTTGGGGGCAAACCCAAGCGCCAGGGCACCCAGAAAGGTGAGAAAAATCCCGGCCTGGGCGGCCGCGCCCAGAAGCATGAGCACAGGCCGGGCCAGCAGCGTGGAAAAATCCGTCATGGCCCCTATTCCCAGAAACACCAGCGGCGGATAAATCCCCGAGGTAACGCCAAAATACAAATAATGAAGCACGCTGTTGGGCTCATAGATCCCCAGGCCCAGACCCTTGAATACCGGGATGTTGCCCAGGAGAATCCCGAATCCGATGGGCACCAGCAGCAAGGGTTCATAGTGCTTGGCAATACCCAGATAAATAAACAGGATACCGATGGCCACCATAATAAAGTTACGGTAGTCTGCCATGGCAAAGCCGGTGTTGGAGAAAAATTCCAGAAACAATTCCATGCGGTTACCGTCCGCTCCGTTTGGCTAGCCGATTATGGGCCTCGTGGTTCCAAAGGAAAAATCCCTTGTGGTCGGCAATGATAAGGTTGTTCGCAATCAGATGGCTCACGGTCGACCAGGGGTGTTTGATCCCGAATGACTCTGCGATGCGGATTAATTCCGGCAGGGAAAAGGGCTCTCCCATGGCCTGGATCAAGATATGGAATTGCCGGGCGGATTCCCCCATATCAAATAACTCCGCGGCAGCAGACGGCTCTCCGGCCGGCCCCGAATCCTTGAATACCCCGCACAGCCTGGCGGCAACGGCTTTGCGGTTATCCCACAGGGCTATCAGCTTATGGAGCTGCGAGATGATCAATGAAAGGCTCACCAATGCGGTAAACACAATGATGATCCCCACCGCTGCCATGTTGAACCCATTGTGATAGATGATGGCCTCGAGGCCTTTCATATCCGTCCTCTCCTATGGAC
>CAZNSO010000103.1:0-5281 GCA_964575805.1 uncultured Desulfobacteraceae bacterium
CCCTTCCCGGCCCGAGACATTTCCTTTGAGTGTGAGGTTGAGCGTGCCCTCCTTGAAGCGGATGTTGGCGCCGGCCCAGGCATCCGAGAACCGGGTCTCGTTGTCGTTGTACGGGCCCGATAAGTCTTTCCCCCGGCTGCTGGTGTAGAGCATCGCGCCCCGGCCGTAAATTTCTGTCTCGTCCGTGAGTCCGTAACGCAGGCCGAGGCTGGCGACCAGGGTGTCGTTGTTTCCCCGGGTCTCCCCGATGGCCGTCGGCAGAGTGATAAACGAGGTGCTGCCTGTTTGTATCGCGATGGGCTCCCCGGTGGCCACTCCCAGGCGGTCGCTGTTGACGTAAGTTATGGACGCATCCAGTTTGACCTTGCCCTTATCGGTTATGAGGTCCTCTATGGTGAGCGGAAGGTCCGCTTTGGAAACCGATGGGCTTGCGCTGAATACAGCAAATAGAAGAATCCCTGCAACAAGACCTGGTTTAGTATTTTTTCCAAAAAAACTCATAAAAACAATCACCTGTCGATGTTGTGGCCATATTTAACCTTATATGCCGGCTATTCATGCTGTTTTGGTGTATTCCAAAAATACCCGCATGTTGAAATAAATTTAAGATATAAGCGTAATTAATTTAATCCTAAGGCTTATGAGTGAAAATTTGAATTAGCTCAAACATCTTTTGATGTCAATAAATATTTAATAGGGGAAAATATATTTTTTTTAGGGAGAAAAGCTCAGTTTGGATTAAAACGAAGGATAGCGGCTTGTGCCGGCCTGAAATTCTTGAAAACCAATACCGGAGATTTTTGGGCGGGAGGCTTTGTTGCGTTTTTTAGGGGAAAGGGAGCGCCGGTGTCGGGGGAGAAGGTTGTGAGGTTTCTCCTGGACAAAAAATTTCGTTCTCCTGTTTGGCGATTTTTCTTCCGGCGTTTACAGTCCTGAATCTCCGGCCCCCGGTCCGGCCAGATTCCGGCCGGGCCGGCGCGTGATCATTGTCTGGACTTTCCGGCAAAGAGCCGGGCATGGGGTGTTTGTTCATGGATAAGCATTTCCTGATTAATGTTCGCATCATTCCATAACCATATTTTCAATCTCCATGGCGGACACGCTGCGCTTGGTCCGCCCTACGAGAGTTACGAGAGCCTTGTTCAGCCCGGGGTTGCCCTCGCCAAGCTTGAGCCAAGCGGTGGCTCTGTTCGGCTCGGACAACGCCGGGCTGTGCAATAAACCTTATTTTTTCAGAAAAGCTGTCTCGACTTTGGGGTTCACCATATACTGCCGCGGCGGAATCAATCGCTTTATGTGAGACCGTCCTATACTAGTATTTGCAAAACCAAGTATGCACCAAACCAAGGTGTAGACGCCATTTTGAAGGCGGACACGCTGCGCTTGGTCCGCCCTACGAGAGTTACGAGAGCCTTGTTCAGCCCTGAGAGCTTGGTACGCCAGGGAGATTGCAAATATGGCTAAAAATTATGCAACTATTAATAAATCAAATAGCGACTTGGGTCCGGCGCCTGATATCAGGGCCTGGACCCTGCAATCTGCAGATTCCGGATGCGTTTAATTGTGCGATGGGATCCGACAGGGAAGATTTCGGTGCATCCAGTATGCCGCGGACAACGCGGGCAAAATCCTTCAGAGACGACGGTTTCTGAAGCACCCCGCGGATAACGCCGCCGCCATAGCCTGAGACAATGCCACCGGTATGAAGGAGTATCGGAATCCCCGGGCGCATGGTGGATATCACGAGGTGCAATTCGCCATCGCTTATTTCCAGTGTACTCATGTCAGTGATCACCAGTTCAAAATCATCGGGATCCGCGGCAAAATGCCCGATCGCCGCTTCCGGGGTCGGTACGGCAACCACCGTATAGCCCAGTGAACTTAGCAGCCGCCGGCTCAACTTGCGGACCGAGGGTTCATCATCAACAAGCAGGACCTTTTCCGTTCCCCGGGGATACCCGGTTTCCCAATCTGCATTCATAATCAGCCGTCTTTCTCCTTATCTTTTGCGTCTTTTCGCACCTGCCGCCGCCTTGGGTTCATGGGGCGCACCGACATCCGCCTGGATGTCTTCGCTGGATTTCTCAAATTCCTGCCGCCGCTGCTCGATTTGCCCCGGCTGAAGGCCGCAATGCGGCATCCAATGGCCGGCCCAGTTTTTGTACCCCTCGTTCTCCCAGGCGCTGTCCATGACTTGCCGCACCCCATCGGCGTAAGCATTCATCTCGGATTCCAGCTCCGTAAACATGGTTTCCGCCCCCTCGTGGGTGGGTTCGGCCCCGTGCTCCTTGATAATGCGCCACATGGTCTGGGGGTGGTCGATCATGGGGCATGGCCGCAGGGTATTGTAGCAGAAGGGCTGTTCCGCTCGGATGCCTTGAAAAAACGATGAATTGAGCGCTTCGGCCAGGGGCTTGTCATGGATGTTATCGCTGGCAAAATGGCAGAAGATGCAGGGCTCCACATCCCCCCGGTGGTTGATGTGGAAATAGAGGCGGCCGCCGGCTATGCAGCCGCCGGAGAGCACGCCGTCATTCCAGAAATCCACCAGCAAAAGCGGCTTGTTTTCCCGGACATGATTCTGAAACCGCCGCATCTGGTCGCGTTGTTTCGGGGTGGGCATAAGTTTTATATCCGGTTCGCTGCCAACAGGCATGAACATAAACATCCAGCCGTAAAGCGCGCCTTTTTCAATCAGGAAATCGATCCATTCATCCGAGCAGAGCACATCCATGTTTTTACGGGTGACCAAAGATGAGAAACCGAAGGCGCAGCCGGCCTGATAGAGATTGTCCATGGCGTGGAGGCACTTATTGAACGCGCCCTTTCCCCGGGTGGCGTCCGTGTACTCTCCCGGCCCGTTGATGCTGATTTGCGGGGCGATATTGCCCATCCGGACGAGTCGCTCGGCCATCTGGGCATCGATAAACGAGCCGTTGGTGTATATCTGGAAAAAGGACTTGTCGTGTTTTTCCAGCACCTGTAAAAGGTCCGGGTAGATGAAGGGCTCCCCGCCTAAAATGGTGATGAAATTCAGGCCCATTGCCTCGGCTTCGCCCAAAAGGCGGTCAAACACTTCAGGATCCATATCATCGGCGCGGCTGTAGCTGCTGGCGTAGCAGCCCTCACACCGGTAATTGCATCGCATGGTGGGCGATATCAGCATAACGGGGGGCGGCTGGAAGCCGAATTTCTTTTTTGCCCGCGCCGGTGCTTCCGGGTCGCGAAAAAACATGCTCGCCACCATGCGGCCGACATAGCGCTCCCTTACCCGGGGGTGGGTATTGCGGACCACCCGGCTTAAAAATTCGCGGCCGGGCCCGTTCTCCCGCATCCAGTGGTGGAACCATTTTCTTACCATCTCCTGCTTTTCGCCGGAGGCGATATGGTCCACGGCTTTTTGCAGGTATCGGGCGTTTTTGTCCGGATTGCGGCCCATGTGCTTGAGTCCCTGGCCCAGGGCCTTTTCCGCCATGGCCCGCTTTGGCATAAGGTTGCCGCGGCTTTTTAGATTAAACGTCATCACAGCCTCCTGTCTTGGCGCTTGGCATCATTTCGCGGGGAAAAGGTCAAACGGCGGGGTTTTTTTCGAAAGATGTCCCGTATAGCGGCCTTTAAACTTGTCAGGGGCTGATGATCCATGTAAACCATTACAGGAAGGTCGGGATATCGCTCTTTAAAGTCCACGTACAACCGCCAGGCTTCAGCGACATCCGGGTGCAGGTGGATAATGGCCAGGTCATAGGCATCAAAACTTTGTTTAACCCTATCGAGGGAATTAATGGCAATCTTTTCGACCGTATAGCCCTCTGCGTTCAATTCACCGTTTATCCCTTTTTTTTCATTACCCTTTTTGCAGATTATCAATATGTGTTTCATGGTCGCCTCCGGCCCCTACATACTTCTTACCGGCCCCTCAGCCGTTATATTTTGGCCCTCGAGGCATACCTGGCAGCCAGCCCCGCGGGGAGCGATTTCTTCGCTGCTGCCGCCGATGAATATCAGTTTTCTGGCCCGCGCCGGAGCAATGGAGAGGTTCTTCTGAAACACGTCCCGGCCGAACGGCTGGAGTTCGGAGAGCCCGTCGGTTTCAATGTAGATTTTCTCTGCCGCCCATTCATTCTCCCTTAAGGCATAGATGAGCTCCATGGCCGAGGACCCGTCAAAATTGCCAGCGAGGTGCAGGTGAAGATTGCCGCCCTTTCGGCGGCTTGTGATACGAAAATTGGCTCCCATCGAGTGTCCCCCTTTTTTTGTATCAGGCGTTTATCCCTTGGCCGGATTGCCGGCCGAAGGGTTTTATATCAGGGAATCAGCGTGTGCGCGTTTCCTTGTTTCAGGAAATAAGGCAGCTGAGAAATTGCTTTTATTATAATATAACGGGTGGAAATGGTTTTGTCTGTGGGGCAAATCTCAGTTTTTTATGTCGGATGGGAGCTTACACGTACTGAATCACTTAAAACGGGAAGCAGCGGGAAGGATTAATCAAGGAGTTTGTGATTGATGGCATAAGTGGTCAGCTGTTCATTGGTCTTCAGATTTAGCTTCTGGAGCAGCCGGTTCCGATAAGTGCTGACGGTTTTGGGGCTCAGGGAAAGGTTTTCAGCGATATCCCTGATCCGTTTGCCGGCCGCGATCATGCACAGTATCTGAAATTCGCGGTCAGAAAGGATCTCATGGGGGATGATCCCCTTCTTGCCTGAAGAATTGCCGGCAATGAGCTCGGCAAAACAGGGGGTGATATACAAGCCCCCCATGTGGGCCTTCCGGATAGCCGAAATGAGCTCTTCGGCCTCGCATTCCTTGGTAAGGTAGGCGGCCGCCCCGGAGCGCAATGCGCGCAGCCCGTACTGCTCTTCCGGGTGCATGGTCAAAACGATGACCGCCTTCTCCGGGCAGGCCTGCTTGATCTGCTTTAACACGTCAATGCCATGGACATCGGGCAGTGTCAGATCCAGCATCACCACGTCGCAGTTCTCTGACAAGGCCTCTCTAATGGCCTTCCGGCCGGTGGACGCCTCTGCGGCAACCATTATATCCGGCGTATTTTCGATGATTTCTTTTAAGCCCTGCCGGAAGATGTTGTGATCATCGGCCAGCAAAACGCGTATCATAGGGTTCTCGTTCTTCAATAGGCTTTCCTGAATTAAGTTCCTGCTTTATCAGTTCCTGCTCTATCAGTTCCAGTTCATCAGTTCCTGGGTTATACGGGTATCCAGGCGGTGAGGCGGGTGCCCCGGCTCGGGCCGCTGTGAATGTTCACATCGCCGCCGAGGGCCAC
>CAZNSO010000103.1:5381-10493 GCA_964575805.1 uncultured Desulfobacteraceae bacterium
GTATAGGGCCGGAGCCGGGTGATCATAGACTTGGTGGTCTTGATGGTTTCGGCCAGGGCGTTTTTCATTTTGCGGATGCGTTGCCGGGTTTCTGTATCCGCTTCAGGAAGGCGCGATTCAATATCCGAGAGGCCCATTTTAAGATATGACATCACCTGGCCCAGCTCATCGTGGATTTCCCGGGCGATGGCAGCCCGCTCTTCCTCCCGCACGCTCTGCAGGTAGGAGGCCAGGCCCCGCAATTGATCCCTGGTTTTTGAAAGTTCGGTTTCGGCCTGCTTTTTTTCGCTGATATCCAAGAGGCATAAAAGGATCTCCAATGACTGATTTCCCCCATCCGTCAGGGCTTTGCCCTGCAGACGGGCGTTAAAAGAGGAGCCGCCGGCCTGGATAAGCCGGACTTCCTCCCAGGCATTCGCTTTGCTGTCAGAAAGGGGGTTTAAAAACTGAAAATACCTGTCCCGGTCCGCGGGGTATACATGAGTGGAAAATCGTTTGCCGATCACGTTCCCGGGCTGCGTGGCCAGAAGATCGGCTGCGGTTTGATTGGTCGAGCGGACAATCCCTTTCTCGTCAATGGAGACATAGCCCACCGGTGCCTGATCAAACAAGTCGAGGTAGCGCCGGCGGGCTGTCTCCAGTTCGACCTGCGTTTCGCGCAGGGTCTCGTTCTGCATCTCAAGCTCGACTTTATGCACCCGCAGCTCATGGATCATGCGGCGCAGTTCCGCCGGATCCATGGATTGGATTTCTTCGTCGGTGACAGAGGGTTTTTGGATTTTTTTCTCGGCCGCCTGCCGAAGGTTTCGTGTGCGGCTTTTCCCCGTTTGTTCGGTCACCGTCTCCCCCGCCGCATCTTCGCGCGCATTGGCTGCACCTCGATATTGATCTTCATTTTTTAAAGATTAACCACGATACTTACAGATGGCAAATTCGGGGGGTGTACGGCATCGCTGTTTTCGGCCCTTACACAGTGAGTTCCGGTTCCTGATTCAGCCAGTTCAAATCCCGCTCCGTGGTCACGATTTCGGTGCTCCGATTCCCGGTACCGGGGATCCGGGTAACGGTCAGCCAGATGTCAAGGATATCGCCATTCTTGGTCAGCCGCTGGGTCTTGAAGGATTTGACGTCTTTTCCCCGTTTGATGCTTTCGATAAACCGGGAAGTTTCCGCTTGTTTGTCTTTTGGCACCATATCCTTGATTTTTTTTTCTTTGGCTTCTGCCTCCGTGTAGCCATACATATTCTCCGCCCCGCGGTTCCAGATCAGGATCCGGCCCTCCAGATCCCAGACGATGACCCCGTCGTTGACGGACCTTAAAATGGTGGCCAGTCGGCTGGTCTGCTGGGCATTTTTCAGGCTGGTAATGTCGGAGAAGGTAATCACCACACCGTCGATCACGTTTTCAATGGTCCGGTAGGGGGCCACCCGCATGGCATACCACCGGCCGTCTGTTGAGCGGACCTCCTTTTCCTGGTAGGCCAGGTTTTTGAGAACGGCCGAGGCCATCTGATGGAGGCTGACGTCTTTGATTTTCGTGGAAATATCGGATATTGGCCGGCCGATATCATGATCGATCAGGTTGATCACGCGGGGGGCCTGCTGCGTGAACCGCTTGATGCGCAGCACGTTGTCCAGAAAAATAACCGGAATATCGATGCTGTCCAGGAGGTTCTTCATATCGTTGTTGGTTTGGGTCAGTTCGCTGATTTTTTCCTGAAGCTCCGAATTCACTGTGCTCAACTCCTCGTTCAGGGACTGCTGCTCCTCCTTGGAGGTTTCCAGCTCTTCATTGGTGGATTGCAGCTCCTCGTTAGTGGATTGCAGCTCCTCGTTGGTGGACTTTAGTTCCTCATTGGAGGTTTCCAGTTCCTCTATGGTGCTCTGGAGGCTTTCCCTGCTGTGGTTGAGCTCCTCTTCAAGTTCCCGAACCCGCTCATCCGAACTCTGTTCCGTTTCCCCGCCGGATTTATCCGCTGCCTCGGCGGGCTTTGGCGGCATTTCTTCAAAGGAGACCATCAGCATATTCCGGGCGGTTTTTAAACTGTTCAAGGGCGTTACCGTGAGGACAATTTTCACTGACTCCCCGTTTGTCCGAACGGTGAGGCCGCGGTAGGTGATCGGCTGCTGAAGGTTGGCGGCTTTGCGGACAGCGGCGGGAAGCTCGATTTTCAGCCCCTCCCGGGCCATTTCATGGATATTTAAATTCGCCTCGCCCGGGGAAGGCTCCAGGAATTTTCCGGTCCGGCCGTGAATGTAGAGGATTTCGCCCTTTTCGCTGACAATGGCGCTTGGCGGGGCCCAGGCGGACAGAAGTTCTTTTTCGGCCAACCTGGCAATGCCCGCATTTTCTGTTTCCATCTGGCCGCCGGACTCTCTTTTATCGGCTTTGGCGCTTAATGGGAATTCCACGGCCGGATGCGCGTGGGAGCCGGTGTCTTTTTTCTTGAAAATCTTCCACTTTTTATCCTGGGGGTCCAGAAGATCCGTGAATTCGCCAATGCTTTCCGAGGCGCCTAAAAAAAGGATGCCGCCCGGATTCAAACTGTAATGAAACAGCGGCAGGAGCTTTTTCTGCAGCGAGGATTCCATGTATATCAGCAGGTTCCGACAGCAGACCACGTCAAGCTTGGTAAAGGGCGGATCCTTGATGATATTCTGGGGGGCGAAAACAATCATTTCCCTGATATCGAGCCGGATACGAAAAACGTTTTCCTCCTTGATGAAAAATTTATTGAGCCGCTCCGGCCCCACATCCTCGGCGATGCTTGCCGGATAAACGCCTTCGCGGGCCCTTTCAATGGCCTGCGCGTCGATATCCGTGGCAAACATCTGGATAAAGGCATGCTTTTTCAATTCCTCGATGCATTCGTAGAGAATCATGGCGACGGAATAGGCTTCCTCGCCGGACGCACAGCCCGGCACCCAGACCCGAAGGGTGTATCCCCGGGGCTTTTCTTTCAGCAGCGGGAACACATGTTTTTTCAGCGCTTCAAACGCCTCGGCATCCCGGAAAAAACTGGTCACCCCGATAAGCAGTTCCCGGAACAGGACATTGACTTCATCCGGATTGTTTTGAAGGAGCTGGACGTAATCCGGGAATTTTTCCAGCTGATGAACGTTCATGCGGCGCTCGATTCGCCGCTGGATGGTGTTTTTCTTGTATCCGGAGAAATCATGGCCCGTCTGCTGCCGCAGGAGGAAAAAGACTTTATGGATATCATCCGGCCCCTTTTCGGCGGGCGGTTGGGGTTTCTGCCCCTTGCGCTCCCGGTGGCGGACGTAATCTTCAAGCTGATCCGGCATTTTTTCGGGCGCAAGCACATAGTCGACCTGTTCGGTATCAATGGCATTCTTGGGCATGGCGTCGTATTTGGCGGTTTTCGGATCCTGGGCCATGGCAAGGCCCAGTTCGCCTTTTATGGCCCGCAGCCCCAGGCTGCCGTCCATGCCCATGCCGGAGAGCACGATACCCACGGCGTATTCGCCCGCATCCCTTGCCAGGGCCCGGAAAAAATAGTCAATGGGCATCCGGGGCCCCACGGCGGCGGTGCGCTTCATGAGGTGAAGTTCACTGTTTAAGATGCCCAGGTCCCGGTCCGGCGGCACAATGTAGATATTGCCCGGTTTGACCCCCATGCCGTCCTCGATCTGCTGGACGGCCAGTTTCGTGGTTTTCTGAATCAGCTCCGGCATGAGGCTGGCATGATCCGGGTCCAGGTGGGGAACCACGATAAAGGCCATTCCCGGCTCCGCCGGGACATTTTGAAAAAACCGTTCCAGGGCGTCCAAGCCGCCGGCGGAGGCGCCCAGGGCGACGACAGGGAAAGGGGGCTGCTTGTTTGGCATCGTTTTTTTCCTCTGGATTAGATCTGTTTTCAGCTCAAGGGGGCGAAAACGCACGGTGGGCATCTTTACCCGTCTCGGGATTGACTCATGTGGTTTGCCAAACCATAATCATAAAAGACTCAGGAAGTCCCGCCATGGCAACGCCAGGTTCTATTTACCACACTCCGGGCCTTGCACACTATAGCCATTTGAAAACTGATTATAAAAATGGTGGCGCCTGCCCTCATGTAGAGCGCAATCCGGATGAACGCGATTGCTCAGGTTGTAACCCAGGATGATATGGTAGCCCCGCGAAAAGGTCAAAAACTGCCCGGTATGATTCGTTCGTTTTTTGGAGCCCCGGTTTGTGCTATATGTGATTATAATCTGGGCCTGCTTTTGAAAAAATCGCTAACCATACGGACCGGGCAAAGGCACCAGGCCCAGACGGGGCTTTCAGGCCTTCATTTATGACGGCATCAAAAAAAACCGAAAGGGGGGGAGGCATGCATGATATTTACGTGTGCGGGCATGGAGGCTGGGCGACGATCGGGTGTTCATCCATTTTCTGAAACGGTATCCATATGCCCAGATTCATTGGATTGCCTGCAGTGTCAGAGAATTGAGGCGGGCGTGAATGTGAATTGGTTTGCGGCGCCTCCGGCGCCTAGCGATGCCGATAAGCGATAAATACGAATCTTTGCGGGGAGATTCCAAAATCTGTGACCAAACCTCGCAAGAGCACTAGGTTTGCATCAGTCCGGCCGGGGTACGGCCGCCCAGGAGAACAGGGTGCCCTCCGTGAGAAGATCGCAGGCCCGGGCAAGCCGCACCGTGCTTTCGTGAAACACGTTCAACAGCGCCATGTCCAGGCCGGCATCGACCAGCATGGGCAGAAACGCGGCTTCCATCAGGCGCTTTTTGGCCGCCGGGGCATTGCCGGTTGTCAGGTTGGAAACTCCGGCGATGGTTTTTACCGGATACCCCAGCACATCGGGGAGGTTGCGGATAAGCGAGAGGATGTCGCGGTTGTGGGCTGTTCCGGATTCCCACATGAGCGGGGCGACAATGGGGTCGATCATGAGCTGCCGCCTGGCCAGCCCCGCCGATTCCGCGGCGTTTAAAAGGGCAAGGGCAATGTCGTAGCCCTCGGCCTCGGATGCCGGCACATGCCCGGCTTCGTTTAGCAGGTAGCCAATGACCGGTACGTCAAATTCAGCGGCCAGGGGCAGAATATGTTCCAGTTTGGCCGGCTCGGGCGAGATCCCGTTGATAATGGCCCGG
>CAZNSO010000104.1:0-10429 GCA_964575805.1 uncultured Desulfobacteraceae bacterium
GAAGGCCACAAGATAAGATAGACGTTGAAAAACTAAAGGAAGCCGAACAATTGGACGCACTTGACAAAAAATAGCGCGCCGCTTCGCTTTGCGCTATTTTTTGTCAAGTGATCCAAAGTGTTACCGATCTAAAACTTACGAGGTGTTTATATGAAGCGAGAGAAATTACTTGAGCAAATAAGGCGAGCCGTCCGCGAAGTGGAACCCGGTGCTGAGGTCATTCTTTACGGCTCACGCTCTCGTGGAGATGCAATCCCGGAATCAGACTGGGACTAACTCGTCCTGGTTGATGGGCCTCTGAGCGATGAACGTACAGAGCAAATACGTCACCGGCTCTATGAAGTGGAATGGGAATCTGGAGAGGTAATATCCTCGATTGTAAGGAATCGGGAAGAATGGAATAGTGGTATTTATCAGGCTATGCCATTTCATCAGCGGGTCCAGCAGGAGGGAATCAGACGGTGAATGAACGGAGCAAGGACTTAGTTTCATACCGAATGGCATGTGCTGAAGAGACTTTGAAAGACGCTCGTATTCTCGCCAGGGCCGGCGGAATTTTGACAAGCCGAGGGAATTGAGTATCAACCCATCTTTAATCGAGTCAGTGGAAACCCTGGCTGCTCCTGGCTATTATGGGCTTCCAGCGTTGGCCGTTGAAAGAGACGACAAATGCGTATTTTCAGCTATGAGCGGTCAGGTTAACCGAATATGGTACAAACGTTTGCAATAAGCAGGGCCATAGGTTGCGGGAAGGGCGGTCCTTTCCGTGTCGAAAAAAGTAACCAAGCAGGAGAATCAGCAGATGGGAAAAAAGTGGGTCGTGTTTGCAGTCGTAGCTATGTTGGCGGGTTCGGCGTTTGCCGCTGAAAAGGAATCTATCGGTGTTACCCCGAATCTGGACAAGGGAACCAAGGTTCTTGAAGGTTCAGGATACATCAATCTGATGGGAGATGAAGTACAAATTGAGCTCGCCTTCGGCCAGTTCGTCGCCGACGGAATCGAAGTTGCCGTGGTCGCTGGATTACAAGACAGCGATCTCTACATGAGCACTGAGTTGGGAGTCCGTGCCGAGTACAACTTCGTCCTTGATTCGGCCCTTGTGCCATTTCTGGGCGCCGGCGTTGTCTGGGCCGATGCCGAAGCCGACGATAGGGGTGTCGACACCGACGCCGCCGTATTTTCGGTCGGTGGTGGCGTGAAGTACTTCATCCGCGACAACGTCGCTCTTGCCGTGAACGGCAGCTACCTTCTTGCCACGGATGATCTCTTCGTCGATAATGAAGAGGGAGAAGTGCAGGATGACGAAATCCGCATCCTCTTCAGCATTCCCTTCTACTTCGACTAATCGATAGTCCGAATTGAACTGCGGCCCATCCCGGCATCCCGGGGTGGGCCGCGTTTTTTGTCTCTGCCGCAAAGCATCGAGAAGTATGCGGGCTCCTTTTATTCCCCTATCGTGCATAGCGGAATAATGTTTCACACTGCAAACTCTTCTTGTCAATTGAAGCGTTTCAGCCAACAAAGCGGTGGCGGATATGCTCGCAAGCTCGCGATCCTCACCGCCGACGTTATGGGCATCGAAGGAAGGTGCAACATGCGAGTAAGGAGCTGTGAGCCAGCAGATATGGAGCAAGCTGCTTTGATTTTTTGTCAGGCCTATGCTGCCGCGCCGTATAACGAATCCTGGAAACTGGCCGATGCATCCGCTTACTTGCGGCGGTTCCGGGACGGCCCTTATGCATTTTACTACAGCGCGATCAATTTATAAAGGCAGTAAACCGGACGCCGGGAGGGCAGTTGCGCTTCGCGGGAAATTCTGAGGCGGCGCCGGTTATTTCCGGCGTAGGGATCTGAAAAGTACGAGGTGTTTATATGAATCGGGAGGAATTGCTTTCATGCCGCATGGCACGCGCTGAAGAGTCCTTTGGGGGGGGTAAATGGAATCGGGCCAAGTTAATGAAAAAGGAGTCATCAATTATGAAAAACATCCCCCTGATTATCGGTTTGACCACCCTGTTCCTGCTGCCCATGCCAGCCTTCGCCATGCCGTTGCTTGAAGCTGAAGTCGCTCTCGGCTGGTGGCGGCAATCGCCGGCCGGCTATATTTCTTACGCGTCCGATGACCGGATAGATCTTGAAGACGTCCTCAACTACGACGGTGAGAACCGGTTGACGGGGCGGGTGAAAATCGACATGCCGTCTCTGATTCCCAACCTTTATCTCATGGCATCGCCTATGGAGTTCAAGGAAACCGCTGTTACCGAGGATTTCTATGAATTCGGGGACATCGTCATCACGCCGGGACAGCGCTTTCAATCAAAGCTTATCCTGGATCATTATGATATCGCTCTCTACTATAACATTCCCCTGCTCGAAACCGCCACATTCAATTCCTTAAATGTTGAACTGGGTATAAATACCCGCATTTACAAGGCAGAAGCAACGGTTAGCCAGGAAATTCCCGTCGGCATCGAAGTGCGGGAGTCTGAACAGGAGACGATACTGATTCCCATGGCCTACATCGGCGTTCGCCTGAGTCCAGTGGACAAAATTTTTCTGGAAGGTGAATTCCGGGGGATTACCTACAGCGGCAGCGACATGTACAGCCTGATCGGCCGGGTTAAATTAAAAACGCTTGGTCCCTTGTTTGTCGCCGGCGGGTACCGCTACGAGAAAGGAGAAACCCACGACTGGGACATTGAATTCGATCTTGATGCCTCGGGACCATTTATTGAGGCAGGTCTCGCGTTTTAAGTCAAGCGTTTGACGGCGCACCCGGGTCTTTCTCGGGTTTGGGGCCGGGCCATGCCAAAGTATCCTTCTGAAATAATAATAAATAAATAAAAATTAAAGCTTGTTTTTGGTTCAATTTTCCACTCCCGGAGATGACATGAGATATGAAGGGCAGATTTACCGTCCGTTTAGCGAAGCCAACAGTTATCTTTTACAATGCACCATCGGCTGCGTCCATAACCGCTGCACCTTTTGCGGCATGTACAAAGACCGCAGATACCGAATCCGGTCACTGTCTGATATTAAGGCGGATATCGACTTTTTGATCTCTATCCTGTACTTCAAAGTTCAAGTTCCTTTTTCAGTTCCTCCCAGGGAATCGATTCTCCGACTTCTTTTTTAGCTTCCCAAGTGCCTTCTATATCGATTTGGTCCTCCAAATCTTGCAATAATTTAAGTTCCTTCACCGAAACAATGGCAGCAATAGGTTCCCCCCGGCGAGTCAGGACAAAAGAATCATTTCCAAATGCTACTTGGTTAATGATGTTTGCAAATTTTTTTCTCGCATCAGCGGTTGTAATTTTTTTAAGCATAACATTCACCTTCAACAGTTAAATTGTACAAAAAGTACATTACGTACATAAAAAATCTTGAATTAATTTTTTGTCAATAAGAATTGATGGGTTCGTAAAAAGCGATTTATTCCGCCACGGCGGTATTTTTGCAGAAAGGAACGAAAAGCTATGGTCTATTTTATATCGTCATCACCGGTATTTTCCCCGAGGCCTGTCTCGCCTTGTGATATCTCTAAGGCTTGCTCCGCCAGCTCCCTGTAAACTCGCCCTATCGGGCTCAGACAACAGGTTCGCTTTGGCTGCGCTTCGCCAAGAGCTATCAACAAGGCTCGCCAATGGCCTCTTGGGAAAACACCGGCGATGACTCAATTTAAGGACATAGCCGGAAGTTCCTTGGAAGTGTTCCCCCCGGGCCGCAGCCCGGGACCGAGCTATAACAGTAACTTCAGGGATTAGGTTTTGGGTTAAGGAGATCAAACCATTCTGGATTAAGAGTAAGAGTAAGAGTAAGAGTAAGATTAAGAGTAAGAGTAAGATGGATACAAGTTCCTTTCTGCAAAAATACCGCGGTGGCGGAATACATCGCTTTTTACGAAGCCATCAGGGTTGATAAAATCATAAATACTTTGGTATAAAAATTAACAACACTGCAATAGGTGGCGGTTTTTATAATTATTTTTCCAGGAGACGATCCGTTTTACGAGGATTCTCACGGGAATAAATATTTTGGGATACCGTCCGGCAGGATACGCCTGCCTGCTTGAAAATTTGGGGCTGACCGGTATGCCCCACTGGCACGCCGCGTTTGTATCATCTGCCGGAACTCACAAGTCCAAAGTTTACGACGGTGCCATTGAAGATATATATACGATTCGATACTGGGCCGGGGAAAAATACGGTGCCCATCTCGAGTTTGCGCTGAATATGACGGTGTCAACCTGGGGTTGCTGGCCCGCATCTTCGAACATGTTCCTCGGGAGGCACTCGTCGAATACATCAAATCCAGGCCGACCGGAAAGTACGCCAGAAGGAAGGAGGTTTTTGTGACAGCAGAACTGGATTGGTACAGAAAGTGCGGTGAGCGGATCGAAGCGCTGATCCGCCCGGCGACTTTTCCGCTGGCAGTGAAAATCATCGAATCGGAAGCGGAAATCCCGCCCGGGTCTAAACGGCCTTTCCGGGACATGGGGCTGCAGAATTTCGTCTGTCAGAATTTTAAAATGGCCCGCTCTTATGGCTGGACCATTGCGGTCACCGAGGCGGATATCAACTGCAAGCTCGCCCGCGCCGTTTATGGATGGGACAAACCCACAGCCGAAGAACAGCAATGGGCCGAAGCATTCAGCGTGGGACTGTATGCAAGGGACCGGGAAACGGCGGGCAAGTTCGAGAAGCATCTGTATTCCCTTGACACGGATTTTGCGGGGCTGGTCATTTCTCCATTAACCCGGACCAGGATCGTGCCGGACAGTGTGCTGGTGTACTGCATGCCGGCTCAGGCAATGCGGTTTGTTCAGGGGTACCTGTTCATGGAAGGCGGAGCGATGGAATTCGGCGCTGCCGGCAGAGTGGGATCATGCCACGAGGGGGTCACCAAAACGATCAAGACGCAAAAGCCGCAGTATGTCACCCTTGGCAATGGAGACCGGATCTGGGGAGGCGCCCAGGATCATGAAGTCGCGTTTTCCTGCCCGGCAGACAAGCTCGATATGCTGGTTGAGGGGCTTGAAAAGACCCACGCTGCGGGTCTGCGATATCCGGTGCCGCAGTATATGAATTATGCCCCGGGTTTTCAGGCATCATTTGAAAAGGCGGCTATTGAACGGGCCGGCGGCACGATTGAGAAGAAGTAACAGGACTCATCAAACCTTTTTTGGGGGGATATTCGGTTTGTTCAGCCCTTCTCATTATTGCCGGGTCTTCCCCCTGGCCCGAATAACCTGTTTTTAAAATTTTGACATTTTTTATCGCCATCAACTGCAGCGGACCTGTATTCTTTCATTCAAAACTGGAAATAGGGATTGACTTAATATATTATTGATAAACCGGGCGATTTTCAATTTTTCCGCAGATACCCGGAAACCATTGACGGGGAATCCCCTGCGCGCCTCACGAGTTTTCAACGGATTGCTTCATCTTCCGTTCATCGGACAGAAGCCATGGCTTTCGGTTTGAGACAGGAAAACAATATAATAGCGAAAATATCGCCGCCCCGCCTTTACGCCGTATGCAACAGAACACGGTTGTTCGACAGGATCTGCCGCTGCCGGCGGCATTCTGTGATATGGATATCCGGCCCGCCCGGCTCCGGTAAAACCACTCTGGCAGCTTCATACCTAGCGTCGAAGCAAATCCCCGCCATCTGGTACCAGATGGACAGGACTGATCATGACCCGGCCAATTTTTTTTATTACATGACCGAAGCCGTCCAACAATCCCCCGCCGGGCCCGGATCCACACTGCCCAGGCTGTCTCCTGAATATTTGAATAATCTTTCCGGCTATTGCGTTCAATATTTCCGCGAATTGTTCAGTCTGGTGAAAAAGCCGTTCCTTCTTGTCCTGGACAATTACCATGAAGTCCCGCCGGAGTCCGGGCTGCATAATCTTGTGAACCTCGGCCTGGAACAGGTGCCGTCGGGTTTAAACATCATTGTCCTGAGCCGGGCCTCTCCCCCTCCGGCAATGACCAGGCTTGTCATCAACAGGAAAATAGGGATCATCGGGCCGGAGGAGTTGCCGTTAACCGCCGAAGAATCGCTGGGCATAGCAGGGCTTCATGATAAATGGAAATCAGCAATCGAGTTCGTGCCTGAAATTCTGGAGCACACAAAAGGCTGGGCCGCCGGGTTTGTGATCATGCTCGAATATAGCGATCCAGGCCAGGACCCTGATCCGGCCTCAAAGGAAATCTCCAGGGAATTCTTCTTCAATTATTTCGCCGGTGAAATTTTCGACCAAATGGAGCCGGAGATCCGGCGCTTTCTTCTCCGGGCGGCCTGTCTGCCGGCCTTCACTCCGGAGGCCGCCCGGGAACTGACAGGTTATGCCGGTGCCGGGCGGGTCCTTGCCGAAATGTACCGCAAGAATTATTTCACTGAAAAAAAAGTCCAAAACGGCACATCCTATCAGTTTCATCCGCTGTTCAGGGAATTTCTGCTGTCAAGGAATGAAAAAGAATCAGATCCCGGGGAGTTGACGGAACTGTATCGTAAGGCTGCCCATATCCTTGTCCTGCAGGGGAGCCTCGAAGATGCCTTTCAGCTCTATGCGAAATGCCGTGATCACGGCGCGCAGGCCGACTTGATCCGCAGTCATGCCCAATCGCTCATGGCCCAGGGAAGGCTGCAGCTTATCGAGCAATGGCTGGGAGAACTCCCCCCGGAAATCCTCTCATCCGATCCCTGGCTCCTGTTCTGGCACGGCCAGTGCGGCCTGCCTTTTGATCCTTTTGCAAGCAGGGATTTTCTTGTCAGGGCATATGGGCGTTTCAGAGAACAGGCGGATACGGCGGGATCGATTCTGTCCGTTACCGGCATAATCGAAACGATTCTGACCGAATGGGGGGATTTCAAGGAGCTGGATCCATGGATTGACGCGCTTGATCATCTGATGAAAGGCGCGATGGACTTTCCGGTCAAGGAACTCGAGCCCAGGGCGGTCATCGCCATGTTTTCCGCCCTGATGTTCAGGCAGCCCCATCATCCCGACATGAAACGCTGGGAAGCCCGGATGTTTAACCTGATCCGTTCCGATGGGCCCGATAACCTGCGCCTGATCGCCGGCAGTTATCTTTTGCATTACTATTACTGGCTGGGTGAGATGTATCGGGCGGATGCTGTCATTGATATCATGAATGCACTCCTGGAAACGGCTGATGTGTCACCACTCGACTTTATGACCGTCAAGATGGAGCAGGCGGTCCACGGGTGGTTCATCGCCGATTTTAAGGCGAGCCTGAAAGCTGTGAACCGGGGCCTTGAGGAGGCCGGGAGGAGCGGCGTCCACCTTCTCGACTACAGGCTTCTCGCCCAGAGTGTATATGCCAGGCTTTCCCTTGATGATGCCCGGGCGGCAAAAAACTGCCTGGACAGGATGAAGCCTGTCCTGAACAGCCGCCATTATCTCGACATTTCACATTTTTATCACCTGAGCGGGATGTATCATCTTCAGCAGGGCAATATGGGGCAGGCGTTTCAGTACAGCATGGAAGCGCTGCGAATTTCACGGGAAATGGGGACCCCGTTTCCTGAAGCGCTGAACGCGATAACGGCGGCTCAGATATGCTTCGAAACCGGAGATGAAAACAAGGCGCAAGCGCTTACGGACCGGGCCCGGGACATCGGCCGGGATATGCAGAGTCACCTGCTGCATCTGCTGTCTCTTCTCAATGAGGCCTATTTCAGCCTGAAAACCGGGAAACGTGAATGCGCGCGAGAAAGTTTGCGAAAAACCCTTGTGATCAGAAAGGAAAAAGGGATCGTCAACTTTCCGGGATGGCGCTCGGATATCATGACGCAACTCTATGCAGAGGCCCTTGAAACGGAAATGGAGGTGGATTTCGTCAGGCAGGACATAAGGAGCCGGAATCTGCTTCCGACGAAGCCCTTTGTCATCATCGGAAACTGGCCCTGGCGGGTAAAGATTTTCACCATGGGCCGCTTCGAAGCGGTCATTGACGGGGAACCCCTCCGGTTCAAAGGCAAGCCGCCGCTCAAACCCCTTGAACTGCTGAAGGCGCTGATTGCCCTGGGCGGCAGGGAAGTCGGGCTTGGCCGCCTTGAAGACAGCCTCTGGCCCCAGGCTGAAGGGGACAAGGCGCGGCAGGCGCTTACCACCACCCTTCACCGTCTCCGCAAACTCATCGGCTATGACAAGGCGGTTGAACTCGGCGAGATGAAGCTGTCTTTAAATGACCGGATTTGCTGGGTGGATGTGTGGGCTCTGGATCATCTCTACGGCCGGATCGATGAAGCCCTGACCGGTGGCGACTTTGATCCGGATGAAGCTGCCCGCCTGACAGAAATGTTGCTGATGCTGTATGGGGATGATTTTCTGAAGAATGAAGAAGCCCATACCTGGGCATGGCCCGCCGGGACCAGACTCCGCGGCGGATTCCTCCAAGCGCTCGGCGTGCTGGCACGGGCATGGGAAAGAGCGGGCAGCTGCGGGAAAGCGGTCGACCTTTACCTGCGCGGCCTGGAAGTGGATGCGCTTGCCGAGGAATTTTATCAGGGCCTGATGCGGTGCTATCAGCTTCAGGGGCGAACAGCCGAAGGGTTGATCGTTTATGAACGCTGCAGGGACGCACTGTCCGCCCTGCAGATTAGCCCCGGGCCTGAAACTGAATCCATTCTTCTTTCGCTTCGCCAGGGGAAGATCCGAAGCTGACTGAAAGCCTTGGCCGTTTCCCGGGAATCCGGGACGGGTTTCAGGGCTTGCTTGTCGGCGCCTTCCTGTTTCAATAAAAATATCAAAAAGTGAAAAAAACCGGAATCCGTAAGGTATCTGTAAGCCCCCCGGGAGTATGGTGTAAAATAAGAAATCATTGCAAGCAAGGCCTGCGAAAATGTTTTTCATCCAACAGGGGGCTTCTATGCGCAAACGATTCGGGACGCTTATTTGGGTGGTCTTTGTGAGTTTCATTTTGGGACTCGCCGGCTGCGGCGGAGGCGGCGGGGGTGGGGGGGACGACAGTGCTGACACGGGCGACGACACCGGCGGCGGCGAAAAGGCGCGTCAAACCATCTCACGCGTTGCGCTGAATCCGGATGATCAGGAACAGCTGCTCTCCCGGGTCGAATTTATGACCACCGGTGATGATCAGGTCGAGGCCGTTGAATTTTACGCGCCAAAAGAAACCCACGGCGCCATCGCGAAAAGTGCGCTGATCTATTTCACCGGAATGGACGGGGCCGCGGTCATGGAATTTACCTCTTCCGGGCGGCCCGAAGAGATCTACATGCCCGACGGCGCCCAGTTTCACCTCGAGTACCCAGGCGCAGAAACCGTGCGGGTCAGCTACTCGTGGCCGAACGGGGATTTCGGCATCGCGGAAGTACCCCTGGATACGGAAATGCAGGGCTGGCTCGACTATATCACCGTTGGCGGCGTATCGGCCGCCGGCCTGCAGTCGGGGCGCGCCGGGGGGGTTGGAACCGCGGACGTCGACTTGAAGCACTGGCCGCCCATGGCCCATGCCTCAGCTTCCGAAGATACGAAAACGCAGGAGGTTTCCGAGATCGTCACGGTGCGAATCCGCACGACCGATGAAACAGGACACAACGCCGGAATGGTGCTCAGAAAACCCGATATTTATTGCTCCGGCTTTGACTGCAAACTCATTTCCGCAAACTACGCGCCGGTAAACAGTATCGAAGACTGGGTGCTGATTCTGACCATACAGCTTTCAGAGGAGGTGGAGCTTTCCTTGGCCGATCTTTACAATCCCGCCGTCGAATGCGAGAAAATCCGAAAGGAAACCAACGGGAACATGGCGGCCGCCGGCTTGGGGTTAGGCGTTGTCGGGGCCGTCGCAACATACTGCACCGGGATTCTGGCGCCCATCCCGGCAGCCATGGTCGTGGGGTTCTCGACTCTGGCGGGAATGGGGATAGACGCCTCGGAGATGGTTGATAAAATCTCCTGCGATGAAATCGTCAGCCGCCGCGCTGCAATCGAAAAACTGAAATCGAAAACGACATATATCCGCATCCGCCTCGACAGCAGCATGATGGAGCTGTCGCCAGACACGATCCGGGTTTCGGATTTTGCCCCCTTCTCCGACCAGCACTTTGTGACGCAAACCGATTTTGTTGTAAATGGCACCCGATTGACCGAACAAGAGATAAAGGATCGGGAAGAATGCCCGACCTGCCCGACGCAGGCGACCCAAAGTTTATCGGCGTATGCCGCCGCGGATCGATACGATTTGAGCGCCACGCAGACGCCACAGTCCGTTTTTGCACCGGCCGGGTATTATACCCGGTGCGGGCAGGACAGCGGCGATGGCGGCGATGGGGATGATGGAGATGGCAATGATGGCGGCGCAGATGATGCCGATTTTGTGGTCTGGTACACGGACAACGTGCGCTGCTGGGGCGCACCGTGGCTTTATATCAG
>CAZNSO010000105.1:0-10273 GCA_964575805.1 uncultured Desulfobacteraceae bacterium
GCCTCCCATACCTTTGCGGGCATCGGTTTTATCTTGATATCCACGGCATACGGCCTGGACCGGGAGCCCATGACCTGGGCGGCAACATGGCCGGGGTTTACCTGGAGATCAATCACCGCCATATGCCGGACGTAACTGCGCCCACGCCCGATGCGGTTGTGATAATCCGCATACCCCTCAAGATTCCGGTTCCAGGCCTTTCCCCACCAGGTTCGGGCCAGGCTGCCCCGGCTTTCGATGACCACCGGCCGAATTTCCGGGTTCTTTTTCCGGATCTGTTTGATTTTTCGTTCCGCCTTTGCCCGTCGTTCATCAACCGGGACATAACGGGGAAATCGCTCATATCTGTTGTAGCGCATGGGTTTATCACTCCCTGTCCTTTGCCGCCGCCTCCAGACAGGCGGCAAAAACGGTTACAGCCTTATCCGGGCCGGCGCCGGCCAGGAGGCTCAGGTCAGCCCCAGCCGGAAGGTATCGATCAAGGCCTGATTGTCCATCTCGGTAATCCAGGCTTCGCCGGTGCCACCGATGACATCTTCGGCCAGTGTCTGCTTGGATTCGAGCATCCGGTCAATTTTTTCCTCCACCGTGCCTTGGGTTAAAAATTTGTGGACCATGACATTGTTTTTCTGTCCGATACGAAAGGCCCGGTCCGTTGCCTGATTTTCAACTGCCGGGTTCCACCAGCGGTCAAAATGGATCACATGCCCGGCCCGGGTCAGGTTCAGGCCCACTCCGCCGGTTTTGAGCGAGAGCACCATAAAGGGCGTATATCCCTCCGACTGAAACTGCGCCACCCGTTTTTTCCGTTCGCCCACAGGCACCCCGCCGTGGATGAAAAGGCCGGGCCGGCCAAACACCTGCCCCAGAAATCCGGCCAGGGGCGGGACCATTTCTTTGAACTGGGTAAACAACAAGACCCGCTCCCGCTTTTCATGAATGGTCTCGCAGATCTCTTTTAAACGGGCGAACTTCCCGCTGGCCGCCGCGTCAAAATCCCCCGTCCCCAGGAATTGGTCCGGGTGGTTGCAGATCTGCTTGAACTTCATCAGCGAGGACAGCACCAGGCCCTTTCGCTCAATGCCTTCGGCGGTTTCAATGGCTTCCACCAATCGCTCCACCAGCTGCTGATAAAGCAGCTGCTGTTTTTGCGTAAGCCGTGCGTAGGATTTCATTTCGACCTTTTCCGGCAGGTCGGAGATCACGTCCTTGTCCGTTTTCAATCGCCGCAGGATAAAGGGCCGCACCAGCCGCCGGAGGCCGCCATGGTCTTTTTCCCCCTTTTCCAGCTGCTTCATGTAGGACTTGAATTCCGCAGCGGTCCCAAGCAGGCCGGGGTTTAAAAAATCAAACAGGGACCAGAGGTCCGAGAGCCGGTTTTCAATGGGCGTGCCGGTGAGAATGATCCGGTTGTTTGAATTGAGGGCCTTGACCGCCCGGGTCTGCCGGGTTGCCGGATTTTTGATGGCCTGGGCTTCATCCAGGATCACATATCGCCACGGATAGGCCCTGAGCCAGTCATAGCGCTGGATCAGCCCGTAGGTGGTGATCACCAGATCATAGCCGTCCAGTGTCTTTTCATCCTTGGCGCGCATGCGCTTGTTTTGCTGCATTGCCGGATGGGCGGGCAGGTAGGAAAGATCCGGGAAAAAACGATCAATCTCCGCTGCCCAGTTGGAAACCAACGAGGCCGGGACCACCAGAAGATCGGCTTTCTGCCGGCTTTTTCCGCTGCCGTTGGGCTTTAGCACATCGAGCAGGGCAAGGATCTCCACTGTTTTGCCCAGCCCCATATCGTCGGCCAGGCAGGCGCCAAACCCCATCTTGTGGTGAAAATACAGCCAGTTCAACCCTTCCTGCTGGTAGGGGCGCAGCTCGGCCTTAAACCGCGGACTCGGCGCCACCCGGGAAATCCGTGCAGGCTGTTTCAACCGATCCATTATCGATTCCAGCCAGCGGCCGTTGGATACGCTGTATGCCGCATCCTCCAGGTCATCGCCAAGAACCTTCTCCGGCTGCAGCTGCAGCTGCATGGCCTCTTTCAATGTGAGGCCGCCCTTTTCAGCCATTGACGCCGCTCTTTCATAAGCGGCAAGGGTCTCTTCCAGCCGGATCGGATCCACGGCCACCCACTTGTTCTTTATAAAGCTCAAGCCTTCAGCCGCCTCCAGCAGGCGCCCGGCTTCATCGGGCGAAAGCGCCTCGTCGCCGATCAAAAGCTTTGGCGAACACGAAATCAGGGCGTCAAGACCCAGCTGCGAAGGACCGGAATTCCCGATTTGCAGGTCCATCCGGACCGCGGCACTTTTTGCTTTCCACCAGTTGGGAATCCGGCAAAGAATGCCCGCCGCTTCATACAAGGGGATTTCCTGCAGAAAGGTGAATGCTTTTTTGGATGACCAGAAAAGGGGATGGAAAAGATCCCCGGTATCGATCAAATCCCTGACCAGCTCGCTTTTCTCCGCTGCCCGGTATACCGTGGAGAGCATGTGATAAAGCTCGTCCTCGCTGTCTTTGCAGCTCTCCAGCGCCTGCCTGAGCGGTACGTGCCGCGAATTGCCTTCAGCGTCCATTCCTGTTGCGTAAGTGGCCAGAAACGCGAAAGGATCGTCGGTTCGGGTATTTTCTACCAGGTGAAAATAAACCCGGCCCACCAGCTGCGCATCCGGCCGCAGGCTCCGGATATAGTCTTCCACGCTGCCCGGCCAGGATTCAATCGCCCTGGAAAAGGCCTTGTGCAGGGTTTGCCACAAACCGTGCAAAAAGGCCCGGTCTACATACTCCGCTCCCGGCATGGGCGGCATATTTCCCAGGTTCCTGTCAAAGGCCTCGGGGTCAGCGGGCACGGAAACCGCATCCCGCAGATCTTCAAGCGCCGGGATGCGGCACACGGCATCGGCAAAATCGCCGGCCACCTGCCGGAAAAAATCCAGCGCTGCGGAAAGGGGAATGTTTTTGTCGCAAAAACCGGTAAGTAGAAGCCAGTCTCCCCTGCCGCCGGAGATATAGGCAGAGTGGATGGCATCTTCAAGCTGTCGGCGGGATTTAGCCATGTACTGCCGGGTATCCGCCCATTCCGGGGCAATCGTCTGATCCGGCATTATGGATACACTGAGCGTTTGCCGGGTTGCGGCCATGTCCGTTAATTTACTCAAAGTCCCAGCCACTGTTTCAATTTCTCGATATCCGGTGAAATCGGATTGTCCGGCTGCCTTTGCTGCATGGATTCATACTGAAGGAGAAGCCCTTCCAGTTTCTCCCGGCCAATCGGATCTTCTGCAGCCTGCCGGGGCGTGAGGTCGCCAAGCGCCGGGAGGCTGGTATCCAGCCAGCACTCCCAGTGCTTTTCAGCCATCTCGGCCATTTTCTCTTTCAGTTCCGGGATCTGCATCAGTTCCTCATGGCTTGCGCCCCCTGCCCCGCCAGGACCGATTAATGCACCGCCGCTCTCTGCCTCCTCCATCATTTTTTCAATGGAGGTGAAAACCGCGTTTTTATAAACCGCCTTGCCTTTTAATCGCTTTTTAATCTGTTTCTGTATGGTTTTGGAGCGATTCTCGGAGTTGACCGTCACTCTCAGACGAGCCTTGTCAATGCTGATGCTGCCCATCACCGTATTGGTCCACTCCGGGTGCTTTTGATTGCCCTTTTTCATCCAGGAAAAACCGATTTTTTCCATCTCACCGGTTTCGTCATATTCCGCGAAGGAAAGAAGCTCCTCGTCATCCATACCCCAGGCAAGGCTTTTCAATCCGTTGAACGCTTCCTCCGGGCTGCATTGCAGCTCATAGTGCAGTTCCACCGGGACCAGCGGATCACCGTCCGTATTCTGCATCCGGGGAGGCTCCGGATGCATCAGTTTGTCATAAATGGCTGCAAAAATACCGCGCAGGCGCATTTCAAGCTCCGAGTCAAGCAGCACCCTGGCCGTGAGAACCCCGTGGGTTGCCGCGACCGCCTGACGATAATCGATAAAGGATGCATGGTACGCGGGGGGAATCATCAGGGGATAGGCCCCCACCATGACAGATACGCCATCCAGGCTGATCACTTTTGTAAAAACGATACTGCCCTTCAACTCCTGCTTTGCCGCCTGGTTTTCCTGCACCGTAACCGTCCGGTCCAGAAATAAATCCTTCAACATCAGCTCTTTTCCGGGATTGACGCCGATTACCTGGAAAAAGCTGTATGGCTGGGCGCAAATCTCCGCCAAATACCGCTTTTGGAAGTCATCAAGTGCATCCGGGTGATCCTCAAGAAAAATGCGGGCTATGGATTTTTCCGGCACCTCCGCATCGTCCGGCAAATCCGGATCTTCCAGCAATTCAGACACATCCCAGGCAAACAAGGCCCAGGGCAAAAAGGCAAGTGTCATCTCGGAAAACATATCTTCATCGATTTCAAATTCTCCCCACAACAAAAATTCATCCCATGCCTCATGGCCCCACGCTTCACCCAGAAGTTCCACCGCATAGTCGCTTAGCAGGGAAACCATTTCGCCCTCGGCTTTTCTCAAACGCTGCCGGCCGAAGCCGGTCTGGTCCACATTGGCAACCCCGACCGCCTGCCTGCCCAGACAGCACTTTTTGTATTTTTTACCGCTGCCGCAGGGACACAGATCATTTCGTCCAATCTTCATAACCGCTTCCATTCATGCTATCAGGGGTTTCGGTTTTCAGGCATCATCTCCCCCGGAATTATTTACATCAAAAGCCGTTCCTGTCAATCGGGATGAAAAAGGTGACACCGGGTTGGCGACACCGGGTTTTTGTTTGCCTTCTCAATTATTTCGGTTATCAAAGGCTTTTGCCTCTGCTATATTTCGGGCCGGGAATAAATATCGCCCCTGGAATTGACGGGGCCCCTAAATGCATACTGCTCAAGGAGAACAAGAACGGAGGCATGATGAATTTTCAAGCAAAAAAAACATTTGCCATGATTGATTATAACACCTGCAACCCCCGCGAATGTGACCCGGAAAACGGAATCTGCGCTGCCGTGGATGCGTGCTCGCACAAAGTGATCAAACAGATGGACGGCCCCTTTGAACAGCCCATGATATTCCATCATCTGTGCCAGGGATGCTGGGAGTGCATGGAAGCCTGCCCTTTTGATGCGATATACATAAAACGTCTTGGCAGCTGAGACTGTCCTCATGACTGCTTGCCGAAAGCGGTCATGGCGGTCATTTTTTTTCCGTAATGCTGGGCAAAGAAGGCCAGAGTCGGGACCTGGATGATATAGCCCACGATCAGCAGCAGAATCATCAGTGACGCCGATTCCAAAGGAAAGGTGCTGAGCACCAGGGCCAGACAAATATTAATATGCCGGGCCACCGAGGTATAGATGATAACCACCGCTTTTTCCCCGGGCAACACCCCCCGGCGGATCAGCAGCAAGGCCCAGAGCCCGCTGAAGACATACATCAACAGGTAATACAGGAACACCGGGACAACAATGCTCAAGACCACATCCAGGTTGTTCAGCAGGACAGCATTGCGCTTAAGGGACATGACCAGAAAAATCAGCAGCAGCACCCCCAGGCCCGAGATGCCGCCGAGTTCCGGTTTGATGCGTTTTTGATAGGTCTCCATCCCCTTGAAGGCAATGATCACCCGTCGGGTCACATCCCCCAGTATCAGCGGGGTCAGAAAAACCAACAGAATATTTTTAATGATGGCCAGCTTGTTGACATCCACGGCATCGCCCATCAGCAGGGGAAAGATAAAGGGCAGCCCGATAAAGGCGGCAAAAAGAAGGTTTGCCGGGATAAGGTAGAGGACCGTGGCCATCCGTGCCCCGGAAAAAGCTGTCCAGGCCGCGCTCATGGCGCTGGTCGGCACCAGCGAGAGAAGAACCATGGCCGAGGCCAGCTCCGGCTGGCCTTTAAAAAAAAGGGCCACTGCCACCCAGGCAAGCAGGGGGGAGATTAAAAAATTGAGTGCCAGGGAGCAGAAAACCGGCCGGGGTTCCTTGAAATGGGAAAACAACTCGTCAAACCGGGTATTGATCATTACCGGGAAAATGACCAGGAAGATCACAATCCCCACCAGCAATGCCCGGGGGATCTCCCAGCCGCCGAACAGCCTGAGATTGGCCAGGCCCAGCCCAATGACGCCTAACATCATCCAGTGAAGGTTTTTCCGAACAAATGCCAAAAGACTTGTCAACGCTTCCTCCCTGCCAGCAGATGCCGACTCCTGAACTGGGGTTTCCAGTTTTTAAATTTTTTCATTATGGTAAAAGGCGGCCTATTGCTTTTGATCAAAAGCAATAGGACCGACGCTGAGTTTCTGTCAAGAAAGAAATTCAGGGCCGGTCGGCGCCTTGACATCAACCCCCTGGCCCGCTGGCCGATCGGACAGGCCATGCTCCCCTGCCCTGTACTCGCGTTTTTGCCGGAAAAAAGCAATGGCCCGTGTGCGCCGCGTTTCCGGCAGAAAAATTATGGTGACACCGGCCTTCCGCAGCTCATCTTATCGGATATTTAATGAAATATAAGTATATTATCTTGTAGACGAGGCCGGGAAAAGTTGTTAGAGTAAAAAATGAAACCGGCCTGAAATAAAAAAGGAGGCAAGCGGCACGGCAATGGATCGTATCGAACAAAAACTTTCCGGTATTTGCCGCAAATATAATATCCGTGATCTGTATGTGTTTGGCAGCAGGGCCGATGAGATTTCGGCCATGGTCTGCAACCGGCCCGCTGCCTGCCGTCGGCCGGAATCCGATGTGGACATCGGGGTGCTGCCTGCCTCAATAAAGGAATGGCGCCCTGAAAAAAAAGTGGACCTGGCAATTGAACTCGAAGATTTATTTGAGGTTGGGCGGATTGACCTGGTATTTCTTCCAGAGGCGGACGCGTTTGTCGCGGTGGATATTATACGCGGGGAACTGCTGTTTACAAGCGATCCTGATCAGCAGGCCAGATACGAGTTGTTTGTGCTTAGAAGGGCCGGCGATCTGCTTCCGTTCAAAAAAGCCAGAACCCGCATGATCCTGGAGGAGGGCGGCAGATGACACCGACTTATATCCGCGGCGATGTCGTCGCCGAACGCGTCGCCTGGATTCGCGATATGACCGGTGGCATAAAAAATCTTCCGGTCGCTGATTATGAGGAATTTGTCAGTGACCCGCGCAATGTTGCAGCAGCCGAGTCCTATCTGCGAAGAGCCATCGAAGCGCTTCTCGACCTGGGGCGCCACATCCTGTCCAAGGGGTTTGCCGTGGCTGTGACCGAATATAAAGAGATCGGGGCCAGACTTTCAGAGCAGGAAGTTCTTTCTGAGCCCAACGCCCTGCTTTTGCGACGGATTGCAGGCTACCGAAACCGCATGGTCCATTTTTATCATGAAGTCTCCAGCCGGGAACTCTACAACCTTTGCACTCAAAATCTCGAAGACATTGAAACCATACTGTCCGCCTTTATTGCATGGCTGCGCGCCAACCCTGAGAAAACAGATAAGCAGGCGGTGGAATAAACAGATTATTTCGGATTACGGGGACACATTATGTATTTCCTGACGGAAATACATAATGTGTCCCCGTAATTACGCATGCTCTCGCCGGATGGCCTGTATCACATTCTCGAGCTGCTGCAGAAAACGGGAGCGGTCGCGCTTGTGCAAAGGCGGCGGCCCTGCCGTGATCTCGCCTGCACTGCGAAGCCCCGCCATCAGATCCCGGCCCGCGACAGCCGAGCCGATGTTGTCTTCCGTGAACGGCCTGCCTGTGGGCGAAATGACGCGTGCGCCCTTTTTGATACAACGGCTGGCAAGCGGGATATCGGCAGTGACAACGATATCGCCCGGCCCCGCCTGATCCGAAATCCAGTCATCTGCCGCATCTAGGCCATCGCCCACAACCTTCAGCCCCACCCATCCTTCTTTGGGAACGCGCATGCGTGCGTTGGCCACCAGGGTGACCTCCAGGCGGCAGCGCTCCGCAACCCGGTAGATTTCGGATTTCACCGGGCAGGCATCGGCATCTACATAAATATTTAACAAATCGGATCCCTCCCGATGATCTCACCGGACTTTGATACAAACTGTTTCGCCGCCAACCCCCACCACATCCCCTGCAGCAATTTTTTTCCGCTTCCGGGTCTCCACCGCCTCATTTACAGTGACCAACCCCTCGGCAATGATGTGCTTGGCTGCGCCGCCGCTTTCGGCCATATTGGCCAGCTTCAACAGCCGGTAAAGTTCAATCGGTGCTTCTGAAATTTCAATTTCGATCATTATGTATGGCCATCCTGTCTTCGTCTGTCAGCATTGTAAAGCGCTATAAACGGAATTAGACCTGCGTGACACGCTCAGTGATTTCGCAGAGCCGTTCGACCTGCTTGACAAATAATCGCCCATTTTCCTCCAGGTCCCCATTTAGTCCGAATGTGAGCGCGTGGATATGGATATCGCCCCCGACTGTCGCAGAGAAAGGGCTTTTTGGAGTATTCGGATAAATTATAAACGCCTGCTTGCATCCCAGGGCCTTCGCATATGCTATAACCTGATGAAGGTCACTGGCTGAAGGGGTCTCTTCCACCTTGTATTTCGTATCCATTAAACAAATATGCCGGCCTGTACCAGCATCCTCCAGAACCATATCGATCCGGAACTCAACTTTGTTATCCAGTCCGACTTTAAGCGGGGCCTGCTTTTTTAAACGAAACCGGCCTGGATAATATTGATCCAGATAGTGCCTCAGCCATTCGGCCACAAACTCTTCGAAAAGTTTGGGCATATCAATTAGAAATGGAAGCATGGATTTGTTGCCCACTTCATGAAAAGGGCCTGTCACTTCAAGAAAGAAGCGGCAGATGGCATGCATCGATTCATAATCGTAGTTTAGGCGATTATAATGTCTGCCGATACAGATTCCCGACCGGATTGGAACAGGGTCTGCAAAATTGCAAACACCCCGGCAGGCCCTTCGAACATTCCGTTTTGCCGTATCCCTGCAAAGACCTGTTCTGGCAATACACAAAAGTGTCCATGCCAGGATCCGGTTTTCCTCATTATCCGATGTAATGACCTGGTAATGACAGTCAGGTTCCACCTGCCAGGGTTTGTCTATCATTTTTTCCACGTTGAGCCGGCCGCGAATAAACTGCAAGCGGTGGTTGCAGGAAATATATTCCTTGTACAGACCTCTTAATATTCGCTGCAAAACCTGCTTTGCCAGAATGTTGGCAAGCCGCTGGTAGAATTCAGGCAAGGAATCTGAACTCACAAGATAATCATTCCGCGTGAATTTTATGCGATACGCGTATTCAAGCATGCGAAAAAGATTGCTCAATTCCACTTTAGGTTTGATAAGAAGGCTGAATGATTTATCGATGGGAATGTGGCCAACCCACCCTTTGGGCTTTAAATACCACTGATGCAGGGTTTGAAAGGTCGGCGGGGAAATTTCGATCTTATCCGAATACCGCAACCAGATTTGTCGCCCCGTGTCCTCTTCTAACGCATCCCGGGCAAAAGACCGCTGTTCATATTCTTTCAACTCGATTGAATGCATTATTGTAATCTGGACTTAATGGTTTCCCAGCGAAACAGATTCACTTTCTCCCGGTCATCAAAAAAATATTCTTCCAGATAAGGTTCGATTTCCATTTTCCAGATGTCTTCAATTTGATCGTCGAGGTTTTCAGTCAGAAAAAAGGAAATGCCCAATTCATAGTTGGTATCATCAATCTGGGTATTGATTTCTTTTAATACCTGGACCAAAAGGCCAGCGTCGAAGCCTGTGGATTCATGATATTTTTCAAGGATATGGTATTTGGGTTCAAGCTTTAGAAAGGCAAACCGCCGGCGAAGCGCATAATCCACAAGCGCGATGGAACGGTCCGCCGTGTTCATGGTTCCGATGATGCGGACGTTGTGTGGAATTTTAAAAGACCCGCCGCCGGGCAATTCAACATATTCATTCCGATACTCCAAAAGAAACATCAGTTCCCCGAAAACCCGGGATAAATTGGCCCGGTTGATTTCATCAATGATTAAAACGCAAGCGCTGTCGCCCACCTTTTCAGCTTCTTTGCAAAACTTATAAAAAACGCCGGGAATCATTTCATAACGAAGAACGCCGTCTTTTGTAATCGGCCGGATGCCCTGCATAAAATCCTGGTAGGCATATTCCGGATGGAACTGAATAATCTTCTTGAAGCCATACCCACCGCCAACCAAATGATCGGCAATCAGGTCAGCCACGTAGGTTTTTCCCGTCCCAGGCGGCCCATAAATTATCGCCTGTTTTTTACGGATAATGCCGT
>CAZNSO010000106.1:0-10058 GCA_964575805.1 uncultured Desulfobacteraceae bacterium
TTGCTGGCCGGCCTTGAAATTAAAGTTGATCACCTTGAAATACGGCGAGTCGTGGACAAGGTAGTTGTTCGGCGCATTATCCTTGAATCCGACTTCCTTGAACAGTTCATGTTTTTTCATCATTGGCCGATATCCTCCCGGAGGCGAATTTTTCAATCCGCCCCCTGCTGGCGGTATCCTCGGCGGCAGGCGGTTAGCCGGCCGCCGCGGATATCACGCTTTTGTTAAAACAGCCGCCGGTGCGATGGGGTATCACCCCCCGGCGTTTTCCATGCAATTTTCACAGACGCCGGCCTATCCCAGGATCGCCTGGAGGTCCTCGTCCGGCGTGCTGATCGGCATGATATTGAACTTGTCGATCAGCACGTTCAAAACGTTTTCCGAGACAAAGGCCGGCAGGCTGGGGCCCAGCCGAATATCGCGGATACCCAGGTACAGAAGCGTCAGCAGGATGGCCACCGCCTTCTGCTCATACCAGGAGAGCACCATGGACAAGGGCAGATCATTCACATCGCAGCCGAAGGCATCGGCCAGTGCCGAGGCGATCTGGACCGCGGAATAGGCGTCGTTGCACTGGCCCACATCAAGGAGCCGCGGAATGCCGCCGATATCGCCCAGGTCTTTGTCAAAGAACCGGAATTTCCCGCAGGCAAGGGTTAAGACCACGCAGTCGCCGGGGACTTTCTCAACAAACTCCGTGTAATAGTTGCGCCCCGGTTTGGCCCCGTCACATCCGGCCACCAGGAAAAAATGCCGGATATCCTTATTCTTGACAGCCGCGACCACCTTGTCGGCCACGCCAAGGACCGCGTTTCGGGCAAACCCGACCGTTACCGCGCCCTTGTCCGTATCCTCAGGGAAGCCGGGCAGCTCAAGGCTCCTTTCAATGGCCGGGGTAAAGTCCTTGTTGGCAATGTGGGTCACCCCGGGCCAGCCCACAAGTCCGGTGGTAAAGATATTGTCGTGATACACCTCCTGGGGTTTCTGGATGCAGTTGGTGGTCATTACAATGGCGCCGGGAAAATCGGCGAATTCCTTTTTCTGGTTCTGCCAGGCTGTTCCGTAGTGGCCGTAGAAATGGGGGTATTTTTTCAGCTCCGGATACCCGTGGCAGGGCAGCATCTCCCCGTGGGTATAGACGTTGATCCCCTTTCCCTCGGTTTGCTGCAGAATCTGTTCCAAATCCCTTAAATCATGACCGGAGACCAGAAGGGCCTTTCCCTTTTTCGCTCCCAAAGGCACCGACGTGGGCACGGGGTGGCCATAGGTGCCGGTGTTGGCAGCATCCAGAAGCTCCATGGTCCGCAGGTTGATTTCCCCGCATTTCAATACCAGACCCAGCATCTCATCCACGCTTTTGCTGGTATCCAGTGTTGCGGCCATGCCTTCATGGACAAAGTCAAAGACCGCGTCGTCCTTCTGTCCCAGGATGGCGGCGTGATCGGCATATGCGGCCACGCCCTTGAGCCCGTAGGTCAGGGTTTCCTTTAAAGACAGAATGTCCGGGTCCAGATCGGTTTCCGCCTCCACGCCGACTTTTTCCCCCTGGGCCACCATTTCCTCCTTGGTCTTTGGAGGCGTAAATACTGCCGGGCCCTCGGCAAAATCGGTCCATCCGCCGGCGGCGGCCACTTTCTGCTTCAGCTGCTCCCGGTATTGGACACACTGATTGATCAATTCGACAAACCGATCCGAATCAAAGTCCACGTTGGTCAGGGTGGAAAAAATGGCCTCGCAGGCAAAATGGTCGATGGCCTGATCCCGAAAGCCGACTTTTCTGCCTTCCACCGCGATCTGGGAAAGCCCCTTGACCGCATACATCAACAGGTCCTGCAGTTCCGCCACATCCGGCTGTTTGCCGCACACGCCGATTTTTGTGCAGCCCTCGCCTTTTGCCGTCTGTTCACATTGATAACAAAACATTGCTTGCCTCCTTTTTTTGATCCTGAGTATTTCCAGATGAATTAACAATGCGGTGGTTCCCGCTTTAAGTACATTTATAGGGCAAGCGGAAACGGATTTCCTTGACTTAGGTCAAGCGGGAGAATTTATGGAAAGCAACCGCCGATAATCAGCCGGCGTATCCATGTCATAGGCCACGCCGGGATCATCGACCGGAACACGGCAAACCAGCTGCGGATGGGCCCGCACCACCTGGTTTAATGGCCTGCCATGGTCAACGGCGCGGCACAGGGACCGCGGGAAAACCGTCGGGTGGCCTCCGCGGCCGTCGTAAACCGGCAGCAGAATTTTCTCCGGCGATTTTTGATGAAGGGTGTTCAAAGCGGCATAGGTGGAGGGGGTGACCAGGGGATGATCACACAGCGCCACCATGATGCCGGTAACCGCCCCGGGCATTTTGGCGAGACCGCAGCTCACCGACTCGGCCATGTGGCTTTGCGCCCGGTCGTTAATCGCCGTATCAACAGGCAGATCCTGCAGTACCCGGCAAACCCGCGTCCGGTTGCCGCCAAGCACCACGACGATCGTCTCCAGGCCGGCATGCATTATTTGCCGGACACAATGGCGAACCGCCGGTTCACCCTGCACAGGGAGCAGCTGCTTGCTGCTGCCCATCCGCCTGGAAGCCCCGGCGGCCAGGAGAAGGACCCCCATTTTTGCGGGCATGGCACCTCCTTTGGTCAATCAATTCGCCGACAATGCTCACTGCAATTTCGCGGGGCGAGCCAGCCCCGATATCGAGTCCCACCGGCGTATATACCCGCTCCAGATCATTATCGGAAAATCCGGCGTCCCGGAGTTTCTCAAAAAACGCGTCCCGCTTGCGGCGGCTGCCCAAAAGCCCGATGTATCGTGCAGGGGTTTGAAGCGCTCGTTGCACAACGGTAAAATCATGGGCATGGCCCCGCGTGCAGACGGTGATAAACGTTTCGGCATCTATCGGGATATCCGCAAACAGGCGGTCAAAGGCATGCACCGCCACATGATCCGCATCCGGCAGCACATCGGGGCTTGCAAACGCTTCGCGGTCGTCGATGGCGGTTACGGAAAAACCAACATATGCGGCTACATGACAAACCGCCTGCCCCACATGGCCCGCCCCGCAAATCACCAGCCGCGGTGCCGGCAGTATGGGTTCGATATACAAGGTGGCCCGGCCGCCGCAGGCATAGCCGGCCGCTTCCGTAAGCTCCATGTGCACCAGCCGGGCTTCGCCTTCAGTGATTGTTTGAAGGCCGGTTTGAACCGCATCCTGCTCCATTGCCCCGCCGCCCACCGTGCCGGTGGTGCTGCCGTCCGCAGCAACCAGCATTTTGGCGCCCTTTTTGGCCGGCACCGACCCCTGGCTGTCTACCAGGATGACCAGTGCACACGCAACGCCCTGCTTCCGTCGGGTTTCCAGTGCCTCAAATACGTTGGTCGCCTCCAATTGCGCCTCCCTCTGCTGCGCATGGTCTTAAACCACGGCCTTGCGTATGGCTTGAAGTTCCTCTTCCATCACGCCCTTGAAAAGATCGCGCTTGTAAGCATTTCCCGGCAGGGGGTCCGCGCCTTCAACCACCGCCTGCGCCGCTTCGCCAATGGCGGCATCATTCAGTTGACGGCCGCGGAGCACTTCCTCCACGGCCCGGCTTCGCCAGGGAACGGGGGCGGCACCGGACAAGACGACCCGGCCATCGTTGACCCGGTCGCCTTCCATCTCCAGGGCAAACGCCGCCCCGGCAAGAGCAAAGTCCCAGGATCGCCGGGCCCGGACCTTGCGATAGGCGCTTTGCAGATTCTTTGGCGGCCGCGGCAATTCGATATGGGTGATCACCTCTGCCGGCTTGAGAACGGTTTCAGCCTGCGCATTTTCCGCCGGCAGCACATGGAGGTCCTCCACGGGAATCCGGCGTTTGCCGTCAGGGCCGATGGTTCGGACCTTTGCACCAAAAGCGATCAGGGGCGGCGCGGTATCCGAGGGATGCGTAATCACGCAAATCCGTTCATGCCCGAATATGGCATGAAACTGGTGCTCCCCCGCAAGGGCATAACAAGTGTCCCCGCCTTTCCTCAGGCAGTGGAATTCCCCCCGGTAATACCAGCACCGGGGTTTCTGGCAGAGATTGCCGCCGATGGTACCCTGGTTGCGCAGCTGCGGGCTGGCCACCTCGGATGCGCCCTGCGCCAGGCCGGGGTATTTTTTCCGGACCTGTTCACTCTCCGCGACCTGCGTGATGGTGGTCAGCGCACCGATGGTCAACCCGCCGTCCGCGCTCTCCCGGATCCCGTGAAGGTCCGGGAGGGCGCTTAAGCTGACGAGTTTGTCCACTTCCAGGATGCCTTCGCGCAGGCACCCGAGCAAATCGGTCCCGCCCGCATGAACGGCCGCCCCGGGGGCGCTCAGGTGTTTGACCGTATCTTTTAACTTGTCCGGCCGGACATATGTAAATTTTGGCAGCACGGTTTATCCCTCCTTTCTGGCCGAAAGGCGCCGGCGCATGGCAATCGGGTTGACCGGGGCCTGATTAAAACGAATGCCGGTTGCCATATGCAGCGCATTGGCAATTGCCGCCGCCGTGGGTATGGTCACCGGTTCCCCCAGGCCCTTGGCCCCCGTATTGTTGGCTTCCGGGTCATTGATTTCAATCGCCAGGCTCTGCATATCCGCCGGCACGTCCAGGGCCGTGGGAAGCTTGTAGTCATGCCAGTTCTTATTTAAGAGCTTGCCGGTCTGTTTCCCGTCAAGCTGCCGGAACTCGGTCATCCCGAAGCCGATCCCCATGACAATGCCGCCGAACACCTGGTTGTCATAAGTGAGCCGATCCAGCACGCGCCCGCTGTCATGGGCGCCCAAAAAACGCAGAATCTGTGTTTCACCCGTTTTCGTATTGACCTCGAGTTCACAAAATTGCGCGGCGAATGGATTGACGCTCTTCTCTTCCGGGTTGGGGCCCCGGTAGCCGACACCGACGACCACCCCTCTTTTTTTGAGGCGGCTCACCGCCGTCACCTGAATCCGCTTGTTGGCATCATTGCGGGAGACAATTTCAGCCCCCTCGAAATCCAGGTCCGCCGCCGGAACGTCCAGGTCTTCGGCCGCCATTTCAAGAAGCTGGCGCTTCACGTCAATCGCGGCGTTTCGCACAGTGGGCGATTCCGTGGGCACGGTCTTGCTGCCGCCGCTGGGGGTGGCATACTGGGTCGTGCCCGTATCCGCGTGTTCGATCTGTATGACCCCGGGCCGGACGCCGAGCTCCTCCGCGGCCACCAGGGCCATGACCGTCTTGGTGCCGGTGCCGATGTCGCTTGCCCCCATGTTCAGGTTCACCGATCCGTCCTTAAAGAGCTTGATGACCACCGTGGATGGCGGTCCGCCGCCCCCCACAAACCAGACGCAGGCCCCCATGCCCACGCCCCGCTTGATGTGAGAGCCGCCACGATTATGTTCCCTGGCTTTTTCGACGGCGTTTTGCCATCCGAACTGCTCGGCTCCCCGCTCTATGCACTCCCTGAGACCGGTGCTGGTGTAGGGGATGCCGCCGCGCCCCTGGCTGACGGTGGGAATGTTTTTCAAACGCAGCTCCAGCGGGTCCATCCCGATTTTTTCCGCCAGGGCGTCCATCATCTGCTCCAGCGCCCAGCTTCCCTGGGGGTGCCCGGGCGCCCGGAAGGGCCGGGCCGGGCCGGCGTTGATATAGACGTCCCTGGACTTGCAGCGGACATTATCGCACTTATAAAGGTCCCGGATCAGCCAGTCCACCAGCGCGGTGCCGCCTGCCGGGTAGGCCCCGCTCGGGCCGGTGCACTCAAAATCAAAGGCGGTGAGGGTACCGTCCTTTTTTACACCGGCTTTAAGGCGCATGGTGTTGGCCGGCCGGTTTCCCACGCAAAGGTAGGTCTCTTCGCGCGTTAACAGCATTTTGACCGGGCGGCCCGCCTGTCTGGCCAGAAGCGCGCCAAGCACCGTGTATTTTCCGGGGGTGAGTTTGCTGCCAAAGCCGCCGCCCATGTAATGGCCGATCACCCGCACCTTGGAAAGCGGCAGGTCAAGCACTTCGGCCACCTTGGACTGGACGGCGTAGACGCCCTGGCTGGATTCCCAGATGGTGAGCCGGTCGCCCTCCCAATTGAGCACGCACCCATGGAGTTCCATGGGGGTGTGGATCTCGCACTGGGTTTCGTAGCGCTCTTCCAGGACCACATCCGCTTCAGAAAATCCGCTGGCAACATCGCCGCGCTCATATGCGTCCGTGTCCACCAGGTTGCCGCCGTCATGGATATCGGGGGCATTGTCCGCCAGGGCCGCATCGTGGGAGGACACATACGGCAGTACCTCATAGGCGACATCAATGGCGTGGACCGCATCCCGGGCCTGATCCCGGGTATCTGCCGCCACAGCCGCCACCACTTCCCCCTCAAACCGGCAATGCGGATCAAAAAGAGGCCCTGTGTAGCTGCCGTATTTCCACTTCAAGCCCTTGGCCTCCGGGGAATCCCCGGTAACCACCGCCCGAACCCCCGGCATGTTCTTTGCCGGCCCGGCATCGAGCTTTTTGACTTTTGCGTGCGGGTGCGGGCACCTCAGGATAGCGCCGTAGATCATGTTCGGCAGCTTGATGTCCGAGGGATAAACCGCCGTGCCGCTGACCCGTTCATAACCGTCCACCCGGGGCCTGCGTTTGCCCACGATATCGGTCTGCTCCCAGAACGCCGGCTGCTCTCCCGGCCCGGGGGTTTCGGGAACAGGCAGGCCTTCCGTATAATAAACATTGCTGTCTTGTGCCATGATCCCTCCTTATTTCTTCAGGTCGGCGGCCTTGCGGGCAGCCTTGAATATATGGGTATATGCCCCGCAGCGGCAGAGGTTGCCGGAAACCCCCAGCCGGATGTCCGCCAGGCTCGGCTCCGGGGTCTTGCGCAGCAGCCCCTCGACAGCCATTACCTGGCCGGGTGTGCAATAGCCGCACTGAAACGCGTCTTCCTCCAGAAATGCCGTCTGCACCTCCCCGAGCGCCTCGCCTGACATCAGCCCTTCAAGTGTCGTGATCCTGCGCCCCTCGGCTTCCACCGCAAGCGTCATGCAGGCATAACGGGGGGTATCATCAAATAAGACGGTGCACGCCCCGCATTCCCCCCGGCTGCACCCTTCCTTTGTACCGGTCATGCCGATGACCTCGCGCAGCACATACAACAAGGTCCAGCGGGGCTCGACAAGCACGGCGTGATCCACCCCATTGATATGGAGATGGATTTTTACCGTATCGGTTGCATCCAGAATTTTTTCCTGCGGTTTGGGATCCGGCCGGGCGGCCATGGCCACACCCGATAATGAAGCGCCGACCGCCCCGGTTCCCATGATCTGCATAAACCCTCTCCGGGATATGCCGCGGCTGTCAGCCGCATCATTTTGGCGATTCTCTGAACACATAGCGTCCTCCCTTGGCAATTGCTTGATGCGCCCCTCAGGCGTGCGGGAATCGAATGAAATTGTGAATCTTCGCGTTATTAAAAAAAGATTCATAATTTTCCGGTTATTTTAGATGATCGGTACGCCGACGTGAATACATGAAAACCCGTATTTATCCCTCGCCCGGACAGTAATATGATTCGGGCAGTTTCAAAATTCTTTGTTTCCGCCATCAATCATGGTAATCTCGGGTTAGGTCATCAGGGGAGAACGCAGCGGTTTGCCCCCGCGAAAAACCCAAAGACAAACCCAAAACCAAACCGGATCATTGATGCGCCTTTTCGCTCCCGCCACCGGCAAGACCCTGACGCTCACAAACCGGATGATCATGCCGGCCATGCAGCTTAAGCCGGGGCCGGACAACCTGCGCACCCGGCCTTTTTACCCGGAACGGGCCAGGGGAGGCGCCGGCGCCCGTGTTTAAAGTTGATCTCCACGTGCACACGATCCTGGGCGGGGACGCTGATATTGAACCGGAAGCCGTGGTGCCCCGGGCCCGGGAAGCGGGCCTGGATGCGCTCTGCATTACCGAGCACCACGACTACGACTTGAGCCGCCCGTTCGAGGCCATCTCCCGAAAAGAAGGATTTCCCATTTTCCGGGGCCTGGAATACCGGGCCGCAGAGGGCCACCTGCTCATATACGGCGTCCATGCCGGCAAAGGCGATTTTTTGCCGGGCCTGCCCATGCAGACCATCCTGGATTGGGTCAATAAGCGGGGAGGCGTGGCCATCCCGGCGCATCCCTACCAGCTGGGACTGAACGGCTGCAAACTGGGGGATGCCGTTTTCCGGCTGAAAGGACTGGTGGCCCTTGAAACCATCAATGGCAGCTTAAGCGAAGAAGAAAACCGGGGCGCCCGGGATGCCGCATTAAAAATGGGACTTAAGGGGACAGGGGGCTCGGATGCGCATGGCCTCCACGTGCTGGGGAGCGCCTGCACCTGTTTTTCCCGGCCCGTCACAAGCGAGGCGGCTCTGGTCTCCGCCCTCCGGAGGGGGGATTATGTTCCGCTGTGCCGCCGCTCACCGCCTTAAGGGGGGCTAAACCAGCAAGAGGCAGCATGCCGTCCCGGCATCATTTGGCTTTTATCCAGACAGGAAGGAGAAAGAAATGAATCTGGCGGAACTTCCGGAAAATGAAATTGAAAATTTCGGGGAACATGTTGCGGTCATTTTTCAGGATCAACACTGGACCAACCTGGAAATGCGAAGCGCGGCCAAACGTCTGGCCAATGCCCTCAAAAGCCTGGGCGTGGGAAAAGGCGACCGGGTGATCATCCAGATGCCCAACTGCCCGGAAGTGCTGCAGAGCTTTCAGGCCGTCTACCTGCTCGGCGCCGTGGTCGTGCCCATCAACTTCATGGTGGGGGAGGCGGAGACCGCATTCATTTACCGGGACACGGGAGCCCGCGTCATCATCAGCAGCAGCGATTTTTTTGCCAAAATCGAAACCTGCCGCAGGCAGGCCCCCAATATCGAACACATCCTTCTGATCGACCCGGAAATTCCCGAGGGCGCCCTCTCCTACCACCAGCTGCTCAGCGCCCAATCAGCGGAAATCCGCATGGAGCCCACACATGATGATGATCTGGCCGCCCTCATCTATACGGCCGGCACCACGGGACAGCCCAAGGGGGTGATGCACACGCATTCCAGCCTGTATGCCAATGCCCGGATGCAGCGCGATACCCTCCAGCTGCCGCCGGGGCTCACAGGCATCAACGTGCTGCCCCTGTGCCACTCCTATGGGATTGCCAGCATGAATTTCGGCATGCTGGTCGGCGGGGGCCAGGCCGTTGTGCTCAACTCTTTTGATATCGACACGCTGTTTGCCGCCATTGAAAAAAACCGGGCCCACATCATTGGCGCGGTGCCAACCATGTACGTCTTCATGCTGCTTTTCCCGGACCCGGCAAAATACGACTTAAGTTCCATGAAATACTGGATTTCAGGCTCCGCCCCCCTTACCCGGGAAACATGGACGCGCTTCAGGGACACCTACGGGTATGAAATCATCGAGGGGTGGGGGCTGACCGAAGCCGGGGCGAACAATTCGGTCAATCCCCTGGAAGGCAAAAAAAAGATCGGCTCCATCGGGCTCCCCATGAAAGGGACCCGGATGAAAATCGTGGATTTCGAGGACAGGGAACTGCCGGCCAATACAGAGGGAGAGATCCTCATTGCCGGACCCATGCTGATGAAAGGCTATTGGGGAAAGCCCGAAGAGACGGCAAAGGTGCTGAAAAACGGGTGGCTCTATACCGGGGATATCGGATACAGGGACGAGGAGGGCTATTTTTTCATCACTGAACGCAAGAAAGACCTCATCATCAAGGGAGGCGAAAACATCGCGCCCCGCGAGGTCGAAGAAGCCGTCCACAGTCATCCGAAGGTTTCCGAGGCGGCTGTTATCGGGGTCCCTGACGAAATCTACGGCGAAGACATCAAGGCTTTTGTCGTGCTGCTGCCCGGGCAGCAGGCCACAGCCGAGGAAATCATCGCCCACTGCCGGGAAAAGCTGAAAAGATTCAAATCCCCAAAGG
Source organism: uncultured Desulfobacteraceae bacterium (assembly GCA_964575805.1). GTDB lineage: Bacteria > Desulfobacterota > Desulfobacteria > Desulfobacterales > Desulfosalsimonadaceae > M55B175. Next base: position 9,957 of record CAZNSO010000106.1, read on the forward strand.
AAGTGGTGTTTCTGGATGCGCTGCCCAAAAGCCTGGTGGGCAAGATCCTGAGAAAAGAACTGCGCAACCGATAGCACAAAAAAAGGGGCAGGCGAAACCGCC
>CAZNSO010000107.1:0-9829 GCA_964575805.1 uncultured Desulfobacteraceae bacterium
GCGCTTTTGGGCAGGCTGTCCCGAAATTCCACCACGCGCGGCACCTTGAAGGTGGCCAGGTGTTTTTTGCAGAAATCAATGATCTCCTGTTCCGTGATGCTGTCCTTGTATTCCGGTTTGGGGGCAATCACGGCCTTGACGGTTTCGCCCCGGTAGGCGTCGGGCTGGCCGATGACCGCCACCTCGGCCACTGCCGGGTGCTTGTAGATCGCGTTTTCCACCTCCACCGGCGCCAGGTTGTAGCCCGAGGCCACGATCAGGTCCTTGATCCGGTCCACGAAGAAAACAAAATCCTGCTCGTCGATATACCCCCGGTCGCCGGTGCGGAACCAGCCATCCGGCAGAAACGCGGCCGCTGTCTCCTCGGGTTTGTTCAAATACCCGCGCGCCAGTTGAAGCCCCCGGTAGCAGATTTCGCCCTCGGTGTTGCGGGGAAGCACCTGTCCGCTTTCATCGATGATTTTGGTTTCCGAGAACACGGGGATGCCGATGGCTTCATCGTTTTCCTTGGTGCCCGGAATGGAGATGATGCCGCCGCTGTTGGTCTCGGTCATGCCCCAGCCGTTGACGAGTTTTACGCCGGTGGCCGCCTCCCAGCTTTCCTGGACGGCAACAGGGACGGGCGCCCCGCAGCCGATGGTGACTTTCAGGCTTCCCAGGTCATGTTGATCGATCAATTCCCTGTCTGCCATCATGGCGATAAAAAAGGTGGGGGGAGCGAAAATCACATTGACCCCGTAGGTTTCAATCACGCGGTAGGCGTCGGCCAGGTCGAACATGGGGATCGGAATCACCGTGCCGCCCTGGTAAAAGGTGGGCAGGAGGTGGAGGAAATAACCGGCCGTGTGAAACATGGGCATAATCGAGAAATTGATTTCCCGGTCCCCCCAGGCCCGAAAGGCGTGGGTGTGGGTAAGGGAGTTGAACACCAGGTTGAAGTGGGTTTCAATGACGCCCTTGGATCTTCCCGTGGTGCCGGCTGTATACAAAAGAAGCGCGGTGTCCTCGCGGGGATCCACCGGCTCGGATTCCCCAAGCGGTTCGTGTTTCTCCAGGGCCTCGAAAAAGTCCAGCGTGCCGGGCACGGGGGCTTTGGGAACGTCCCAGAACATCTTCAGGGCCTCGGGCACAACGGCGTCACTTGCTGCCCAGTCGGTGATATGGGTGACAATTGCCTGTTCGATGACCCCGCTTTCCACAAGGGGGCGGACCTGGCCATAGAGAAGATCGAGGACCAGGATCGCCCGGGCGCCGGAATCCTTTACCTGGTAGGCCACTTCATCGGCCTGGTACATGACGTTGATGGGGGTGTGGGTGGCGCCGATCATGGCAGCCGCGTAAAAGGCCACGATGTGCTGCAGGGAGTTGGGCAGCATGGCGGCCACCATGTCGCCCCGGCCGATGCCCAGCTCTTTGAGCACAGCCGCGTATCTGCCGATGAGCTCGTTTAACTCCCGGTAGGTGACGGGCTTGTCAAGGAAGATAACCGCCGTGTCATCCGGCCGTTCAACCGCGGTCCGACGGAACAGTTCATAAATGGAAATTTCCGGAACAGGGGGCACGGATTCGCAGAACCAGCTCGGATGGCTGATGACATAGGCGTCTTCCGGTGCGTAGGAGCGGGCTTCCGTCAGCCATGCTTCGGGGTATTGCATTCGGCGGTAGCATTCGTAGAGCGCATCGTCGAAAAATGCATCACCGGCCTGGAAACGCGGGGACATTTGAGTGGCCATGTCAGGACCTCCTTTGCTTGAGTGAATGTCTGGCGCATATTATCTCGTGCCTCCACGAAAACCGTCTTTTTCGCCAATATCTGTGTCAGGCTCAAATTTTAATCCTCAGAATACTTCGTGTATGCCTGCGGTTAAAATTTCCGCCGTCCTTGATCCTGACAAAACATCCTGGTTTTCGTTCGGGCGCTATCTACCCGTCAATTTTAACTGGCCGCCTGCACGGTACCCATGAACCGTGCCCATGAACCGTAACCCGTACCCATGGGCCGTACTACCCATGGGCCGTACTATTGACAGATTCTATCACTAGGGCCATGTTTATTCAAATAAACAATTTTACATTGGATCGGAAAAAAGCGTATCCTGTCTTTCCCAAATATAGCGACGACTCGTTTAAAAAAGGCAGGCAACAGGTGCCGGCAATGACAAAGAAACCGATTACCCCATACAATCTCACCGAAAAAACCCGTGCCTCCGGGTGAGCGGGAAAGCTGGGTCCAGAGTTGCTGGACAGGGTGGTGCGCCATCTGCCGGTGAAAACCGACCCCCGGCTGCTGGTGGGCCTGGACACCTCTGATGATGCGGGGGTTTTTCAGGTCAGTGCGGACACGGCCCTGATCCAGACCCTTGATTTTTTCACCCCGATCATTGACTCCCCCTTTGATTTCGGCCGTATTGCGGCAGCCAATGCCTTAAGCGATATTTATGCCATGGGCGGCGCGCCCGTCACCGCCATGAATATCGTTTGCTTTCCGGCCGATGACCTTCCCGAGGACGTGCTAAGGGAAACCCTTGCCGGGGGGCTGGGGGTGATCCATGAGGCGGGGGCCGTACTTGTGGGCGGTCACAGCGTGGATGACCGGGAGTTTAAATACGGGCTCTCGGTTACCGGACTGGTGCATCCGGATCAGATATGGACCAACAGCCATGCGCAACCCGGCGACCGCATCATTTTAACCAAGCCCATCGGCACCGGCATCCTGGCGACAGCGGTCAAGGGCAAACTGGCGGATCCGGAAACCACCCGGCAGCTGATTGATATCACCTGCGAATTGAACAGGGCCGCGGCGGATGCGGCCATGGCGTTTAAGCCCCATGCCTGCACGGATGTCACCGGGTTTGGCCTTGCCGGCCACCTTCTGGAAATGGCCCGGGCCTCCGGTAAAACGCTGCGCCTGGAGATGAGCGCGGTTCCGCTTATTTCCGCAGCCGTGGAATTTGGGCGGATGGGACTGTTCCCGGCGGGCGCCTATGCCAACAAGAAATTTTTTGATCACAGTATTGTAATGGCGGAAGGAATCGATCCCATCCTGGCGGATCTTTTGTTTGACCCCCAGACATCGGGCGGGCTGCTTTTGTCGCTTCCCGAGCCGGGAGCATCCGCACTGGCTGCCGCCATGCAGGAACAAGGGCTGTCAGCCGCCATTATCGGGGAAGTGACCGGTGATGATAACTGCGGCGCCTTGCAGGTAATGCCCTGAGGAAAGAATTTCAGGTTTCACCCGTGTCCGCATCAAGGCCGCGCTGGACAAAGGCTGCGGCAAAGCGCAGCGTGCCGTAATCGTATTTTCCGGACAAGGCCTCATGGACGGGCTTGAGGTAGCGGGTATCCAGCTGCTGAAAGGCGGCCGTGATTTCATCAAGGGCCTCCCGGGACACCAATTGCCCCACCTCGAGTTCCCCTTCCCGGATCCAGTGGGCCAGGTGGCCCTCTATGGTGGTCACCGCCAATGAGCGCTCGGCGGCGATATCCTTGACGCTCAGGCCCTGATTGAAAAGCTCGAGGCTGATGGTCTTGGAGTTTTTCTTTTCCGGCTTTTGATTTTTCGGCTTTTGATTTTTCGGGCTGCCGGTTTTATCCGCTGTTGCCGTTGCCGTTGCTGGCCCCGGCTGCTGCGGCCTGTCCGGTTTGCCCAGCCGGGCCCGGGTTAATTCCTCGCCGCTTTTGGTGGCGGTGATAAGCGATTGGGCCTTATAAATTTTTTGGCGCTGGTCGTGGAAAAGCCGTTGAATGTCCTCAAGTTCGCGCAGGTACTGCTTCACCCCGCTTTTTTCCTTTTTCAGTTCCGCGCGTTTTTCTTCGATCCGCTCGGCCATGGCTGTCAGGAGGGGTTCAAAATAGCCTTTGGCCGCATCCACGCGCGCTTCCAGGTGGGCCAGGTTGTCGGCCATGGCTGAGGGCAGGATCCGTTCAAGCTGGTTCAGGAACTTGTCTCCCACCGTTTTTACCGGTTTCAACTCGCTTTGAAGGGATTGCGCCCATTGCAGCTGCTTTTGCTTTTTGGAGTGGGTGGCGGCTTTGTTGTAGGTGCGCAGGTGAAAATAAAGCTCCCTTTCCACGCCGCTGAAGTCAAAGGCCTCCCGCACCACCTGGCCCAGGTAGGCGATGGCATGTTCCTGAAGGGATGCGTCCAGGTGCCCTGCTTCCGTCTGCCGGGCGACAAACGCATCCAGGGCCGGCTCCCGGGGAAATTCCCGGAAATGGAAGGGGGCGGTCAGAACCAGCCCCGCCAGCGTGGTGAGCCGGGAGAGGGCCACGTAGACCTGGCCGGCGGCAAAGGCCTGGGAGACATCAATGATGGCCTTGTCAAAGGTCAGTCCCTGGCTTTTGTGAATGGTGATCGCCCAGGCGAGTTTGAGCGGGAAATGGGCGAAGGTGCCAATCACTTTTTCCTCGATCTCGTTGGTTTCCTTGTTTAGCGTATAGCGCTTGTTATGCCAGGTGTAGGATTCCACCCAGACCGAAGGGGACGCGTCGTCAAAGCCCACCCGCACCCCTTCCGTGCTCAGTTCCTCGACTTTGCCGATTTTTCCGTTGAAAAAGCGCTGCTCCCCGGAAGGGTCGTTTTTGATGAACATCACCTGGGCGTTTTTTTTCAGCTCCAGCACCGGGTCCACCGGGTAGGTGCGATCATCAAAGGTGCCCTCCACCCGGGCGCTGAATTTGACGGGTTTACCCGGTAGTTTGGCAAGTTCGGCCGCGTTGATCCGGTCGGCTTTCCGGTTGTGCGTGGTGAGGTACACGTAGCCGTCCCCCGGCGCGGCCTGGAAATCCGGCTGGCAATGGCGGTTTAAGCAGGCGATTTCCTGTTGCGTGGCCCGGCCGTCGCGCAGGCTGTTTAAAAGGGAGATGAACTTTTCATCGCTTTGCCGGTAGATGTGCTGCATCTCGAGGTAGACCGGCTGCCATTGGGCAAGCGCCGCGGCGCCAAAGAAAAACAGGGTGGCATAATAATTCTTCAGCACCGCCCATTCGGTATTTTTCACCACCGGCGGCAGCTGGTACAGGTCCCCGATGAAAAGGATCTGCACCCCGCCAAAGGCGGCATCCGGGCGCCGCCGGATCCAGCGCAGGGCCGAATCGATGGCATCGAGCAGATCCGCCCGCAGCATGCTCACCTCATCGATGATCAGCAGCTCAAGCTTTCTTAACATATTGCGCTTGGTGGCGTTCATTTTGATGTTGCGGCGCAGGCTCTGGGGCGTGTTTAATTCAAAGCCGGGCTCGCCTGGCCCATCGGGTCGCTCGGTGGGGATAAAGGCCCCGAAGGGCAGCTGAAAAAGGGAGTGCAGGGTCACGCCCTCGGCATTGATGGCCGCAATGCCGGTGGGAGCGGCTACAATGGCATTTTTGTGGGTGCGCTGCCGGATGTCCTGCAGAAAGGTGGTTTTTCCCGTACCGGCCCGGCCCGTCAAAAAGATATGACAGTTGGTGCTGTTGACGTATTGGGAGGCCAGTACGGCGGCCTTGTCTGTCCACTGCGGCATAAGGTGTGTAATAATCCCGGTTTTTTCTTTGTAATGGGTTTCAATTGTTGTGAAATATTCTACTTGGCCCGCCGGGTCAACCGTATTTTGGGGGCGGCTCCGAAATTTTGGGAAAAATCGCGGACCAGTTCCAGGGCGGGGCGTCTTTGGCATCCGCTGTTCCCGGCCAGGGCCAGCCGGAAGGAAAGGGCGCGGTAAAGGTCAGCGGGGTTTTCAATGTCGGGTGGATGAGCGAGAGCCGGGTGGCGCATAGGGCGATCTGCTTTTCCGGCAGGGGGGCGCCGGCGCCGTAGCGGATGTCGCCTAAAACGGGATGGCCGATATGGGCGAACTGAGCGCGTATCTGGTGATGCCGCCCGGTTTCCAGCGCGATCGCCACCAGGCTCCGTGAGGCATCCGTGTCCAGTACCTGGAAGGAAAGCCTGGCCTCCCGGCTCTTGGGGGTGGGGGCCTCCGGAATCCGGCTGGATCGGCCGTCGATGCGTTCCAGCGGGTGCACCAGCCGGCCGGCGGGCTGCCGGAGCCGGCCTTCCAGCACGGCCGTGTAGGTTTTTTCCACGCTGTTGTTTCGGAATTGTTCGCTCAACCGGCCGGCCGCCTTGGAGGTCCGGGCAAACACCAGCACACCGGCCACCGGCCGGTCCAGTCGGTGGACAAGCCCCAGAAAGACCCGGCCGGGTTTTTGGTGGCGTTCTTTCAGCCAGGCCTTGGCAAGCTCCAGAAGCGAGGGGTCTTTTGTCTGATCTGCTTGCACAAGAAGGCCGGATGGCTTATAAAGGGCCAGCAGGTGATTGTCTTCGTAAAAGACCGGCCATTGGCTGATAAAAAAAAAGGGCGGCTCCGTGCTCATACGTATAAAAAACAGTCGGCGTTAGGTTAAAAATGAGAAAAAAAGGAAGCGAAGCCAGGGGTTCGCCCGGGAGTGAAGCCTCTCACAGCCCGGCGGCCATGGCCGCGCTCATCGAGCAGGCCGGCATTGGCCTCTCCGCTGACCAGCTCAAGCAGTTGTGGTTATACCACAAGCTGCTGCGCCGGTACAATCCGGAGTTGAATCTCACCCGGATCCACAATTTTGCCAACATGGTCATCAAGCTTTATGTGGACTCCCTTCTTCCCGGCCGGATGGTGGCGCTGCCCTCGCCGCTGCTGGATCTTGGCACAGGGCCCGGCATGCCGGGGATCCCGCTTAAAATCGCGTTTCCGGACACAACGATCATCCTTGCCGAAAGCCGGCAGAACCGGTCGGATTTTTTAAACATCGTGGTCCGGGAACTGGGACTCGAAAATATATCCGTCCTCGGCCGGGGCATCACGCGGAAATTCCAGACGCCCGTATCCGGTGTCATCACCCGGGCCGTTGAATCCATTGACAAAACGCTCTCACGCATCGAGGGCTGCCTTGCCGGCGGCGGGCTTGCCATATTCATGAAAGGGCCGGGCTGCGACGATGAAATCGCACTGGCCAACCAGCGGTTCCGGGGGCATTATGAATTGTGGCAGAACATCCCCTATCAAATTCCCCATTCGCCGCACCAGCGCCGGCTGGTGGTTTTCCGGCGGACGCGGGCGCCGCTGTGGGAGCGAAAGGAAATGGCCATGAGCCGACACGGTTTTCGACACATTGAAAGCGAGCAGAACGACACCTTCAAGGAACTGAAAAAACTGCTCTCCGGCCGGGGCATCAAAAAGCAGGAAAGCGCCCTGGTTTCCGGCGCCCGGCAGGTGGACGAGGTGCTCCAGGCGTTTCCGGATCGCTGTGAAGCCTGGATAACCGATGATACGCAATCCCCCCCGCCGGAAGGCGCCCCCGGCACCCTGGACTGGTATCAACTGAGCCCGCCGCTTTTTAAAATGATTGATGTCAACGGCACCCATTCGCCGCTGCTTCGGGTTACCATCCCTCGCATGGAAAGATGGCAGCCCGGCGATGGGTTTCCATCCGGATGCAGCCTGTTGATTCCTTTTCAGGATCCGGAAAACGCAGGCGCCGTGATCCGCTCAGCCGTGGCGTTCGGGGTGCGGCGGGTGATTTTGCTGGCCGAAAGTGCCCATCCCTATCATCCCAAAGCGATCCGCGCATCCGGTGGGGCCGTGTTTCATGCGAGCCTTTACCAGGGGCCCGCCATAACGGAACTGACGGATGATCTGCCCATTATCGCGCTCTCCGGGGAAGGCAGAGATATCACTGAGATCGAATTTCCCGAAGCCTTCGGCCTGCTCCCCGGCATGGAGGGCATGGGGCTTCCCGCCCACCTGAGAAAAAAGGCGGTGGCCATTCCCATAAGCGCGGCCGTGGAATCCCTGAATGCGGCAACTGCCGCCGGGGTTGCGCTTTATCAGTGGTCTCAATCGAGAAAAGCATGACAGCCTGATGTTTTTGCCCACCACCAAAGAGGAAGCGGCGGCCCTGGGTTGGGCGGCCCTGGATGTTATCCTGGTCAGCGGGGACACCTACATTGACTCCTCCTATATCGGCGTGGCGGTGATCGGCAAGACCCTGGTGCAGGCGGGGTATCGGGTCGGCATCATCTGCCAGCCGGATACAAGTACCGGAACCGATATTTCGCGGCTGGGCGAGCCCCGGCTTTTCTGGGGGGTCACCGCCGGGTGCATGGACTCCATGATCGCCAATTACACGGCCACCAAAAAGCCGCGCCGCAGGGATGATTTGACCCCTGGCGGGATAAACAACCGGCGGCCGGACCGCGCCTCCATTGTCTACACCAACCTGATCCGCAGGCATTTCAAAAAACCGGTCCCGATTGTGCTGGGCGGCATCGAGGCCAGCCTGCGGCGCATTTCGCATTATGACTTCTGGTCCGACCGCGTGCGGCGCTCCATACTTTTTGACGCCAAGGCCGACATCCTGGTTTACGGGATGGGCGAGAAACCAGCCGCGGCGCTGGCAGCCCGCCTGTCATCCGGCGAAGCGGTGACCGGTATTCGGGGCATCTGCTATATTTCCGCGGACAAGCCGGATGGCTATATCGAACTGCCCGGCCATGATGCGGTCAGGCAGGATAAATCGGCATTTCGTAGCATGTTCCGGATTTTTTATGAAAACAACGATCCCGTAAGCGCCAAAGGCATGGTGCAGCGGCAGGACACCCGGTACCTGGTGCACAACCCGCCGCCGCCCCTGCCGACAAGCGAAGTGCTGGACGATATCCACGAGGCCGGCTATGAACGGGAAGTCGCTCCGTTTTACCGTCGTTTCGGTCCGGTCCGGGCAATGGAGACCCTCCGCTTTTCGCTTGCCACCCACCGGGGCTGCTTCGGGGAATGTCACTTCTGCGCCATTGCCGTCCACCAGGGCCGCACCATTGTGCAAAGAAGCGAGGCATCCATTTTGCGGGAAGCCCGGGAAATGAGCCGGCATCCCCTGTTTAAGGGGGTTGTCCAGGATGTGGGCGGTCCCACGGCCAATATGTATGACATGGCGTGTGAGCGAAAAAAGGAAAAAGGCCCCTGCCGCCACCGGCACTGCCTGACCCCGGAGCCCTGCAGGCACCTGCGGGTCAATCATACGGCCCAGATTCGTCTTCTGGAAAAGCTGCGCCAGGTTCCCGGCGTGAGAAAGGTTTTTGTCAGCTCCGGCATCCGGCATGATCTGATCCTTGCGGACCGTGAGGCGGGAGAGCAATACCTGGAGGCCCTGGTCCGGCATCACATCTCCGGCCAGTTGAAAATCGCACCGGAGCATTCTGAAAACCATGTGCTCGCCCTCATGGGAAAGCCCGGCATTGAGAAAACCCGGGAGTTTATCCGGCGGTTCAGGGAAAAAAACCGGCAGCTGGGGGGGAAGCAGTTCCTCACCTGCTATTTTATCGCCGCCCACCCGGGCTGCACCCTGCAGGACATGTATCGCTTAAAGGATTTCGCCCGCACGGAGCTTAAGTTCAGGCCCGAGCAGGTCCAGATTTTCACCCCCGCCCCCGCCACCATCGCCACTCTGATGTACTACACTCGGAGCGCCTATCCCGAGGAGCGCCCCGTTTTCGTTGAGAAATCAATCGCGGGCAAGGAAAGGCAAAAGCAGGCGCTGATGCCTGCAGAGCGGAAAAAGAGAAATTCCTGAGCGGCGCAGAGCGCCGGTAGCACCTGCTGCTGGGATCCATGTATTAACGCCAGGATTCGAATGGGCGCTCAGGGTTCCCTTAAGTTACCTGGCTTTGCCATTGCCGGGCCCATTCGTATAATAATTTTAAGATTAGTGAAAGGGAGCATTTCCCGCCTGATGGCATGGAAAATTAAATGCCCCGGAGCATGAATTGCGCTTGAATTTATGATGGAAGTGGCATAAAGATTTTAATATCCGCTTAAGTTTG
>CAZNSO010000108.1:0-2713 GCA_964575805.1 uncultured Desulfobacteraceae bacterium
TCGACTATCATAAGGGGTCACTCGTTCATTATCTTGATTGCAAAAACCTGCATGGCTTTGTCTACACTTGCCAGCGCCATGTTCTCCAGCAAAGCCTGAGCTGCCAGCATTCGATCAAAAGGATCGCGATGATCAGTATTCCAGCTTCCGGCAATTTGCGCGTGCTCAGGCTTGATATTCAAAGATTGAAACCCCGCTTTATCAATCCATGCCGGTGCATTTACGGCAACTGCATGGGCTTCGGGAAGTTTACCCAATCGAAACTTGGTGGCTATCTCCCAAACCGAGGCGGCACTCACATAAACCGGGTTATTGATGTCCTGAATAAACTCTTTTATTTTTCCGGGCAAACGCTCGTCATCAAACAGCCACCATAAAAATATGTGAGTATCCAGAAGCATCGGTTCTATTCCCATCGCCGCAGTTCCTCCTCAGGCAGCGGTTCAAAAAATGCATCGGTCACTTTGCCCGGTGCAATCCCCGGGACCCTTTTTGTGGGCTCCTTAAAAGGTACAATTTTGGCATAGGGTTTGCCAGCTTTGGCAATAATAATCTCCTCCCCCGCATGGACGCGGGATAAGAGTTTTGAAAAATGTGTTTTGGCTTCATGAATATTTATAATTTCCATCAGCACCCCTCCCTCCAACTTAGTCTACTTTTTTAGTCTAATTCACTTAAGCGCTTAGCGCAACAGTTATTTAAAAGGGGAGGGGGCGAAGGGGCGGACCGGCATAACCCCCGCAAATGCAATACAAGGCCAAAGCTCACGTCGCTGATGCTTCCTTGCGCAGGGCCGTTTTGTCGATTTTGCCGTTTGCCAGAAGCGGCAGGTTTTTTCGAATGAAAAACCGTTTGGGCACCTTGTAATTGGCCAGCTTTTCCCGGCAGAGGCTTTCAAGGGCCGCCTCGTCGGTTTCCTTGCCGGGCTGCAGCATAATATAGGCCCACCCCACCTCCTGGTACAGCTCGTCGGGCACGGCAATCACGGCGGCAAACAGGACGGCTTCGTCGAGTTCAATGGTTTCCTCGACTTCCCGGGGATAGACGTTTTCACCGCCGCTTTTAAACATCTCGGAGATCCTGCCGGTGATGTGGATGTAGCCCCGATCATCTTTAAAGGCAAGATCACCGGTGTAGTACCAGCCGTTTTCATCCAGCACGCGCGCGGTTTCTTCAGGCATGTTCCAATAACGCGAAAACATGAAGGGGCCGCGGACAGCGATCTCCCCGATTTGGCCATCCGGAAGCTCCCGGCGGTCACCGTCCACGATCTGGAGTTCAAAGGGCGGCGCAATCCTGCCGGCCGTGTGCAGCAGGGTGTCCATGTCATCGTCTTTTTCCGTGTAGGTGACAAAACCGCACACCTCGGTGCTGCCGTAACCCGTAATGAGTTTGGCCCCGGTGTTGCCGGCGATGCCGGAGAGGACCTTGACCATCAGGTCCGGGGCAGCCGAGCCTGCCCAGGCGAAAAGCTCGATGTGGGTCGTATCGGTCTCCCAGAATTCCTTCTGCTGAAACTGGAGCAGAAACATGACCGGCACCTGCCCCAGGACATTGATTTTTTCCTTTTCAATCACTTTCAGGGATTCGACCGGGTCGAACCGGTCCATGCACACCAGGCAGCCGCCGGCCAGGATGCCGGCAAACCCGATCTCCACGTCCGCGGCCACGTGATTGATGGGAAAATGCAGCAGGGCGCGGCCGCCCTGGCGAAAGTAAAATTTTTCGGCCTCCACCCGGATATTTTCGATGATGCTTTTGTGCGTGTGCACAACGCCCTTGGGCTTTCCGGTGGAGCCGGAGGTGTACATGAGAAGGGTTTCATCCCCGGGCCCTGTCTGGTTTATGCGCTTTTCAAGGGCGGCATTTGCCCGGCTTCTGTCCTGATTCACGAATGTCCGGTAGTCTTCGGTGCCGGCAACGGACTTTCCGATAACCAGCACCTTCTTTAAAGAGGGGAATTCCTTTACCAGGGTTGCAATGCTTCCGGTGAGGTCATTTCCCTGGCACTCACTGACAGCGATCAGCACAGCGGGCTGGCTGTCCCCGATCTGGTATCGCAGTTCCTCAATAGTGAATTTCGGATTGATGCCCAGCCAGATGGCGCCGATTTTGCCGGCCGCCATATAAGTCACCGGGAATTCGGTGCGCGCCATGGCCAGCATGGCCACGCGGTCGCCCTTTTCCACGCCGATTTCAAGAAAAGCCCTGGCCGCCTTGTCCATTTCCGATTTGAAGTCCTTCCACGTCAAGCGGTCGTCTTCAAATACCAGGGCTTCAGCCTCGGGCGTTTGCGCGGCCCATTTTTCCACGTAATGCCATGTCTGGGAAAGATCCTGCCAGTTCATTGACTCCTCCTTCTCCCTTACAGCCTCGTTATGTCCGAAAAATGCCGAATTGCAGATTCCGGAGTGCTGACCAATCGTTGGTTTAACTCCATGGAGCTTTTTGCGGGAACGGGGTCTGGATTTCTGCATACGTGTTGGGCGCGGGGTTTGCGGCCCTATCATCCAATAGCTGATAGCCGCCTGGCGGCGAAGGTTTGGCAGAGACCCAAAAAACTCATAACCCTTCGAAAATACCTTTCATAACTGTCTATCGAAATTTACAACAGGGCCTGGGAAAACGCAAGCAGAATGGGGGGCGGGTGCATTCGGCCCAGACCGGGGCAAACCGCGTATATGTTGTCATTACAGATTTTGACCAGTGCTGC
>CAZNSO010000108.1:2813-9555 GCA_964575805.1 uncultured Desulfobacteraceae bacterium
CGCTTCAAAGCATGACGCTGCCGTCGCTGATGGCCCTGTGCCCGTCTTTGTTTGTCACGACAAATCTAACCGTGCCGCTATTGTCCGGGGTTTCAGCAGCTTTTATCGTGATGTGCGTTCCAGGTGTCACCATGTGGGTGAACCGGCAGGCGATGGCACGGATTTTCGTGGGGTCCCCGGCGGCAAAGGCGTTGGTCAGCTCCCTTACCGCCAGGGCCAGGGTGGCGGTTCCCTGGAGAATGATACCGGGAAGCCCCACACTGCGGGCAAAGCGCATGGATGTGTGGATGGGGAAAAAAATGCTGGTGCATCCGTCATAGACATACGGCAGCAGGGGGTCGATAAAAAGATCCCGCGACCATTGCCATTGGAGGTTTTCTGAATTTTCCGGATGCCGGGGGATTTCGGGAACATCGGCAGGAGCGGCAGCGTCGCCGATGCATTTAACGCCCCGCATGAGGCCGCCGAGATGCTCGGTGAAGACCGGATTGTTCTTCTCATCCGCGGCGTCGAATCGGATAATGGCATGGGTGCCGGCGCGGTGCGGGCGTATGGCGGCAATTCTGCCGGAAATGGTCAACTGGTCGCCCGGCAGCAGGGGGCGGTGCATCCGGATGTGCTCGGTATAATGGACCTGGGTGGGAATCACTTCTTCCGGGAACTCATGGGATTCGATATATTCGCCCAGCGACCCGGAAATCGGCCATGTCAGGGCAGCGCAGAACATGGGCGGCGCCATGATTCCGGCACCGCGCGTATCATCAAAATAAACCGGGTTGCCATCACCCACGGCAGCGGCGTAATTCATGGTGTCGCGCCAGTTGACCGTGGTGCTGCGGCTGCGAAGCGGGGTGCCGACGAATCGTTGGCTTAACTCCATGGCTGCCCTTTGAAAACACCTTTCATAGGTTGTAGTGTTTGCTGCCTTCTACACGTGCACCGAACATTAAGATCACAGCAGGTCGGCTATCTGGGCTGAGAAATCTTCCAAGTCGCGCAGGTGGTGCTCTATTATGTCGTAGACGCCATTATAATCTATATCCCAGTAAAGATGCACCAGGCGGTTTCTGAAACGGGCCATGTCTGCCAGCCGTCCGGCCAGCGAAAGGTCTATCAGGTTGGCCTGTCCCAGATGCCTGAAACAGTCGCCATAATCTTCAGGTACCACTTTCAGCTTCTTGGCCGTAACATGAAAGCAGATATTCAAAGCCGCTTCGATAGCCGAGAGCAGCCGCGACCGGGCAATATCCTGGCTGTCCTCGTCGGCGAGAAAATGGTCCCTTCCGCTTTCCCGAAACCGTTTCAGCCGCGCTACAGACCGATGAATATCCTGAAGCTTGTCTCTTATCCGGTCATGATCCAGGTGCAGCACGAAACGCCTCCCTTGTATGGTGTCTTAGGATCGGTGCGATATCAAGGTAGCGGGCCGCGGTTTGGGCGGTAAAATCCGCTCGAATATCCGGTTGGCGGTCCAAAAGCAGGCATCCGCGCAGGGCATGATACTGAAAGCTGAGCTTGGCTGTGTTCAGGACCCTCACGTCCACGGCAAACGAAAGGTCAAGCGCTTTTTCAATTTGTGATTCCATCTGCATTTCATAGCGAAAGTCAATCTCCGGGGCAACCTCCGGCCGCAGAAACACAGCCACATCCAAATCCCGGAACGGCCCCGTTGCCACAAAAGAACCATGGGCATAGGCGAACAGGACCTCCTTGTGCCGCGCCAGGTGGCCGGACAATCGATCGATGATTGTATCTGTTTTTCCGATGCGTTCCAATTAAACACCGCCTTTTAGTTTATTATAAACGGTTAAGGCCCGAACTTCAAGCGGCTATCTTTGTTTGCCGCGTCAAAACGCCAAATCGCCGGCGCAGCTCCATGACTCCCCTTTGGGCAGCCGTGCGCGGGGCTCAACGGCTTTCCCGGCCCTTCCCCTGTTAATGGGCGACATCATTTTAAGCGGTGTCTACTTTTAAGCTTTATCATCAGGCTGATTTTTTGTATCCCTATGGGTAGCTTTAATAGATAGCTTTAATAGATAGCTTTAAATGTTACTGGGGACCGACCCGATTACCTGAGGGTGCCATCCAAATTAGCCTGCCAATTTCCAGAGGGAGAAAAAAGCAATTATGGCGTCATCAAATGCAGCCGTTTTTGAAAAAATTTACAAGGATTACCTGGATGCGGTGGCCGCCCTTGATTTGAGCGGCAAATCGGAACTGCTGGGCATCCGGGAGGCCGGAGAGGCCATCAAGATTCCGTTTTTCAACAAAATTTACACAATCACCCCGGAGCAGGTCATGGATCCCAGGGGAGAGCGGCCCGGGCATGCAGTCAGCGTCATCCTGTGCCAATACCTTCTGCTCTGCCCCGAAAACCCCGAAAATGAGAGGGACCTGGTAACGTACAAGGATTTCCGGGATGCGGCCCCCTATGTTCTCGGATTCGGCAACACGGCAGAAAAGCCCATCGCCCGGGCTTTCTCCGGCAAAGTCGGGGCGCTGGAAAAACACGCCCGGGAGTTCGGGGGGGAGCCTTGCGACCTGGGCATTTCCTGCGACCTGGCCTATGGTTTCCAGGCCCTGCCGAACATTGCCATCTACATGGTGTTCAATGACCAGGACGAGGATTTTCCGGCTGACTGCTCCCTGCTGTTTGAAAAACGCGCCCGGGAGTACCTTGACATGGAATGCCTGGCCATGATCGGGATGGTGCTGGCCGCATGGCTTGCGGACGCGGCAGGCAAAGAAAATTCCGGCCTGGTGTGAGTGAATCAAAAATTTCCTTTCTGCCTAAAGATCCCCCTTTTTCTGTCGACACGCATATTGGTTTTTATAGCTCATGCATTTTGGGGGACCGGGAGAACAAATGAGGATTTTTAATCTCAGACTGCGCACCAAATCCATGCTCGCCCTGGTAGTGGCCTGCCTGCTGGCCCTGGCGCCGACGGTCCTGATCGGATGGGAAGTGCTGGAGCGCGGACGGGCGCATTTCGGCAAGGCATACGCAAAAAATTTCACCCTGCTCAATGCCCAGCGCATCGAGGCGCCGGTAACCCGGGATCTCGCCCTGTCCAAACGCTTTGCGGATTCCGTGCTGCTGCGCCAATGGCTCGGCGATGAAACCGCTGAAAACAAAAAAGCGCTTTTCTTCCGCGAGGCCAGGGGCTTTCGCCAGGATTTCCGGGATCACAACTATTTTGTCATCAGCCGCGGCAGCCTCGCCTACTATATCAACAACGATGAAAAAGCTTACAGCCAGGCGCCGCGGTATCACCTGAAACCGAACAACCCCGACGACGCCTGGTTTTTCAAGACCATGGCCGATGTGGACGACTTTAATATCAATGTGAACCCGGACGTGCACCTGGGAGAAACCCGGGTCTGGATCAATGTGATGGTGTGGGACGGGGAGGAAAAAATCGGCCTGGCCGGAACCGGCCTGAACCTTGGGAAATTTCTGGATCAGTTCATTGCGGTGGCTGAAGCCGGCGTGACCCCCATGATTCTGGACGCGCGCGGCGTTATCCAGGCGCATCCCGACCGGGAGCTCATCTCCTATGGTTCCGGGGCCGGGGCCGGTGAAGAGAAGTTTTACCTCAAGGAGCAGCTCACGGACCCGGCAGGGGCCGGAAAACTGGAAGCGGCCATGGCGCGTGTGCGCAGCGCACCCGATGCTTCCCCCGATGCCTCCGTGGAAACCCTTTGGACTCAGCTCAATGGCAAAAAACAGCTCCTGGCCATAACCTGGATTCCGGAGCTCGATTGGCATGTGGCCAGCGCCGTGGATCTGCAGGCCGCAAAAGTCCTGGAAGGGACCTGGGTCACGGCGATTATTGCCGGGCTGGTGGCCATGTTTGCCGTGCTGCTTCTCATGTTCGGCTATGGGGTGGACAGGCTGGTGCTGCGGCCCCTCAACAGGCTGCACAAGTCCGCCACCGCGCTTGCCGGCGGCGATTACGACGTCTCTTTTCCGCCTGCGGGCCGTGACGAGATCGGGGATTTAAGCCGCGCGTTTGCGAAAATGGTGGATCAGATCAAAAGCCACACCCGAAACCTGGAGGCAAACGTCCGGGAGCGGACCAAAGAACTGGAAGATCAGTCGCTCCTGCTGGAAGAGGCCAAGGAGACTGCCGAGAAAGCCAGCCGCGAAAAAACAGCCATGCTCAACAAGGTGATGGAGAGCATCCATTACGCGCAGACCATCCAGCAGGCGATTCTCACCACGGAGGGGCAAATTAAACAGCTGGTGCCGGAGGCTTTTGTCATCTGGCAGCCCAAGGATGTTATCAGCGGCGATATGATCTGGAGCAAGACGCATGATGAGGGCTTTGCCATTGCCGTCATAGACTGCACGGGCCACGGCGTCCCCGGCGGCGTGATGACCATGGCCGCGGTATCTTCGCTGGACCGGGTGGTCAGGGAAATCGGCCTGAAGGACCCCCGGCGGGTGTTACAGGAAGTCAGCCGCGTGGTGCAGAAAATGCTTGCCAACCAGGAGGCCTCCCGGTTTTCAGAAGACGGCCTGGACATGGGCCTGTGCGTTTATGAGCGCGCTGCTGGAACCCTGTTATTCACCGGGAGCCGACTTGGCCTGTTCTACGAGCAGGGGGGAGCGCTCGCGGAAATCAAGGGCGACAAACAAAGCCTGGGATACCGCTCCGCAAACCCGGACCACCCATTTCAGACCCATGCAATCCGCGTCAATCGCCCGACCCGTTTTTATCTCACCACAGACGGCCTTCTGGACCAGGTCGGCGCGGAAACCGGGCTGCCCCTGGGCAAGCAGCGGTTTCTGGCATTTTTGAACACCATCCGGGAGCAGCCCATGCCGGATCAGAAGCAGGCCCTGCAGCAAATGTTCGAGGATTTCAAGGGCAGCGAGGAACAACGCGATGATGTGACGGCAGTGGGGTTTCTCCTGAAACCGTAACCTTGCGGTAAATATCCAGGCCAACAGGAGGCAGGGATGTCTGAAGCGTCCATATTTACAAAAGAAACCCGGGTCATCGAAGCAGCGGAAGCCACTGCAGAGCGTCCTGATTTTTCCGACGATCCGCTTTTGCAGCCCTATCTGGACCTGCTCGGCGAATATAAAAAGCTCTTCCGTCAAACCAGGCGCCTGGTCAAAATGAGCGACCGGATGCAGCAGGACCTCAATGAGCTCAATGCCGAGCTGCAAAGCCACAAGGAGATCCTTTCCCAGATGTCCTATATGGACGGCCTGACCGGCATTGCCAACCGGCGGCGGTTCAACGAATGCATTGAATCCGAGTGGAAGCGCCTCATGCGAAGCGGCAGCCCCTTGTCAATCATTCTTTTGGATCTGGATTTTTTCAAGCCGTACAATGATAATTACGGTCACAGCGCCGGGGACGCGTGCCTCATCCAGGTTGCCACAGCGCTTGCCGAAACGCTCAAGCGCCCCTGCGACCTGGCGGCCCGCTACGGGGGAGAGGAATTTGTTGTCCTGCTGCCGGAAACCGACCTGGCCGGCGCCATTACCGTCGCCTACGAGGCGCAGTACAACATTCAGGAACTGGCACTGGTCCACGAATATTCTCCTATTGCACCGGTTATCACAGTGAGCATGGGGGTCACCGCCATGGTGCCGGATGCGGATAAAACCTATCTGGATTTGATCAATGCGGCGGATCAGCAGCTGTATGCAGCCAAAGAGGCCGGCCGCAATCAGATCAAAGGAAGGACGACTGAAAACAATGCGTGAAATCCAGCATTTCTATGAGCAGCTGAAAAAGGAGGGAATCATTTTCAGCTTCAGCGGCCCTGTGTCCCAGAGTCTTCTGGAAGGCATCGGCGCCACCCTGAGGCAGAAAATGAGCCTGGAGGAAACCAGCACCAATGTGATGCAAAAGGTTTTTTCCATTTTTGTGGAACTGATGCAGAATGTGATCAACTATTCCGCGGAGAAAGGCGAGGCGGCAACCGGGGAGGCGGAGCTGCGCTTTGGCGTCCTGATCATCGGCAAACGCGATGAGCAGTTCTACATTCAATGCGGCAACTATATCAGCCCGTCGCAGCAGGCCCCGCTGCGGGAGAAGCTCAACCGGATTCAGGGTATGGACAAAGATGAGCTCAAGCGGTATTACAAAGAGCAGCGGCGGAAAGAGGCGGCGGATGAAAGCAAGGGCGCCGGCCTGGGGTTTATCGAGATGGCCCGGCGGGCCACGCAGCCGCTTGAATTTGAGATCCTGCCCATGCCGACAGGAAAAGAGTTTTTTGTCGTCAAGGTGATTATTTAACCTTGGCAGGTGATAGGGAGACAGACATGGAAGCCTTTGTGCGCGAGAAGACAAAATCAACCCCCTGGATCAGACTGGATCCGCAGCAGCACCACCTGGAGGTCAAGGGGGAATCCTACCCGGAAAATTCGGCCAATTTCTATTCCCCCATGCTGGAATGGCTGGAGAATTATTTGCAGCAGATCGGCGATACCGCCGTCCAGGTGGATATTGAGCTGATTTATTTTAACAGCAGCAGTTCCAAAGTATTCATGAATTTTTTTGATATGCTTGAAGATACCGCCCGAAGAGGCGTCCGGGTGGCAGTCAATTGGATGTATCACGAGGACAATGATACGGCCCTGGAATGCGGGGAAGAATTCCAGGAGGACATGGAGCACGTGGCCTTTCACCTGGTGCCATTGGAAGGCGGGGCATGAGGCATTAAGGGCGGCATGGGAGCCTTCTTGGGCCTCATCCCTCCGGATCCCCTTGGAATCATG
>CAZNSO010000109.1:0-9470 GCA_964575805.1 uncultured Desulfobacteraceae bacterium
CCTGATTTCATCATCTGCCGCGATCACCTCTTCGGTCATCTGATGGCGGTAATCTTTTAAGGCGCTCTTTAAGCGGGTATCGGACAAGGCCAGGATCGAAACGCTGAGAAGGGCGGCATTTTTGGCCCCGGCCTTTCCGATGGCGGTGGTCCCGACCGGAATGCCGCCGGGCATCTGGACGGTGGACAACAGCGAGTCCAGGCCGCCTAAATCGGAAGTGGTCATGGGGACGCCGATGACCGGCAGGGTGGTCAGCGATGCCATGACGCCGGCCAGGTGCGCCGCTTTTCCGGCTGCGGCGATAATGACCTGGATGCCCTGCGACTCGGCATCAACGGCAAATTGGTGGGCCCGGTCCGGTGTGCGGTGCGCGGAAATCACCCGGCATTCACAGGGAATCTCAAAGGCCTTTAACACTTCAAGACTTTCGGCCATGACGGCATAATCGGACTTGCTGCCCATAACCACGGCAACCACCGGTGCGGCTTTCTCTTTTGCCTGACTCATTTGCTGGATACCTCCGCTAAAAAATTATTGACGCGGCGGACCTTTTCGGCAAAGGCCGCCAGGTCGGATGATACCGGTGAAAGACGCTGCAGATCCGCTTCGGCTGTAACTGCCGCCATGGACGGCACATGCATGCCGTCAGGAATGCGGACACCCTCCACAAGCGCCTGGTGCAGCACAACAACGCCGCTGCCCAGGACCGCATTGAACACAACGCTCTTAAAACCGATAAAACTGTTCTCTCCCACTTCGCATGGACCGTGAACCACGGCCCCGTGCGCCACGGAAACCCCTTTTCCGACAAGAACCCGGGAGCCGCCCAAAGCGTGTATGATCACACCGTCCTGGATATTGGCATCCGATTCAATATGAATGGGCGCAACGGTTTTATCCGGGCCCGGCTCATCGGATCGAATCACGGCGTTGGGGCCCACAAACACACGGGAGCCGATCTGAACATTTCCAATAATCACGGCCGTGGCGTGAATGCAGGCCGATTCGTCGATTTCCGGATGATCTCCCGCATGATTGGCTGATATCATCTTCCTCTCCCTTTTACGCTTTCCAGCCGGAATCGGCCAAACACCTTTTCACTCGAACTGAATCAGGCTTTCACCGGTTTCAACGGTCTGCCCGGGGGCCACATGGACCGCGGCCACCACCCCGTCTACCGGAGAGGCAACGCCGCTTTCCATTTTCATGGATTCCAGAAGCACCAGGTTCTGACCGCGAAAAACCCGATCCCCCTTTTTTACCAGCACGTCAACCACCTGGCCGGGCATGGGGCATGCGAGCACATTGTCCACGTCCTGCCCGGAATCTGCCGGCATGTATTGCATCAGGCGCCACTCCTTGGGCGTATAAACCTCGAACAGGCGGGCGATGCCGCAGAATGAAACAAAGTAGAATGAGTTTTCCCCGCGCATTCGGAAACGGTGCACCTGCCCGTCTATCCAAAGCTTGAGCCTGCGGCGGTAAAATTCGAACGGCGGCGTCTGCACCTGGTGCCTGCGGCCGTTTACCCGGGCTTCAAAGGTCCATCGCCGGCCCTGGGGCGCACCCTCGAGTTCCACATCGAAGATATCGTTTTCAGCCCGCACCTTGTAGGAACAGGTCTCCTGCCGGCCCTTTGCACCGCCGATGCGCGAGGTCATCGGCTCCAGTGAATCCCGCAGGGCGGCCGTTCGCACATGATAGAGCACGGTTGCGGCCAGGGCCGCCAGTTCGAGATAGCGGCCATCCTGGGGCTGGATCGGACGGCCCCCTTCAAAGTGCTTGGCGATAAAATCCGTCGAAAAATCGCCCTGGGCAAAATGCGGATGACAGAGAATGCTGCCGGCGAAGTCGATATTGGTGACCACGCCTTCAATGTGGTAGCCGTTTAAGGCCTCCACCAGGCCAAGCCGGGCCGCATCCCTGTCCTTTCCGTGGCAGATGACCTTTGCCAGCATGGAGTCATAGTATATGCCGACCGCACTGCCGATCCCCACCCCGCTGTCCACCCGGATATCATCGCCCCTGGGTTCGGCGTAGCGGGAAATCATTCCCGTGGAGGGGAGAAAATCCCTTTTCGCATCCTCGGCGCATATCCGGGCTTCCATGGCCCAGCCGTCGAGCTGGATCTCATCCTGGGCAAAAGGCAGTTTTTCACCGCCAGCAATCCGCAGCTGAAGTTCCACCAGATCAAGACCGGTAACCATTTCAGTGACCGGATGCTCCACCTGGAGCCGGGTATTCATCTCCAGAAAATAGAAATATTTTTCGCCTTCCAGCACAAACTCCACGGTTCCGGCATTGACGTAGCCGGTCTTGCGGGCCAGATCGCAGGCGGCCTGCCCCATGCGCCCCCTCATATCCTGGCTTAAAGCCGGCGACGGCGCCTCTTCGATGACCTTCTGGTATCGCCGTTGAACGGAGCACTCCCGCTCTCCGAGGTGGATCACGCTGCCGTGGGTATCCGCCAGGATCTGGATTTCCACATGGCGGGGGCGTTCGACATATCGCTCTATGAAAACCCGGGCGTCCCCAAAGGCCTTGCGCGCTTCCTGGCGGCTGGCGGCAAAAGCCCCCTCCATTTCCTCCGGCGCCGAAACGATGCGCATCCCCTTACCGCCGCCGCCGGCTGCCGGCTTCAACAGGACGGGATATCCGATGGCATCGGCGACGGCCAGGGCTTCATCTTCGTCGGACAAGGGCGTTCCGTGTCCGGGAATCACCGGGACCCCGGCTTTGATGGCAAGCTCCTTGGAGGCGATTTTATCCCCCATGGCGGCAATGGCGCTTGCCGGCGGGCCGATGAAAACCAGGCCGGCGTTTTGCGTCGAACTGGCGAAACGCGCGTTTTCAGATAAAAACCCGTAGCCGGGGTGAACCGCCTGGCAGCCGGTATCCAGACCCGCGGAAATGACCTTTTCCATGTCCAGATAGGATTCCCGCGAATTGGCGCCGCCGATGCAAACGGCCTCATCGGCCATCTGCCGGTGCAAGCTGCGATTGTCCGCGTCGGAGTAGACCGCCACGGTCCGGACCCCGAGGCGCCTGCAGGTGCGGATGATGCGAACCGCGATTTCTCCCCGGTTGGCTATCAAAATTTTTTCGAACATGGCTGACCTCACAGGGGGATGTTTCCGTGTTTACGTTCCGGGCGCTCGACCGTCTTTCCCTCCAGCACCTGCAGGGTACGGATCAAGCGATGGCGGGTGTCCCGGGGAAAGATCACATCGTCGATGTACCCCCGCTTAGCCGCCAGGAACGGGTTGGCAAAACGCCTGCGGTACTCTTCCATCCGCTGCTCCAATACCGCCCCGGGATCTTCGGCCGACTGGATCTCCTTGCGGTAAATCACCTCGGCTGCGCCCTTTGGCCCCATAACGGCAATTTCCGATGTCGGCCAGGCGTAATTGACATCGCAATGAATGTGCTTGGAGTTCATCACCAGGTAGGCGCCGCCATACGATTTGCGAACGATCACCGAGATGCGGGGGACTGTTGCCTCGATAAACGCATAAAGCAGCTTGGCACCGTGCCGGATGATGCCGCCGTGCTCCTGGTCGGGCCCCGGCATGAAGCCGGGCACGTCGACCAGGCTGATCAGGGGGATGTTGAAGGCATCGCAGAACCGCACGAACCGGGCCGCCTTGGTGGAGGCATCAGAGTCCAATACGCCAGCGAGCACAGCCGGCTGGTTGGCCACAAGCCCCACCGTTTGACCCCCCAGGCGGCCGAACCCACAGATCACGTTCCGGGCGAAACCGGCCTGGACCTCCATGAATTCGGCCCCGTCGAGTATGCTGTGAATAAGGACGTTCATGTCATAGGTCTGATTGGGATTTTCCGGGACAAGGTAATCCAGGGCCGGGGCGGAGCGGTCCGCCGGGTCCTGCAGATCCAGCATGGGCGCCCGCTGGCGGTTGTTGGACGGCAGGTAGCCGAACAGGCGGCGGATTTCGCGCAAACACAGCACATCATTGGGCGCTGTAAAATGGGCGACACCGCTTTTGCGCTCATGCACCCGGGCGCCGCCGAGTTCCCCGGACGTAATATCCTGGTGAATGACGGTTCTGACCACGTTGGGACCGGTCACAAACATGTAGGACTCATTTTCCGGCATGAATATGAAATCCGTCAACGCGGGGCTGTAAACCGCACCGCCGGCGCACGGCCCCATTATGCAGGATATCTGGGGCACGACGCCGCTGGCCCGTACATTGCGGTGGAAGATTTCCCCGTAGGCGGCCAGGGCATCCACCCCCTCCTGGATGCGCGCACCACCCGAATCGTTTAACCCGATAATGGGCGCACCCACCTTCACGGCCAGGTCCATTACCTTGCAGATCTTCTGAGAATGCGCTTCTCCCAGCGAACCGCCGATTACGGTAAAATCCTGGCTGAAGACAAACACCTCCCGCCCGTCGATGGTTCCGTGCCCGGTGATCACACCGTCGCCGGGATAACTTTTGTTATCGCCCAGAGATCCACCGCGGCCGGTTTTAAGCGCATCAAACTCTTCGAAGGAATCGTCGTCGAGGAGCAGATCGATGCGTTCACGGGCTGTGAGCTTGCCCTTGGCATGCTGGGCGTCAATTTTTTCCGGACCGCCCGCAGATGCCGCCTGATCACGCAGATGGGCCAATGTTTCCAGATTCGCTTCGTATTGTGCATCCATACCGACCCCCTATTTCCTCCAGATGGAATCCTGGGGTCCCCAGGATTCCGGAAGAATTGCTTCGGCGCTCCACTCCCCGGGAAATCGCTGACCCGGCTGTTCGCCTTCCTTCTCGACCAATTGTTTCAACCCCGGCCTGGCGAATTTCATGTGCCCTTCCTTCAGGGTCCGGCCGTTTATGACCGCTTCGGAACGGAGTCGGCGGCCGATGGTTTTCTCCATGTTGCGGCCGATCCAAAGGATCCGGTCCACATCATAACCATGTTCGATCCCCAGTTCATCAATCTGCACCAGGAGATCTTCCAGGCAGATCAAACCCACGTACCTGGGATCATCATAGTAGTACTCCCCGGTACCCTTGATGGGGCTGTCATCGAGAAAGTTGGCCGGCTGGCCGCCAAGTCCGCCCAGGGTGGCCTCAAAACGCGTGATTCCCGCATGAAGCGCTGCAAGGATGGAAGCGGAGGCAATCCGCTTGGTTTCGTGAAGATGGCAGAGATGCGCCTCGGGATTCGGCATGGCATCGAGGATCATTGCAAAATAGCGATAAACATCCGCCGCATTGGCCGAACCGTCATGGTCCGCGTGCTCGATATCATGGGCCCCGATCTGGAACCACCGCTTCGTGAACTCCACTGCGTCCTCCAGCTTCGTGGCGCCGCTGATGGGACTGCCCCAGATGGTGCTCACCGTGCCGCACATCTTGATGCCCATATCCCGGGCCTTCTGGATGCAGCGCTCGGCTTCGCGCCAGTATTGGCTCAGGGTCGTTCCGGAGTTGGCAAAATGATGCTCCGGGTCGGTGGAGACCATCATGAGGATCCGGTCCGGCCCGATACCCCTCTGCTTCATGTCAATGGCCCGATCCACGGCCGTCTCCCGGATGGTCACACAAGTCAGAACCACATCCTTGTCAATGTCGATGCCCCTTCGCGCGGCCCGCTGCCGGAACCTGTCGCTGCGCAAGGCCGCCATCACTTCTTCGGCGTCGGTGAACTGGGGCGTTGTGCGTGGAGACCCGAGGTTGGTCACTTCCAGTTCCCGGCACCCCGCAAGAATCATCTCCTGGCCATAGAAAATCTTGGCCCGGGTGGAGATAAATTTTTCTTCATGCTGGAAACCGTCGCGAATGGTGATGTCTCCGATTCGCACAGCCTTCGGCATTCTCGGAAAAATCTTCCAGTAATCATATTCCGCTGCCATAATTCGACTCCTTTTTTTTTGGGGGATATGAGGCCCGACCTCTCGAGAGGGTTCAGAGCCTTATATTGTCCGCGGCGCACCGCCGCTGACATGTGTGCGTGCAGCACAAAAAAGGCCGCTGCCCGTTTCATGAGAAACGAACAACGGCCTTATCTTTTTCCCGCACCCATCGTCTCGACGACGGGCCCGTTCCAACTCTAAAGCTGTTATGAAAAAATCCAATCCCCCCGGAAATTGTGCATTGGCACCTTTTCCACAGGCAGATTAATTCCCTGATACTCCAATTTAGCCCAATTGTCAAGTCATTTCACTAATCTTTGCATTTTTTTTGGCCTCGCCGGCCTTGCCCTCATTTATCGCCCTTGTGTTCCGGCGGGGATTCAAGGGTGAAAAGGATGATACGCTCGCCGGTAACCGTACTGATATCCGTGTGAAGACTTATGACCCGTACATTCAGGATGTCCCGGATCACCGCCTCAAGCAGGGGGCGCCCCTGCTCCAGCAGCGAGATGCGAATCCGTTTTATCAACTCCCCGCCATCCTTTCGGTCGGCGGACGCGGCCAGTTTGAATTCAGCCTGGGTCATCACGTTCTTAAGCCTTACCAGCACCATGTCATCAATAATGTAGGCTTTGGTTTCCAGGGGGCCGCGGCCCATATATTCTTTTTCAAACTTGATCACCGCCTTGCAGATTTCGGCCTCAAGTTCTCCCCGGGTCTTATGCATATGCCGATTCCTCGCATCTGAGCCATTGCCGGGCGGTGGCTGTAAGCCAAAACATCACCCCGCAAAACACTAAACTTAATGCCAGAAAACCGCTCAACAGGCAAGCTTCGAATTTGGAGCCGACTTTCTGTTAATGGAAAAAATTACAGCGATTCGCATGTCATCGCCGATGCTTGCCCAAGGGACCCTTCTGCACCACAGGCATGCTCGGCTTGCTTTGATTCAAATTTTTTCCTTGACGCATTTAATTCATCATTTTTATATATGCGTATAAACTTAAATAAATCGGAGGTGCAATGACTGAGGCGGACAAAGCGGCACGGATATTCAAGGTGCTTTCAGTTGAAACCCGGGTGCGGATCATCGAACGGCTAAAGGAGCACCCTTTGTGTGTGAATGCCTTGGCAAAGACCCTTGATATTTCACCCGCGGCGGTTTCCCAGCATCTTCGGGTGCTGCGCGACGCGGATGCCGTTGTCGCGGATAAAAAAGGCTATTTCGTCCATTACCAGCTCAATGAAAAGACCCTGGCGCAGTGGCGCCGAATTGCCGCGCAGGTCCTGAAAATGGATCCGGCCAAAGGCTTTACCATTTTATGAATCTTTCCCTGTTTCTTGTAGCCGCCATATTTTTGATTTCATTTCTGCTGACCATGGTCGGCCTGGGCGGCGGACTGATTTTTTCACCGCTTTTTGTCATCCTGGGTTTTTCCAAGTCAGCGGCTGCCTCGGCCTCACTTTTTTTGAACCTCATTGCCGCCGGATCGGCCGCCTATGCCTATGCGCGCAAAAAGATGGTGGATTTCTCCCTTTCCGTCCCCTTGATCGTGTCCTCAAGCCTGGCCGCACCGGTGGGATCCTACCTGAATGTGCATATCGCCAAGGGGCCGTTTGTTTTGATCATGGCCGCCGTGCTGGCGCTTGCGGGCCTTCGCATGCTGTTCTCCCCGTCCGGGGACCTGACGGAGAGCAGCCTGACGCCCGCCAAAAAAATGATTGGCGGCCTTGTCATCGGGGCGTGTATCGGTCTGCTGGGCGGTTTTCTGGGAATCGGCGGCGGGGTGTTCGTGGTGCCCCTGCTGATTTACGTGCTCAAGACGCCGACGAAAATCGCGGCCGCCTCATCAACGTTTATCGTCTGTTTTTCTTCCCTGACCGGCTTTTTGGGCTATGCTTCCATGGAAGCCATCAACTGGTGGTTTATCCTGCCTGCCGCCGCGGCCTCGTTTGCCGGCGGTCAGGCCGGCGCACGGTTTATGAGCACCCGTTTGAAGGGAAAGACGGTGCGCATCATTTTCAGCCTGGTGCTCTTTGCTTTCTGCGCAAAGCTCCTCCATCAGTTCATATCTTAACAAAGGAATAAATGGATGAGGGAACGCTTCCAATTCAATCGCATGGAACTGGCCGGCGCCCTGGGCGACCTGGGGACCCTGCTGCCGATTGCCATTGCCATGATTTTGATCAACCACATCAGCGCCCTGGGGCTGTTCTTCTCGATCGGTGTGTATTACCTGGTCTCAGGGATGTATTTCGGCGTCACGGTTCCGGTGCAGCCCATGAAGGTGATCGGCGCCTATGCCATTGCCACGGCCATGAGTCCGGAGCAGATTCTGGCCTCATCGCTATTAATGGGGATTTTTCTGCTGATTATCGGGCTTACCGGCGCCATTGACCTGATCCGCAAGGCCACCCCGCAGCCGGTGATCCGCGGGGTGCAGCTCTCCACCGGCGCGCTTTTGATCTCAGGCGGCGTCAAATTCATTATCGGCACATCCAGGTTCCAGGAACTGCAGAATGCGGCGGAGCCCTATCTGTCCCTTCAAGCCATTGGTCCCGTTCCCATAAGCCTTGTCATCGGGGCAGTGGCCGCCATCGTTACGCTGCTGCTTCTGGATAACAAAAAATTTCCCGCCGGCTTGACCGTGGTGGTCGGCGGGCTCATCGCCGGCCTGGCGCTGGGGGCCCGGTTTGATCCGGGCGGCGGCATCGGACTGAATCTGCCCGAGATTCTTCCTTTCGGATTTCCGGAAGGCGCTGATTTCACCTTTGCCCTGTTTGCCCTGGTCCTGCCCCAGCTGCCCATGAGCCTGGGCAATGCGGTGCTGGCTTATACAGACCTTTCCAGACAGTACTTTGGCGAACGCTCTGAAAAGGTGAGCAACCGGGGCGCCTGCATCAGCATGGCGCTGGCCAATTTCTTCAGTTTTTGCGTGGGCGGCATGCCGCTTTGCCACGGCGCCGGGGGCCTGGCCGCGCATTACCGCTTCGGCGCCCGGACAGCCGGGTCCAACGTGATGATTGGTCTGTTTTTTGCCGGGCTGGCCATTTTGCTGGGGGATGGCGTTGTGTCTGTTTTAAACCTGCTGCCCATGGCCATTCTGGGAGTTCTGCTGGTGTTTGCCGGCGCCCAGCTGACGCTGACCATCATGGACCTGGAAGGCCGCAAGGATTTTTTCATCGCCACGCTGATTCTTGGCATCACCCTGGCCTCAAACCTGGCGGCGGGATTTATTGCCGGGATGATCGTTGCCTGGATTCTGAAGTGGGAGAAGTTGACGGTATGACGGACGAAGCAATCGCGGTGGAAAACATTGCCAAACGATTTGAAGCCGTTGAAGCGGTATCCGGGATTACCTTTACCGTGGCAAAGGGCGAGCTTTTTGGTTTTCTGGGGCCGAACGGGGCCGGCAAAACAACGACCATTAACATGCTTACCGGCCTGGCGCAATCGGATTCGGGGACGATGCGGATTGGCGGGATTGACTGCACCAAAAGATCCATGAAGGCCCAGCAGTTAATCGGCGTGGTCCCGGATGAAAGCAACCTGTACCCGGAACTTTCGGGTTTTGACAATTTGTGTTTCTGCGCC
>CAZNSO010000110.1:0-9437 GCA_964575805.1 uncultured Desulfobacteraceae bacterium
TGCCTGTCTTCCAGGGTTTTGCGGATGAGCGCCAGGGTCTCGGCTTTTTTCAGGCACCATTGCGGCGCCGCCAGTTCCTGGGGGTGGGGGTCCCCGGTTAGTCGCTGGATGACCATGTTTTCGGGAAGGCGCGCCAGGAATTCGCAAACAGTGTCCACGTATTCCTGCCGGGACAGGCACTGGTACCGGCCCTGCCGGTACATTTCTTCCAGGGGGGTGCCTTTGACCACGTAGAGCAGGTGCAGCTTGACCCCGTCAATGCCCGAGTCCGCCAGGAACCTCGCTGTCTCGAGCATTTGCGCCTTGGACTCGCCGGGAAGCCCCACTATCACGTGGGCGCAGATATGAATCCCCCGGTTTCGCGTTTTTTTTACCGCTTCTGTAAAGGCATTGACATCATGGCCCCGGTTGATGCGGGCAAGTGTTTCATCATGGGCGGATTGCAGCCCGTATTCCACCCATACCAGATACTGCCCGGCATAACCCTGAAGAAGGTTCAGCACCGCCTCGTTTATGCAATCCGGCCGGGTGCCGATGGAAATCCCGACAATGCCATCGATGGCAAGGGCTTCCGCATACAGCTGCCGGAGTTTTTCAACCGGTGCGTAGGTGTTGGTGAAAGACTGGAAGTAGGCGATAAACTTTTCGGCTTTGTAGCGCCGGGAAAGGGCGGCCTTGCTTTTTTCGATCTGCTCGGTTACGGAAAGGCCCCGCTGGTAAGCCCCGGTGCCGGAGCCGGCGGCATTGCAGAAAATACAGCCCTGCTTCGAGAGGGTGCCGTCCCGGTTGGGGCATGACATGCCCGCGTCAATGGCGATTTTTTGGACCCGGCAGCCGAAAAGGGCGCGAAGGTGGCTGTTGAGGTCATGGTATCGATGATTCATTGAAAAAAAACCGGCCGGGGTTTATAAAATAATGTGAATTTCCCCATTTGATTTCATATAACACGCCCGGTGGGCAATATCAACGAACAGGGAGGCAGCCCCCGTATAAAGATGACGACTCCGTATGCTGATAAATATGACGTGATTGTGGTGGGCGCCGGTCATGCCGGTTGTGAATCCGCCCTGGCGGCCGCCCGCATGGGCTGCCGGGTGCTGCTGCTGGCCATTGACCTGGACAAGATCGCCGCCATGCCCTGCAGCCCCTCCATCGGGGGCATGGCCAAGGGGCAGCTGGTCCGGGAGATTGATGCCCTGGGCGGCGAAATGGCCCGGGTCACCGACCAGACGGCGATCCATTTCCGGAAACTAAACACCCGGAAAGGCCCGGCTGTCCAGTCTTCCAGGACCCAGAACGACAAGAACCGCTATCACACCGCCATGAAAGCCGTTCTCGAGAAAACACCGGGCCTGGATGTCAAGCAGGCGCTGGTGGAGCGGCTGCTTGTGGAAAACGGCAGCGCGGTGGGCGTGGTGGATCAGACCGGTTTCGGTTTTGCGGGTCACACCGTGGTGCTGGCCACCGGCACTTTTCTCGGCGGGCTGATCCATATCGGGGACAACTCCTTTCAGGCCGGCCGGGCGGGAGAGTTTGCGGCTTACGGCCTGGCCGCGGATTTGAAAAATTGCGGCTTTACCGTGGGGCGCATGAAAACGGGCACTCCCCCCCGGCTGCACCGGCAGAGTATCGATTTCAGCTGCATGACCCGGCAGGACGGGGACCCGGTGCCGGAGCCTTTTTCCTTTTTTTCCCAAGGGTTCCCCCTGCCCCAGGTGCCCAGTTTTATTAGTCATGCGGATCAGCGCACCATTGGGATCGCCGCTGAGAACATAAGTCGCTCGGCGCTCTACAGCGGCCGGATTTCCGGAATTCCCGCCCGGTATTGCCCCTCTTTTGAAGACAAGGTGGTAAAATTCCCGGACCGGAGCCGCCACCAGCTCATTTTTGAGCCGGAGGGGCTGGATACGGAGGAAATATACGTCAGCGGACTCGGCAACAGCCTTCCTCCGGAGGTCCAGCTCCGGCTGGTCCGCTCGGTCCGGGGGCTTGAGCAGGCAGAGATCATGCGGCCCGGATATGCCATCGAGTACGACTTCATCAATCCCGAGCAGCTGCTGCCCACCCTGGAGACCAAACGGGTGGCCAATTTGTATCTGGCCGGCCAGATAAACGGCACGTCCGGCTACGAGGAGGCGGCCGCCCAGGGGCTTTGGGCCGGCATCAACGCCGCCTGCCGGGTCCAGAAAAGGCCGCCTTTCGTCCTGGACCGTTCCCGGGCCTATATCGCGGTCATGATCGATGATCTGGTCACGCGGGGAACCTCCGAGCCCTACCGGATGTTTACCTCAAGGGCGGAATACCGCCTGCTGCTTCGCGAGGACAATGCGGACCTGCGGCTGTCTGAGATCGGCCATGAGCTTGGATTGATCGACAGGGACCGCGTGGCCGACGTTTCCGCCCGGCGTCGGCAGATCGAAGAGGAGCTCAGGCGGGTTCGGGCGACAGTGGTCAAGCCGGGGGCGGCGGTCAACAGCTATTTGGCGGAGCGCCATTCGTCAAGGATAGACAATGGGGTCCGGCTCGATCAGCTGCTGAAGAGAAATGAGCTCGACTATGACATTGTCCGCCGGTTTGGCGGCGGTGACGTCGTAACGGACAGCCGGGTCAGCCGGCAGGTGGAGATCGAATTGAAATATGAAGGCTACATTAACAAGCAGTTAAAGGCCATTGAGGAATTCCGTTCCCTGGAGGAGCGCCGGATACCGGAGGATTTTGATTATCACGGGCTCCACGGGCTGTCCAATGAGTTAAAGGAGAAGCTCTCGCGCATCAAGCCATTGTCCCTGGGGCAGGCCTCGCGCATGGACGGAATGACACCGGCCGCGATTTCCATTCTCATGGTGGCGCTCAAGTCTCATGGCGGCGCTCAGGCCCGGGGCAAAGGGGTGGGCGGGAGCCCTTGACAAACCGCAAATGGTAATTAATTTATAACAAATTCAAGTCATTGATTTTTTAAAAAAATGAGGAAAGAGGGATTCCGGTATGGCCCAGAAGGACTATTATGATATACTAGGTGTCAGTAAAAATGCCAGCCAGGATGAGATAAAAAAAGCATACAGAAAACTTGCCAGAAAATATCACCCGGATCATTCTGCCGGCAACAAGGAGAACGAGGAGCGCTTCAAGGAAATCAGCGAAGCCTATGCCGTTTTAAGTGATGAGGAAAAACGGAAGCAGTATGATACATACGGCTCGGAAGATTTTCAGCAGCGTTATTCCCAGGAGGATATTTTCCGCGGCTCCAATATAGACGACATCCTGCGCGAATTCGGCTTCGGCGGCGGTGGTGGATCGTTTTTCACCAGCTTCGGCGGCCGCGGGAGAAAATCCGCGGGAATGCGGGGCGCCAGGTTTTCCTTTGACCCCGAGTCCATTTTCGGCTTTGGCGGCGGCGGGGGGCAGCAGCAGACCGCCCGGATGAAAGGCCAGGACGTGGAAACCGAGCTGCCGGTCACCTTGCAGGATATCTGCACGGGTGCCACGAAAACCATTTCCCTGCAGTCGCCTGAAGGCAGAACGGAGCAGCTGACGGTTAAGATCCCCAAGGGGCTGATCAGCGGCAAAAAGCTGCGTTTTGCCGGCCGCGGCCAGCCTGGTCCCCATGGCGGGCCCGCCGGGGATCTGTATGTCCGCTCCAAAGTGGTCGATGACCCGGTTTTTAAGCACAAGGACTACGATTTGTACCTTGACAGGGAGATCAAGCTCAGTGAAGCGCTTCTGGGAACCAAGCTGTCGGTGCCAACCATTGACGGCAAGCAGCTTTCGCTGAATATACCGCCGGGAACGCAGCCAAAGCAGAAAATGCGGCTGTCAGGCCACGGGATCCCGCACATGAAGGGAAGCGGTGCGGGGGATCTCTACGTGGTCATCAATATAAAAATGCCCGGGAAGCTTAACAGGAAGCAGAAAGAGCTGGTTGAGCAGCTGGCTGAGACCGGCCTGTAAAACGATACCGGAAAGGCGGCGGGATACCGGGTTTTGCGGTTTCCTGCGGCCTGGCCGGTGACCCGCCCCCGATTACTTTCCGAACCTCCCCCCCCGGCTTGCGGGCGCCTTCCGGTGGCTTGCGGGCTCCCTGCTAAAAGATGGAAATCCTTTAAATTTATTGACAAAATGATTTCATGGCGCTACTATCTGAAAAACACTTGTACAAAGAAAGTAAAATCAAGTAATTTTTAATGGTTACCGAAGCAGCAGAAATGGAAGCCTCGCGTAAGCCAATGATTTTGCGAAAGCCTGTTACCGGTTGAACCAGCGTCTGCATCCAACCTCATGCTGTCATCCGGCCCCAGTGGCATGGGTGCGATTCAAACCGCGGCTGTCGACAAGTAGTAATTGCGGAACGTTTAATGAATGATCACCTTCAACAGTCAGCCCAGTCCGGGACGCCTGAGCTAGTGCCGGTGCTGAGCAAAGATGAAATCCATCAGAAGGTTGTGCATCTGGCCCGCCGCATTTCTTCCGATTATTCAACGGAGCCGCTGCTTGTTATCGGAGTGTTAAAAGGCGCCTTTATTTTTTTGAGCGATCTGGTCCGGCAGCTCAGCATCCCCGTTGAAATCGATTTTATTCAGCTTTCCAGTTACGGCGACAAAGACACATCCTGCGGCGAGATTTTGTTTCGCACCAATATTACCGCTGATCTGCGGGGCAAGGCGGTATTGATTGTGGAGGACATTGTTGACACCGGCCTTACAATGACACGTTTGGTACGGCATTTGCATGAATTTGAGCCCAACAGCGTACGAGTATGCACCCTGATCGATAAATACGCGCGTCGGGAAACGCCGTTTGAGGCGGATTATGTCTGCCATGCGGTAAAAAGCGGCTTCCTGGTCGGCTATGGATTGGATTATGCAGAGCAATACCGGTATTTGCCCGATGTTTATGATTTGAAATTTTAATCAAAGAGGAATGAGTCACAATGATAATTACCTGCGAGGCATGTGGAACCAACTACCGTTTAAAGACCAGCAGGGTCAAGGCCTCGGGCTCCAAAGTCCGGTGTTCGAAATGTCAGCATGTATTTATCGTTTATCCTCCCGCCGTTTTATCAGAGAAGATCACCGCTCATGAGCCTGCCAAAGGGGTTGAGGGAACAGCCACCATGGAGTTTTTCGGCGCCATCGAGGCGGATGCAAGAAATGCTGAAAGGCAGCAGGCACTTGCGGCGGAAGGGGATACGATAAGCGGCCTGGATGAGATGATTGCCAAAGAAGACGGCACGATGGTGCGCAAGGACGCGGGATCGGGCCAGCTCTTCGATGAAGCGCCGTCTTTTTCCAGGGAGCCGGGAGAAGTGGAAATCAGTTTTTCTGATTTGGAAGAAGGCCCGACTGAAACAGGTAAAAGCGGGCCTGGTTCGGCGGCCGTGCTGGATATGGGTGAGCTGACAAGAGAGCCCGATTTTGCGGGCGGAGGGGAAGTGGACCTTGGGGAGCTGACAAGCGATGCGCCAGCCAGTGGCGCGGGGGTGCTGGATATAGGGGAGTTTACGCGTGAGGGCCGTGGTTCCGGAGAACCGGCTGCGGCTATCGGTGCAGAAGCGGTGCTGGATATGGGCGAGTTGACAAGAGAGCCTGAGGTTTCCGGAATTGGTGAAATGGACCTTGGCGAATTGACGAGCGAGGCGCCTGCCGGTGGCGCGGAGGTTCTGGATATAGGGGAGCTGACGCGTGAGGGCCGGAAGTCGGATGAGCCGGCTGTGGGGCTTGGTTCGGCGGCCGTGCTGGATATGGGCGAGCTGACAAGAGAGCCCGGCGTTTCCGGAATTGGTGAAATGGACCTTGGTGAATTGACGAGCGAGGCGCCTGCCGGTGGCGCGGAGGTTCTGGATATAGGGGAGCTGACGCGTGAGGGCCGGAAGTCGGATGAGCCGGCTGTGGGGCCTGGTTCGGCGGCCGTGCTGGATATGGGCGAGCTGACAAGAGAGCCCGATTTTGCGGGCGGCGGGGAAGTGGACCTTGGCGAGTTGACGAGTGAGGGGACCCCTGAGATAGATCCGGCTGAGTTGAGTGATTCATCTGCTGAAGAGGCCATTTTCGAGTTGACAGACCTTGAGGCCCGGGAATCTGAAGAAGGTTTGGGTGGTGCGGAGCCTGACCTGGAGGACCTGGAGGACCTGGAGGCGCCGCTTTTCGCCGGGCAGCCGGAAGCAGAGGCGGAAGCAACAGGTGTTGATGTTGAGGATATGGCAATCAGCACCGAGGACGAGGAGCTTTTCGGCGAAAGCGATTTTTCGGCGGAGGCCTCTGAAGCTTCGGAGAGCCCCGAGTTTTCGGAACCGGAACCGGAGTTGGATCTGGACGCGTACACCGTCATGGCGGAAACATCCGAGTTCACAGATGCGACCGAAGAGTTTGAAGCTGAACCCGGGGAAGATGAAATGAAAGGGGGGGGTGATACAGACTTGGACGATTTTGAACTGGAGGATGAAGAACCGGAATTGGAAAAATCATTCGGGTCACCTCCGGAGGAAGCGGGAACCGATGAATTTGAGCTGGACCTGGAGTTCGATTCGCCTGGGGAGAAGGGGCTCGAAGAGGAACTGGAGGCTGAAACCGAGGATGAAGACGACGATTTTTTCCTGGACATGGATCTGGGCTCGGATTCCGAAGAAGCCGAAAGTTTGGAAGGTCTTGAAGACGAAGACGCGGAATTTGAGCTGGATCTGGCGGAACCCGCGCCTGAGGCCACCGGCCCGCAAGAGCCGGAGGAGGAGCTTGAAGAGGAATTTGAGCTGGACCTGGATTTTGATGAATCCCCTGCCGAAGCGGCCGAAGCCGGTGATGGCGAATTGTTTGATTTCGACCTTGAAACTGATTTCGGGGCAGAGGAGGCCCCTGTATCCGAAACCTCAGATGAAGACTGGGCCCTGGATCTGGATGAATTTGACCTGGATCTGGAAACCGAGGAGATGAGCAGCGAAACGGTCGACCTGGATGAGGATGACTTTGATCTGGGGTTCGACCTGGACGCGGAAGATGAGGCCACCGAAGTTCTGGATACGCTTGATATCGACGAGGCGCTCGCGGATTCAGAAGCCGGGCAGACGCCCGCCTCGGATGAAGCGCAAGGGGAATTCGAACTGGAGTTTGATCTGGACTTTGATTCGGAATCGGAGGAACCGGATGCCGAGGATGATGACGAAGTTTTCGAATTGAACCTGGACCTGGAGCCGGAAACGGAGGATACAGAGGACAGTCTGGATTTCGGTACGGATGAAGCGACACTCTCCAGCGGGGATGAGGCGGATTTCGAGCTGGATTTTGACCTGGCGCCGGAGGAGGAAACGGTCGCCGCAAGCCAGACCCAGGAGAGCTCGGCGGGAGGGGCGGCTGAAACAGAAGAATTCGATTTGTCTGAAATCGAGGACTTTCTGGAGGAGGATGCCCCGGAGGCCTCCTATAGCCGGACCTTAAGCGAGAGCACCGAGCTTGAACTGGACCTGGCCGATGAGCCGGCAGGCCGCTCCATGGGGCCGGAAACCGAACCTGAGACCGAGACCGGCGGCGCATCAGAAGGCGAGCTCGATTTTGAAACCATGCTGGATGAAGAGGAGCAATGGTCAGCCGGTGAAGACAATGAGCTTTCCATGGAATCGGTTGAAGGCAGAGAAGCCTCCGGGGACGCCGCGTATGCCGGGTTGGCGGCATCGGCCGCTGCCGGCAAGGCTGACGGCTTTGATGAAAAAGATGACGGCGCCACGGAGTCGCCGCGAGAGGGGCCGACATTCAAGCGCCGCAAACGAAGCCGGGTCAAAGCCCTGCTGATCGCGCTGCTTGTGCTTTTGCTGCTGGGAGCGCTGGGTGTGGGCGGCCTGTATTATTTCGGCTATGGAGACCGGATTCCTTACCTGGGCACCTACCTGGACCGTTATTTGGGCAGCTATTTGGGCGGCAGCGGTGTCTCCGGACCCGAGATGGCGGAGACGGCGGATCCGGGAAATCAGCGGATGGCTGTTACCCCCAATCCGGAGTACCGTTTTATTGACAATGAAAATGCCGGTGAACTCATGGTTCTCTCCGGCGAGGTAACCAACCGATATGACCAGCCCCGAAGCTTCGTAAAGCTGAGAGCCGAGCTTTATGACGCCGAGGGGCAGGTCCTTCGGGAGACGACGGCGTTTGCCGGCAACACCATCGCCGAGCCCGAGCTGACCGGCGGCAGCCTTGAAGACCTGCAGGTCCAGTTGGCCAATCGCGCAGGGGACGATAATGCCAATGTCGGCATTGCACCCGGTCAGTCAGTGCCTTTTATGGTGATTTTCGAAAACCTGCCGGAAGAAATGGCCGAATTCAGTGTGGCCGTCGTTTCCTCGGCCAAAGCAGAATAATTTGTTTTTGCCTTGACTTGGATGCCGGGAATTGCTAAAGAGTTTTTCTTTCTGAGGTTGGTGCTTCCGTAACCGATTCAAGCCGCTTCTTGCATGCCTCAGCCTTGCTTCTTCAAAAGTGCGGGAAAATGCGGCGCTGAATTTTTTACGAAATTTCCAACCTCCCATTGAGTTTTGCTTCTTTGCCATAAAGGGTTTTGCTGCAGGCATCGGATGGTTAAAGCGGCGACGGTTGATCAGATTGGTTCTGGCGATGTAGCTCAGCTGGTTAGAGCATGCGGCTCATATCCGCAGCGTCCGGGGTTCAAGTCCCTGCATCGCCACCAAAAAAAATGCACAGGCCTCTCTGTTGGAATAAGGAGGGGCCTTATTTTTACCTGAACTGAGGGCCTTGTTTGGTTCAGTTTTCAGGTTTTTGATATGATGCGATCGCACAAAAGTAAATCCCGGCCCTTGATTTATATCCTCCTCCGGGATTTGCCATACCTTGAACAACAAGGGGAAAAGCCCGATGTCACAGATATGCACCGGCTTTGAACAGATTGTTGAGGAACGTATCCGGCAGGCCCAGCGGCAAGGCGAGTTCGACAATCTCCCGGGAAACGGCAAGCCCCTGCCCCGGGAGGACCTCAGCCATGTCCCCGAAGAGCTCCGCCTGGCTTATAGAATTCTGAAGAACGCGGACTGCCTTCCCCCGGAGGTGGAGCTGAAAAAGGAAATCCGCCGGATTGAAACGCTGCTGGAAGGGATCACCGATGTTCAGTTGAAATACCGGAAGATGAAAAAACTGAATTTTTTGATCATGAAGCTGAACATGCTCCGAAAAGGCTCGGTCCAATTTGAGGTTCCCCAGCAGTATGAAAGCGCATTGATCGACCGGGTGGCGAGCCGTTCGGAATCCCCCGGCCCTGCCTGATTGGACCTTTTCTTTTACCCTTTCCCGTCCGGCTTGCTGATTTTCATTAATGGCTGCCTCATTCTATCGGTATATTATCAATCTCCATGTCGGACTAAGCTCGTGGATCTCTCGTAGGGCGGACCAAGCGCAGCGTGTCCGCCACAAGAGAAAACGAAGATCCGCTTCGCTTTGAAGAAAAGG
>CAZNSO010000111.1:0-9421 GCA_964575805.1 uncultured Desulfobacteraceae bacterium
TAAGAGTAAGAGTAAGATGGACATACGTTGCTTTCTGCAAGAACCGCGCCGGCGGCATAAACCGCTTTTTACGAAGCTATCATATTTATGCAATTGACAGCGGCCCCCCTGGTGGCCTAAATTGATACAATTTCATTTCCGGGCCCGTTGCTCCGGTCCGGAGCCTGAATTTTAAACCGAGCGTTTCAGAAAGGCCGGGCGGATCCGTTGCTGACAGAGACTGGTCATCGTACGGCGCATGCTCCCTGCCGTTGGTTTGGCAGGGGCTTGCTGCTGATTTTTTTTGTCACCGGGCTTGCGGCTGCAGCCGGGAATCCGGGCTTCTGCCAGACCCCGGCTGATGCGGACAGACCTGCGCTGGACCAGATTCTGGCGGAACCGGGCGATACGGATTATCCGGTTTACCTGTATTTTGTGGATCCGGAAAATGGGTATCTTGTCAGTGAAGTCCGTCGAATCCGGGAAAAGCAGCCGGTGCAGGTTTTTTGCCGCCATCTCGTTGAAGCCCTTCTGGATGGACCGCGGGGTGAGCTTGTCGAAACACTTCCGGGCGATGCGGCGCTTCGTGCGGTATATGTCACCGATGGCGGTATTGCCTACGTTGACTTAACCGGGCGGGTTGCCGATAACCATCCGGGCGGCATCCGCACGGAACTGATGACGGTTTTTTCGATCGTCAATACGCTGGTGCTGAATGTCCCCGCCGTAGATCGGGTCCAATTGCTCATCGACGGGCAGGAAGCCGATACCCTGGCGGGCCATATCGATATCCGGTTTCCATTAAAAGCAGATATGTTGTTGGTGCGATGAAAGATTCCCGAAAAATAAATAAAATCAGAAATATTGGAATTGTAGCGCATATTGATGCCGGCAAGACCACGGTGACGGAGCGCGTGTTGTTCTACAGCGGCCGTTCTCACAAGATCGGGGAAGTTCACAATGGGGAGGCGGTTATGGATTGGATGCCCGATGAGCAGGAACGGGGCATCACCATTACATCGGCAGTGACCGCCTGCCAATGGAATGATTCTGAAATACAGATCATTGATACGCCGGGCCATGTGGATTTCACCATTGAGGTGGAGCGCTGCCTTCGGGTTCTGGACGGGGCGGTGGGGGTCTTTTGCGCGGTCGGCGGGGTGGAGCCCCAGTCGGAGACCGTCTGGCATCAGGCGGACAAATATATGGTTCCCAAGCTCGCATTCGTCAACAAGATGGACCGGGTGGGGGCCGATTTTTTCCGTGTCGTGGAGATGATACAGGAGCGGCTCAATGCCAATCCCCTGATCCTCCAGCTGCCGGTGGGAAGTGAAGACACGTTCTCCGGCGTGATCGATCTGCTGCATATGCAGCAGATCATATGGGAGACCAGTGATCCCCGGGCGCCGATTCAAAAAGGCGATATTGATCCGGCGCACCTGCCTTCGGCAAAGGCCTACCGGGAAAAATTGCTTGAGCAGGTAGCTGAAACCGATGATGCCATCATGGAAGCCTTTCTTGAAGAGCGCCCCATCGAAATCACTGATTTGGCGGCAGCCATCCGCCGGGCCACTTTGAACCTCTCCCTCGTGCCTGTTTTGTGCGGTGCCGCACTTCGCAACCGCGGTATTCAGCCCCTGTTGGATGCGGTGATCCAATTCCTGCCCAGCCCTGTGGAGGCGCCTCCCATCGAAGGGATTCATCCGGATACGGAAGAAGCGCTGTCGTTTACCGCCAGGGAAAAGGGCCCCCTGGTGGCCCTGATTTTCAAGGTGTCCATGTTCGAGGGCCGGAAACTTTCGTTCGTCCGGGTCTACAGCGGCTATTTGAAAGCCGGCGGTGAGGTTTACAATCCCACGCTGAAGCGCAAGGAGAAGATCTCGCGCATCCTCAAAATGCACGCCAACAAGCGGGAGCGGCTGGATGAGGCCGGGCCGGGAAGTATTGTCGGTGTGGTGGGCCTGAAGGATTCCGGAACCGGCCAGACCCTCTGCGATGCGGACACGCCGGTGCTGCTTGAAGCCATTGAATACTACAAGCCTGTCATTTCCGTTTCTGTGGAGCCAAAGACCCATGATGACCAGGATAAGCTGGACCACGTGCTGGCAAAGCTGATGGATGAAGACCCCACGCTCACTGTCAAGCAGGATGAGGATACCGGGCAGACCATACTGTCCGGCATGGGTGAACTTCACCTGGATATCATTATCAGCCGGATGAAGCGCGAATACAACACCAATGTCAACGTGGGCAAGCCGCAGGTGGTGTACAGGGAAACCCTGGCCCGCAAAGCGACGGCTTCCGCTGAATTTGACCGGGAAATTGCGGGGAACCGGCATTATGCCAATGTGGAGCTCACAGTCAGGCCCCTGGCCCGGGGCAGCGGCAACACGTTCCGCTCCAGGGTCACATCGGAGACCATCCCTGATCTCTATATCCCCTCAGTTTCCCAGGGTGTGCAGGATGCCATGGAATATGGCGCGCTGATGGGGTATCCCGTGGTGGACGTGGAAGTGGTTTTAACCGGCGGGAGTTTCAAGGAAACCCTGTCCTCCGAGCTGGCCTACAAGGTGTGTGCGACCATGGCCTGCCGGGAAGCGTTTCAACAGGGGGAACCGTATCTGCTGGAGCCCATTATGGATGCTGAAATTTTTGTGCCCGAGGATTTCATGGGGGAGGTCATCGGGGATTTGAACTCCCGGGGCGGCAAGATCGAGTCCATCTCCGCCAAGGGGGAGATCCAGGTGATCTCTGCCAGTGTGCCGCTGTCCAGAATGTTCGGCTATTCAACGGCCCTGCGTTCCGCTTCCCAGGGCCGCGGCAATTTTACCATGAAGTTTTCGCGATTTGACAAGGTCTGAAAGGGCTGACTTTCCGCCGAGGCCCTGGATTATTCGGCCTTTCCCAGCAGTTTGTTGATTTTTTCGATTTTTTCCGGGTCCCTGAGGTCTTTTAAAGCCAGCTTGAAATGAAAGGCGGCATTCTCCCTGTCTTTTCTTTCTTTGTGGTATAGACCCAGGTAATAGTGGGCATGCCCGGGATCATTCTGTTCGGCATAGCATTTTCCAAGGAAGTATAGGCCGCGCAGATGGTCCGGATAATCTTCGACAAGCTCGGTAAAGGTCTCGGTGGCAGCCGCTGTCTGCCCTAAGGCCAGCTGGGTGCGCCCGAGGTAGTGCATGCCTTCCGGTCCGGTTGTGGCCTGGCGGGTGGTTTCCTTGAGCATGGAAAGGGCTTTTTCGTAACTGCCGTTGAGGAAATAAAGCCTGCCGAGATCCTCTGCCATGAAGGGATCCTCCGGATGGGCCTTGTATGCCTTCCGCACGTGTTCAACAGCGGCTGCTGTATTGCCTTCACGCTCCAGAGCAAGTCCGTAACCATAGTGATCCATGGGGGTTGCCGGCTGCCGGGACTCTATTTTTTCCCTGTAGCGCACCAGGGCTTCCCCCGGGTTCCCGTACAAAGCGCATAGGCGCGTATGCGCCCGTTCAAATGCATGATTTTTTTCAGGCGGCGGCGCGGGCCGGCTGGACAGGGTCGTGGCCAGATAACTCAGCCGATCCCTGGTGGCGGGATGGGTCCGCAGATAGGTCGGCACCTGGTCCGTGTCAAACCATTCCTGGGTCCGGATGGTCTTTAACAGGGAGAGCATGCTGTGCAGGTCATAGCCGGCCTTCTGCAGGTATTCGCGCCCGAGCTGGTCGGCCTGCATTTCTTTTTCCCGGCTATAGGCAAGGGTCGCGGATTCGCCGGCTGCCATGGAGCCGATGGCAATGGCGCTGCCAACCGATGAGGCACCGCCCAGGCCTATCAGAATGCCGGCGATTACGCCTGCGAGCGATCCTATGCTCGTTTTCTTTGAGGATTCAATCATTTTGGATATATGCCGGCAGGAAGCGTGGGCGATTTCGTGTGCCAGGAGGGCGGCCAGCTCGCCTTCATGGGTAAGGGCTTCAAAAAGGCCGCTGAAAACAAAAATATGGCCGGCCGGGCCGGCAAAGGCATTGTAAGTGTCCTGTTCAATCACATAGAAATGATAATCAAAGGGCTGGGGGGGCAGCTCCGATACGATGCCCCGGCCCAGCCGGTTGATATAATCGCTGATAGCGGGATCTTCAATGATCTTATAGCGATCGCGCACGGTCTGGAGAAACTCTTCGGCCAGTTCTTTCTCTTCCTTGATGGTCAGCGCGGCAGCCTCGCCCGGAAGGACAGCGGTGAAAAGCAAAGCCAGGGCCAGGCACAGGGCTGTCGGTTTGCGTAAATGTTGCATGGTAATCCCGTAAAAGTCCGCGAAAATGTTTATTCGAAAACAGTCGGCCTTAAAGACTGCCTAATAATATAGGGCTGGTCAATGCGCTTTTCAAACGGCAAATTTTGTGTTAAAAGGCATTCATTATGACACATATCATCTGCATCGCAAACCAGAAAGGCGGTGTCGGGAAAACCACGACCGCGATCAATCTATCCGCCGCCCTGGCTGTTGCCTCCCGGAAAACCCTGCTTGTCGATTGCGACCCCCAGGCCAATGCCACCACCGGCCTGGGAATAGACAAAAAGGCCATTGACCGCAATCTATACCACGGAATGATCGGTCAAAGCGTGATCTCGGATGTGATCGTCGATACCGGCATTAAAGATCTTTCCATGATTCCCTCAAGGGTTGAACTGATCGGTTTTGAAGTGGAAATGATGGCCGACGGTCAGCGGGAAAAAGTCCTGCGGTCTTTTCTGGCGCCAGGCGTTGCCGCCTATGATTATGTTATTCTGGATTGCCCGCCGTCATTGAGTCTGTTGACGTTAAATGCCATGGTGGCCTCAGATACCGTGCTGATCCCTCTTCAAAGCGAATTTTATGCCCTGGAGGGTCTTGGCCAGCTGCTTCAAACGATTAAACGGATCAAGCAGGGGATGAACCCCGCCTTAAAAATCGAAGGCAT
Organism: uncultured Desulfobacteraceae bacterium; assembly: GCA_964575805.1. GTDB lineage: Bacteria > Desulfobacterota > Desulfobacteria > Desulfobacterales > Desulfosalsimonadaceae > M55B175. The sequence goes on from CAZNSO010000111.1 coordinate 4,920, forward strand.
TCTGCTCACCATGTTTGACCGGCGGACCAACCTGGCCAACCAGGTGGCCGAGAATGCGGAGACCTATTTCAAGGACATGATTTTTGAAACCCGGATTCCCCGGACGGTCCGGCTCAGTGAAGCGCCGAGCTACGGCAAGCCGATCATTTTCTATGATCCTTCATCCCCGGGGGCGCACAGCTATAAAGCCCTGGCTGCTGAAATCACCGACGGCCGCCGGGGTGGGAGATAACCATCAGGGACGGATAGATAATGCCAGACGAAAAAATGAACTCCGGTAACACCAGCGGCAGTATGCGCAAAAAAGGCCGCCAGACCGGGCTTGGCAAAGGCCTGGATGCCCTGTTCCCGGATATCGGCGATTCTGAAGAGCCGGGAAACAGGTATTTCGAGTGCGATATCGATACCATCCATCCAAACCCCTATCAGCCGCGCCGGGAATTTTCCGAGCAGGAAATGCAGGAACTGGCCGGTTCGATAAAAACCCAGGGGATTTTGCAGCCGCTTTTGGTCAGGCCGGCCAGGGAAGGCCATGAATTGATTGCCGGGGAGCGCCGGTTGCGGGCGGCCAGAATGGCGGGAATCCAGAAGGTTCCGGTAATCCTGAAAGATATTTCCAACGGGGAACTCATTGAGATCTCGATTATTGAAAATATTCAGCGGGAGAATCTCAACCCCATGGAAGAGGCCGAGGCCTATCAGCGGCTGATGACCGAGTTTGAACTGACCCAGGAAAGCGTTGCCCGGCGCGTGGGGAAAAGCCGTTCCGCCGTGGCCAATTTTTTGCGCCTCAACCATCTGCCGGATGAAATCAAGGCGGCCATCAAGAGCGGGAACCTGTCCATGGGCCATGCCCGTACGCTTCTGGGGGCTGAAACGACGGGAATTCAGAAAAAGGCGTTTAATCGGGTCCTCTCCGGGGGGCTTTCCGTCAGGGAGACGGAAAAACTTGTTCAGCGGCTGAACGCCGAGGCTGAGGCCGGGGCCCGGCCCGAACCCGTCAGGCGGCCGGAGGATATTTATTTTTCCAGGCTTGAAGAGGACCTGTCCCATCAGTTTGGCACCAAAGTGCAGATCCGGCGGCGGGGGAAGAAGGGGCGGGTGGAAATTGAATTCTATAACAACGAAGATTTGGACCGGGTTCTGAACCTTTTGAAAACGGACATTTCAGGCTGAAAAGGATGGGGCTTCACCTTATCGTCGATGGCTACAACCTGATACGGCAGTCAGCCGCAATGAGCCCGATGGATCAAGCGGACCTGGAACTCGGCCGGGAGGGTCTTCTGGACCGGCTGGCGGCGTACAAGCGTATCAAAGGGCACCAGATAACGGTGGTCTTTGACGGGGCCAGCCAATATTCGACATTCGATCAAAGGGATCACCAAAAAGGTATTAAAGTCAGGTTTTCGCGCCAGGGGGAGAGCGCTGATGCCGTAATCAAACGCATGGCAAGTCGCGAGGGCGAAAAAGCCATGGTGGTCACCTCAGACCGGGAGCTCGCCGATTTTTCGAGTTCCCGGGGCGCCGCCGTCATCGATTCTCTCGAGTTTGAAAAAAAAATGGAAATGGCGGCATATATGGCCCTGAAAGGGGTCTCCCCGGAATCCGAGGAGGAGCCCGGCTGGCGTCCGGATACGCGAAAAAAAGGGCCTGGTAAAAAACCGCCCAAGCGAAAACGCAAAAATCAAAAAAAAATCAGTAAGCTTTAATCATCCGGGGATACCGGCGGCCGCTTTTTTTCGGAAACATTGGTGATATTCGTTTGGAAAACATTCATGAGTGATTATTATATTGGGGCGCAAGCAGGGGAAAGATGATCAAAATCTGCGTTATTGACGGGCAGGGCGGTGGTATCGGTGCCACGGTGATCAAGCGCCTGAAGGATTTTTTTGACGAACAGGTGGAGATTATCGCCCTTGGCACCAATGCCATCGCCACCGCCCAGATGCTGAAAGCGCGCGCCAACCGGGGCGCGTCCGGTGAAAATGCCATCGCGCACACCGTCCGGCAGGTGGATATGATCGTGGGGCCCGTGGGAATAATCATGGCCAATTCCATGATGGGGGAAGTCACAGCCCGTATGGCCGAAGCCGTGGCCTCGTGTCCGGCCAAAAAATTTCTCATCCCCCTGTCCCAGGAAAACGCCGAGATCATCGGTACGGCTTCGATCCCGCTGCCCCATTTAATTGACGAACTCATCGAAATTCATTTAAAACCGGTGTTTAACCGGTGATCAAACAATATGTGAGGAAAAAATTATGTGTGAAGCCAGTGCCTATATGATTGATGGCGACCGGCAGGAATTGCTTATGGAGGCTGTCGATACGGTGGAGCCGGAAGACGGCGGCTACAAATTAATCAATATTTTCGGCGAGCAGAAATTCGTTAAAGCGATTATCCATTCGCTGGCCCTTGTGGATCATAAGGTGTTTTTTAAAAAATCCCCCGACCAATGAAGATTACCATTGCAAGGACCGCCGGATTCTGCATGGGTGTCCGGCGGGCGGTGGAAATCGCGCTGGATGCCTCAAACAAGAGCCGGGCGCCCATTTTCACCTATGGCCCCCTGATTCATAACCCCCAGGTGCTTTCCATTCTGGAGCAAAAAGGCATCTCCGTTCTGGAGGAAATTCCCGAATCCGGTGAAGGCATCGTTATTGTCCGGGCTCACGGGGTCCCGCCAAGGGATCGGCAGGCACTTGTGGACGCCGGTTTTCAGGTGATTGATGCCACTTGCCCCCGGGTTATCAAGGTCCAGTCGATCATCTCCAGGCACGCCAGGGACGGATATGCATCCATTATTATCGGAGACCGTCAGCACCCGGAGGTTCGGGGCTTGCTTGGCTATGCCGGCAACCTGGGTTATACGGCGGACAGCATGGAAGCCCTGGAAGCGCTGCCGGATTTTGACAAAGCGATTATTGTTGCCCAGACCACCCAAAACCTGTCATTTTTCAAGCAGGTTCGTGATTGGACGGGCATAAAACATCCGCATTACAAAGTATTCAGTACCATCTGCGACTCGACTGAGAACCGTCAGGCTGAAATTCAGTCCCTGGCCGATTCGGTGGATGCCTTTGTCGTGGTAGGCGGCCATGACAGCGGCAATACCCGAAGGCTTTATGAAATTGCGGCAGCAAACGGCAAGCCTGTCCAGCAAATTGAAACTGAGGAGGAACTGGACCTCTCCCGGCTTGAAGGCTGCCGCCATATCGGCATCACCGCAGGGGCCTCCACTCCGAACTGGATTATCAAACGGGTGTTTCGTTCCCTTGAAAATTCCCTGACGCGAAAAGGCGGCGGCTTCAGCCGACCGCTATCCCTCGCGCTGCGATACCTGCTGCTTTCCAATATTTACCTGGCGCTGGGGACCGGGTGCCTGACCTATGCGGCAACCACCCTCCTGGATTTGCCGGGGCGGGGGATTGATTTCCTGGTTGCGGTTCTCTATATTCTGAGCATGCATACCTACAACAACCTGGCGGACATTTCCTCTGATCGCTACAGCGATCCGGACCGGGCCATTTTTTACCAGGACAACCGGCCCTGGTTGACCGCCATGACAGCCGCTGCCGCCGCCGCGGTGCTTCTGCTGGCATACACCATGGGCATTGGCTTTTTTATTCTGTTGTTGCTGATGGGCGGGCTGGGGATGCTCTACAATGCCCGGCTCGTTCCCGCAGGCATTATTTCCCGGCGAATCACCCGTATCCGGGATATCCCGGCCTCCAAAACCCTTCTGGTTTCCCTGGCCTGGGGGATCGTGGCGGTGCTGCTGCCGGCCCTGCACCACGAAGGCGCTGTTCATCCCAGTACCGCTGCTGTTTTTATCTGGGTCTGCAGCCTGGTATTCGTGCAAACCGCATTTTTTGACATTCTGGATATGCAGGGCAGCCGGATCGTTGGAAAGGAAACCATACCGATTCTTCTTGGGGAGAAACGGACCATGAAGCTGTTGAAAATCATAGCAGCGGCGATGGCGGCATTTATATGGGGTGCCAGTGCCCTGGGCCTGGTGACATCCGCCGGCTGGTTTATCGGCGGATGCCCGCTGATGATGTTTGTTTTTCTTTATTTCCAGGAGCAGGGCGAGTTCTCTCCCGGTTTCCGCCAGAGTTTTTTAATGGAGAGCCACTTTATTCTTGCCGGTGTTTTGACTTTTGCGGCAGCAGTTGTCTTTACCTGAAGGGCGGCTCACAGCCGCTTAAAATTCGGCGGATGTTGGCTTTGTGCCGGATGATTGTCAGCAGGGCGATAAGTGCCGCACAGCCTCCCAACAGCCAGGACTGCTCAAGCAGGAAAACAGCCGGGGGAAGGGCCGCGGCAGCCGCCAGCGAGCCGACGGACACCCGGTTGGCCAGGGCGGCAGCGAGGAAGAAAACGCCTGCTGCGATAAAAAGCGAGAATGGCGATATGACAGCAAAACAACCGGCGGCAATGGCCACGCCCTTGCCGCCGGTTTTAAATTTCAGGTATACGGGAAACAAATGACCGCAAAAGGC
>CAZNSO010000112.1:0-9366 GCA_964575805.1 uncultured Desulfobacteraceae bacterium
AAGGTTTGACCATGAAACTGCTTTGCTATGACATGGGTACCGGCCCGCGCGCCGGCGTTGTCAAAGATGAGACCATTCTCGACGTCACGGCCCTCATGGGCGGGAACCGAACCCTTGCCGATGTTCGGGCACTGCTTGAACTGGGTGCGGATGCTGGATATGATCCCCTGGAGCGACTGAGAGAGCAGCTGGATGCCGGAATCACCGCGCCTTCTGTCCCGCTGAGTGCCGCGCGACTGCGCGCACCGGTCCTGCAGCCGCCTACGGTGAGGGATTTCTTTGCCTACGAAGGCCACGCCAGCGCCGGGGGCACCCGCGAGCTTGCGGAGGCCTGGTACCGCCTGCCGATCTTCTATTTTTCCAATCCGCTGCGGATTTTCGGGCCGGATGAGGAGGTACCCTATCCTTCCGCCAGCCATTTGCTGGATTACGAACTCGAATTGGGCTGTGTGATCGGAAAAAGCGGGGCCAACATCAGTGAAGCGGACGGGCTCTCCCATATTGCGGGCTTCATGATCTTCAACGACTGGAGTGCCCGGGATTTGCAATTCGATGAAATGACCGCCCTGCTCGGCCCGGCCAAGGGGAAAGACGCCGCCACGTCCATCGGGCCATGGATGGTGACCACCGACGAGCTGACGCCTTTTCTAAAAGACGGCCGACTGCATGTGCAGTGCCGCCTGAAAGTAAACGGCGAACTCTGGATGGATGCCCCGGCCGGCGGCATGTATCACAGCTGGGGCAGTTTCGTGGAACGGGCCTCGCGCGACAGCCGGATCGCCGCCGGAGACGTCTTCGGCAGCGGCACTGTTACCGGCGGCACGATCAGTGAAGCCCGGCGAAACGGAATCGATGCCCGCTATCTGCAGCCCGGCGACCTGGTTGAAATGGAAGTTGAAGGCATCGGCACCCTGCGCAGCCGGGTGGGCGAGAAGGCGGCTGCCGACCCGGATTACCGGTTCGGGCCGCCCGCCCGATAATAAGGACATCCGGACGGAGGAACCCGGCCCCTTAATAACGAAACATCCCCTGAAAAGGAGGCAATACCTATGAAAACCCGAATAACCGAGCTTTTGAATATCGAGCACCCGATCGTGCAGGGCGGCATGCATTATGTGGGCTTTGCGGAATTGGCGGCCGCTGTTTCCAATGCCGGCGGCCTTGGCATGGTCACGGGGTTGACGCAAAAAACACCGGCGGAGCTGGCAAAAGAAATTGCCCGCTGCCGGGAAATGACCGACAAACCCTTCGGGGTGAACCTGACTTTTTTACCGATTGTCAATGCGCCGGACTACCCGGGCTACATAGAGGCCATCATCGAAGGCGGGGTGCCGGTTGTCGAGACGGCCGGCCGCAATCCGCAGGACTACCTCCCCAAACTGCAAGATGCCGGCATCAAAATCATCCATAAATGCACATCCGTCCGCCATGCCCTGAAAGCCGAAAAAATTGGCTGCGATGCGGTGTCCGTTGACGGCTTCGAGTGCGGCGGGCACCCGGGTGAAGACGACATCCCGAACATGATCCTCCTGCCCCGGGCGGCCGAGGAGCTTAACATCCCCTTTATCGCCTCCGGGGGCATGGCGGACGGGCGCAGTCTCGTGGCATCCCTGGCGCTCGGAGCGGATGGCATCAACATGGGCACCCGCTTTATTGCGACCACGGAAGCCCCTGTTCATGAAAATGTGAAACAGGCCATTGTGGCGGCAACCGAGCGCGACACCCGGCTGGTGATGCGCCCCCTGAGAAACACCGAACGTGTTTTTTACAATCCGGCAGTTGAACGCCTGATGGAAAAAGAGGCCGAACTTGGCAAAAACATCCGGTTTGAAGACATCATCGATGAAGTGGCCGGCGTTTACCCGAAAATCATGATGAACGGCGACACGGAGGCCGGCGTCTGGTCCTGCGGCATGGTGGCGGGGCTGATCCACGATATCCCGAGCTGCCGGGAGTTGATCACCCGTATCATGTCAGAAGCCGAGGCCCTGATCAAAGAACGCCTGACGGGAATGCTCGGGTAGGCAGCCCCTGGCCTGCCGCACAGGCGCCGGGATTATTTGCCTTTAAAAACAGGCTCGCGCTTCTCGATCCGGGCCATGAGGGCTTCCATAAAATCATCGCTTTTCATGCCCTGGTTCAGGCCGATATTTTCCTCGTCAAGCGCTCTCTGGACATCGCCAATCAACTGGCGATGAAGGATCCGCTTGGTCAATCGAACCCCCATGCCGGGACCGCCGGGCGGCATCAGTTTCAAGGCCCGGTCCCGCGCATAGGGCAGCAGTTCCTCATGGGGGAGCACCTTGTTGATCAGGCCCATCTCAAAAGCCTGGTCGGCGGTCAGCGTTTCACCGAAATAAAAAAGCTCCTTGGTCCGCTGCATCCCGATCAGGCGGGGAAGCAAAAAACTGCTGGCCAGCTCGGGGACGATGCCGAGCCGGACAAAAGGAAGCCGCACCCAGGCATGCTCGGACATGTAGATCAGATCACAGCAGCTCAGGGCCAGGGTGAAGCCCCCGCCGATCGCCATGCCGTTAATGGCCGCGATCACCGGCTTATCCACATACCAGAACTTTTCCACAAGCCGTTTCTGGGCGATATCCGTGGGGTCCACCTGGTCCAGCAGATCCGGATCGACCTCGGCAGTGGCGTTCGGGTTGAAATACCCCCCGCTGGAAAACGCCTCCCGCGCGGGGTCCGGATTGTCCGGGTCTTTTGCGCCGGTGATGATCATCACATGGGCGGATTCATCTTTCTGGAAGATATCCGCTGCCCACCAGAACTCCAGGAATGTATATTGACTCTGGGCGTTTCTGCGTTTCGGGGTGTTCATTGTCACCGTGACGATACCGCTTCCTTCTTCCTTCTCATACAAAATATCAATAAAATCCGATGGCTTCATAAGGTTGCTCCTTATTGGAAACCCGGTTAAGGCCCATGAGCGAAAGGAGCCGGCCAGCTCAAGCCGGCCCTTCACTGCTTAGGGCGCAAAGAGAGGCCCGCACTTGCGTTACGGCATCCGCCACCGGATCCGCGGGGCGTTTCTCAGGGGGAGGCGCTGGTAGGTAAACTTCGGGATCCCCAGCATCATGGCGCCGAAACAAAGATGCCCCTCCGGAAGTGCCAGTGCTTGCTGCAGCGGGGGGTAACCGCCCGCGGCCGCCATGAAATAACCGGCCCAACAGCCGCCCATGCCCATGGTGGGCGCTGCGAGTTCCAGGTAAGCCATGGCAATGGTGCAGGCAGCCGGCGCCGGGCGCAGTTGCTGATCAGCATGGGTGAGGACAAGCATGGGGGCGCCTCGGAAGATAACATCCGATCCACCCTCCCAGCGGGCCACCGTCCGATCCATGTGAACAGCGGCGGCCAACTCCGGCATCTCGTCAATCACCCGGCGCATCCAGTCAATGACGATTCCGGCCAGCTTATCCATTTCCTTGCGCTCTCCGATGACCGTCCATTCCACGCACTGGGAGTTATGGCCGGATGGCGCATACCGGGCGATATCAATGAGACGGCCCACCGCCTCCCTGCTCACGGCCTTATTTTTGTATGCCCGGATGGAACGGCGGGATCTGAAAAAGTGTTCACACTGCTCCGGGGTCAGCGCCAGATTTTTGTTGACCGGCGGGCACTGTTCCACCGGCATATCCTTGTGCGTCAGGCTGCCCGTGGGGCAGACAGCCACGCAATGCCCGCAGCGGATGCAGAATTCGTCAGCGGCGGCAACAGGCTCCGGGAAACCGCCCTTTACAAGGGAAATAAGGTCTCCCGGACAAACGGCGGCACAGAGACCGTCCTGATTGCATGTCTCCTTGTTGACCTCAATCAAATCCAATGGCAACCTCCTCTGGAAAGTGTGATATTAATCCACTGCCGCTGACAGTGTCGGACCGATCTCGTCATGGATGGCCAGATCGGCGAGATGATCCATCCCCGTGGGCTCCCGGTTGATAATCACCAACCGGGCCGTCTCTTACGGCTTTCGCAGAACCATCAGGGCATCCACGGCCACCGGCTGGGAGCCGGCAAGAATAACGGGGTTCAGGTCGATCTCGGCCACTTCCGCCATGTCAAGTCCGATCTGTCCCAACTGAAGCAGGATCTCCGCCAGCCGGTTCGTATCAGCGGCTTCCATGCCCCGGACAGGCCCGAGTATGCCCCGCCCCCGGATTTCCTGCATCATCCTGAGCGCCTCCGGCTTGTCCAGCGGGGCTTTTCTGAAGGCAATATCCTCCAGGATTTCAGCAAAAATCCCGCCAAGCCCGAACATGACACAAGGGCCGAACTGCGGATCCCGGGTCATTCCAAGCACCAGTTCCCGTCGGCCGGCTATCATTTTCTGAACCAGCACAGCAGCCCCTGCCCCCTTCAGAGCCGACCGGATTTCAGCAAATGCCTCCTCCGCTTCCGCCTTATTGCGGATATCCATGTATATCAGATTTTTCCCGGTCTTGTGACCGATATCGGGGGCGCACCCCTTCATCACCACTGGATAGCCAATCCGGGCCACTGCAGAAGCAAGGTCCCCGGGCGCTTCAACCAGAATTTCGGAAACCACGGGAATGTCATAGAACGCCAGCACCCGCTTGGCTTCATATTCGGACAGGGATCGCCGCCCCTGTCTTACAGCCTCGTCAATCAACTGCCGGGCCGCTTCCTTATCCATCCGAGCCTCCTCCAGAGCCCCATCACGGTGCTCTCTCCATTGCCGGGCACACTTCTTGCCCCGCAATATAAAAGGTGCAAGGTGCCAGATCCAAGGTCCAAGATATTAAGTACATGGTGCAAGGTGCAAGAAACAGCATACGCCTGCCGGCGATCAGCGCCTTTCCCGAAATCCGATTTTTTTTGGGGAACACCGGGTGCCGGGGGGAAAGCCTCTGAAATTCTTTACCGCAATGCCCCGCCCCCGTCAACCAAAGACCTTCGCGCCTCTCGGTTTCGTTTGGAAGCGGCCGCAACAAGCGATTCAGCCCTTCGGCAAGCGCTTTAACGCGCCTGTCCACAAAAAAACAACATGTTGAAGCGAGGGCACAACATATTGCGCATTCGTTTGCGAAGCAAGCCTCAAAAAAAATCAACTAACTGATTTTAATTGATTTTTATATATGGCACACAGCTTGCAAACAAGTATTACAGACTTCCCATTGGATAATTTTAAATATAAAAAAAGGAGGCCTCATGGCAAACAAAAAGTATGATGTGATTGTTATTGGTTCCGGCGTTGGTGGAATGGGCGCAGCGGCGCTTCTGGCCAAGGAGCACAATCAGAAGGTTCTGGTCCTGGAAAAAGCGCCCTTTATCGGCGGGCGCACGTTCTCTTTCGTCGGCAAGGGGGACAAAGTCACCGTGGACGGCCAGGAGCTGGATGCCCAGGGCCTGAGAAGCTCCCTGGAGATGAACAGCACCTGGGTTTATACCGCGCCGGGCACGCCCACCCTTGAAGAGATTTTTGAAAAAGGCCTCTTTGACGGCTATACCAATGACTGCGGGCATGGTTTATTCTGGGGAAACAAATCCCGAGTCCGCTGCCTGCTGGACTTTCTGGAAGTCCCTGTCGACATGCCGGTCAATACCGGGTTTGCCTATGTGGATTACATGAAGCGCAAAGCCTATCAGGTGGAAAAAGGGCAAAAATATCCCTGGATGTCTGACGAAGGCTTTAAAGCCACCATGCACCAGTTGCGGGACATGGCCACAACGGATCTGGGCGCGCTCCCGAAATTGATGGACTATCCCCTGCAAAAATGGCTCGAGGACCGCAATATGCACAAGGAAGCCTATGACTGGATCAAGAACCTGATCGGCTCCCAGACCGCCAACAACGTTCCCTCCATCACACCCGCCGGTGATTTTTTGGGATATCAAGCCATTGCCGGCGACATCAAAATGAATCTGGTGGACGGCTCCGTGGCCACCATCTCCCAGCCCGGCATCACCGCCATCCCGCTGGCTTTTGAAGAATGCCTGAATGCGAAAGGCGGGGAGGTCTGGCGCAATACGCCGGTGGTCCAGACAATTATCGAAAACGAAATTGTCCGGGGCGTGGTGGTTCGAAAAGGCGACGGGTTTGAGACCATCAAGGCCGATAAAGTTATCTGCAATGTACCGCCCATGGGGATCCACAGCGTTATTCACCCGCGCCATTTTGATCAGAAGTGGATAAATTCACTCTTCAAGAGATTCTGGAACCCGGGCCTGCTTTCCGCCATGATCGGCCTGAAACGCGATATATGGGCGGAAAAAGGCATTGATGAGAGAAGCTTCACTTTCATGCCGGCCTGTATCAGCGAATACGAAGGGTTCGAAGGCGGCGCAATGGATGTTGTCATGTGGAACATGGCCTCCTGCGCCAAAGACAGCATTTCCCGGCCAAGCCTGAGCGATACGCCGGGCCGGGCGCCGGAAGGCAAAAGAGACTTCTGCTTCTCCCTGCCGCAACTGGGCCACGAAATGCGCAACCCCGCCAATGTGAAAAGACTGACCGAATTCTGCGAAAACTGGTTTAAAAAATTCTGGCCCTCCTGGCAGGAAGATGTCGAGTTCTGGATGTGGACACCTTGTGACCGGGCATACGGCGACTGGCGGCCGGTCGGACAAAAACGGCCGCCCTTGAAATCCCCGTGGGTGGAAAACCTCTATTTTGTCGGCGACCAGTACGGCGAGCGCATGTGGGGCGGCGGGGTCGACGGTGCCGGCCTGTGCGCCGTCATGACGGTTGATGAAATGATGGGCACTTACCATGAAGAGGAAATTTTCCCCCACTATCACCGCGGCCTGCCCCGGAAAAGAACCTGGTAGCGGAATTTCCGGGCTGATTCAAACGGCCCTGTTCCAGCCGAATGCAGGCAAGCTTCGGCAATGGCGGGGCCGATAATCATAAGCTTAACGGGTGCCGGAACGAAAATCCGGATATTTCACCGGCTATATCACCGGATATACCAAACGACACCGATATCGAGACAGATACGGACAAAAAAACCGGTTTCCGTTTCGGCACCGAACCCAGAGACGAGGAGCAAACAGCATGGGATTAATTTCAGCGGAGCAATACAGGGAAAGCCTGAATGACGGACGGGTGGTATACTATAAAGGCGAGAAAGTCGAAAACGTGGCCACCCATCCGGATCTGAAAGTGTGCGTCGACTTAATGGCGCTTGATTACGAATTGGCCGAAGATCCGCAGTACAAAGATCTCGCCATAGTCGAGGACCCGGTTCTCAAGGAACCGGTAAGCCGCTATTACTACAAACCGCAGAATGCCGACGATCTTCTGAAAGCGCATGAACTGATCGTCAAGGCGACCGAGCTGGGAGACGGCTATATTCCCCTGGCCCATGACATCGGGGCGGATGCCTTGAATGCCATCAGCATTGCCGCCCACATGAGCGGCAACCAGGACTATATCGACCGGATCAACAACTATCGGGACAAACTCAAAAAAGAAGACACCGCGACATGCGCGGCCGTGACCGATGTCAAGGGCAACCGCATGCTCAGACCCTCGGATCCCGGGCAGAAACATCCGGATTACAACGTGCGCGTCGTGGAGAAAAACGATGACGGCATCGTGGTGAGAGGCGCCAAAATCCACATCACCGGAGCCGCCTACTGCAACGAAATTTTTGTTATCCCCTGTCATGCCATGACAGAGGCGGACAAGGATTATGCCGTGGCTTTCGCCATCCCGGTCAATGCCAAGGGAATCCGCCAGGTCTGCCGCCCGTTCAAATCGCATTACAGCTCACTGGAGTTCCCGAATACGCGTCCGGTAAGGGTGCATACCGATTCCCTGATCATTTTTGACGATGTTTTCGTGCCCTGGGAAAGGGTCTTTCTGTGCGGGGAATGGAAACTGACCGGCCCGATGGTCTACAACTTCGCCCTGCTGCACCGAAGAACCGGCTGCTCCTACCGGGTTCCCCTCTCGGAACAGCTGGTGGGGGCCGCTGCCGCCATTGCCGAGTACAACGGCGTTACCAAGGCGCCCCATGTCAAAGAAAAACTCACCGACCTGGTAATCTACCTGGAAACCTTAAAATCTTTGGCCAAAACAGCCTGTTATGATTTTGAGATGAGGGGCGACATTGCCGTGCCCAATACCATTTCAACCAACATGGCCAAGTACCATTTCGCCCACAACTATCATGAAGTGGTCAAGGCGATCCAGGACCTGGCCGGCGGCCTGCTGGTTACGGCACCGACCTATCAGGATTACACCCACCCGGACCTGCACGACGATATCGAAAAATACCTGAGCGCCAACAAGGATGTCTCCACGGAAAACCGCCTGCGGATGTTCGACCTGATCCGGCGGATCACCACCGCTGAGCTGGAAGTGATCTGTCTGCATGGCGAGGGCTCGCCCATGGCTGAGCGGATGACCATTTTCATGGAGGGTCAGAAGGTGCTTAAGGACTGCCGCAAAATTGTCGAAGAAATGGCCCAGGTAAAATAGGTCAAATAATTCGGACCATATTAACAGGGGAGTTTGAGATGGATTGTTCATTTTTATCGCAAAAAGGCAAAGTTGTTCTGATCACCGGCGGCAGCAGGGGCATCGGCAAGGCCGCTGCGCTGACTTTCGCTGACGCGGGGGCGGATATCGTCATATCCAGCCGCAAGGCCGAGGCGCTGGCCGAAGTGGCCAAGGAGATCGAGGCCAAGGGGGCCAAGTGCCTCTATGTACCGGCGCACCTGAAAAAGCTGGAAGATGTGGAAAACCTGGTGGAAACCGTACTCTCCGAGTGCGGGCGAATCGACGTGCTGATCAACAACGCAGCAACAAACCCCGGCATGGGCGATATCGTCGACACCGAAGACGACATGTTTGATCACATTGTGGACACCAACCTCAAGGGCTATTTCCGGCTCAGCAAGCGGGTGGGCAAACTGATGCAGAAACAGCAATCCGGCCATATCGTCAACATCTCCTCGGCCGGCGGCGTCAGCCCGGCTGAGGGACTGGGGCCCTATTGCGTCAGCAAGGCCGGCATCAACATGCTGACCAAACAGATGGCCATGGAGTTGGGCCCCTACAACGTGCGGGTCAATGCCATAGCGCCCCGCATCGTCAAGACGGGATTCAGCAAGGCCCTGTGGAGCAATGACAAATTGATGGAAGCCGAGTACAAGAACACGCCGCTCAAGTGCGTGGCCACCCCGGAAGAAATCGCCCAGTCAGCGCTATACCTGACTTCTTCTGCAGCCAATTATATGACCGGCCATGTATTGGTATTAAACGGCGGGGCCTTTTTTTAACGGTTTAAGATTGACAGTCTCGTAAAAAGTCAGTTTGGGATGGCAAAGTAAAAAGTTCAAGCCCATTTAAGATCCGGGGGCGTCGCAAATCCCGAGGAATGC
>CAZNSO010000113.1:0-9324 GCA_964575805.1 uncultured Desulfobacteraceae bacterium
GCGGCGGAAAAACAGGTTTTTCCCCGGCGCAGCGCCGTTGTCCAGGCGGTTGAATCCGTAAGCGATGCGGTGGTCAACATCAGTTCCAGCTACAGCGCCGGCGAGCAGGGCAACCCCTTTGCCGGGTTCGGGATGGATTCGTTTTTCCGGGATTTTTTTGACCGCCGCTTCGCCCCCAGGCGGCAGCTGACCAGCCTGGGCTCCGGCGTTATCATCGACGGGGAGCGCGGCTTTATCATCACCAATGAGCACGTCATCGCCAAAACCGGCACCATAACGGTGGTTTTAAAGGATGGCCGGGAGTTTGAGGCCGATATCGTGGGCGGCGACCCGGAGTCCGACCTGGCCGTTCTGCAAATCAACACCGACGAGCCGCTGCCGGACATCTCCATGGGCGATTCCAGCGATATCATGATAGGCGAGACCGTGATCGCCATCGGCAATCCCTTCGGGTTTTCCCATTCCGTCACCACGGGGGTGATCAGCGCCACCAACCGCAGCATCAAGGCCCAGGATCGGGTTTACCATGATTTCCTCCAGACCGATGCCTCGATCAACCCCGGAAACAGCGGGGGGCCGCTCTTGAATATCAACGGCGAGCTGATCGGCATCAACACGGCCATCTATGCCAAGGCCGAGGGCATCGGGTTCGCCATCCCCATCAACAAGGCCGGAAAGATTGTCTCCGACCTGATTGAATACGGCCAGGTCGTCCATGCCTGGCTCGGCTTGACGGTCCAGAATATCGACCGGCGCCTGGCGCAGTACCTGAACCTCTCCCCTGGCGAAGGCATTTTCATAAAAGGGGTCGAGCCCACCGGGCCGGCGGCTGAAGCCGGTGTAAAGGAAGGTGACGTGCTTCGCTCGGTAGCGGACATGCGCATCCAGTCGGTAAAGGATTATGAAAACGCCATGCGCTCGTTCTCCGAGGGCGATGAGCTGGCCCTGAAATTGCTGCGAAACGGCAGGGAAAAGCGTGTCGAGGTGGCGGCCGGGGTTTTTCCGCGCCGGCTGGCCATGAAGCTGGCTTACCAGCTCATCGGCGTGAGAGTGGTTCCCATTGAGGAAAAAAGCCGCTTTCAGCAACCCATCCAGGCAGAGTCGGGGGTGATTGTTTCAGAGGTCGATTCGGGCTCCCGGCTTGCGTCCATAGGGGCGCGGCCCGGCGATGTGATTCGAAAAATCAATGAGATCCCCCTGGAAAGTGTCTCTGATTTTAAAGATGCCGTGATTAAATACCGGTGGAAGGAGTCCGTGGTGCTCCTGCTCCAGCGCGGGGAGCGGGGCTATTACATCACCATTGAGCTGCACGGCTGAAGGCTTTCAGGGAACCGGGGATTCTAAGACAAGGCGGTGGTTATGGATTTCGTGGCGCGTGCCCTGGGTTTATCCAGAAATGTGACCAACCGCTTGAAGGGCTACCCTTCCAAGAAGGTGCTGGTCCTTGAGGGCGGCGGGATGCGGGGGGTTTTTCTGACCGGGGTGCTCCAGGGCTTCACCGACCGGGGATACTCCCCCTTCGAATTGATTATCGGCTCCTCCGCCGGCGCCCTGACCGGCACGGCGTATGCCGCGGGCCAGATATGGCTGGCAAGGGACGCGTTTTTCACCGAGCTCTTAAGCAGCCAGTTTATCTGCATGCGAAACATTTTGCGGCCGGAAAAGCATATCCTGAATCTGGACTGGATGATCAACAATATCGTTATGGGAGAGGACCCCCTGAATTTGCGGCGGCTTCGCTTGACCGGCTGCCCGGTGTTGATGACGGCCACGAGCTTCAGCGAGGATGCGGCGCCGGAAACCCTGTACCTGTCCTCCCGGGCCGACAGTATTCCGGAGGCATTGAAGGCCACCGCGGCCATCCCCTTCTTCTACCGCGGCTTTGTCCGTTATAAGGACTATATGCTGCTTGACGGGGCGCTGCTGGACCCGCTGCCATATCACAAGGCCCTGTCCATGGGGTATCGCGAGGAGGACATCCTGGTGATCCTGACCCGGCCCCGGGGGTATCGGAAAAAGCAGGAATCTTTCTGGATCACGGCCTTGTACGAAAATTTCTACAAGGACCCCAAGTACCGATTTCTCGTCTATTGCCTGAATGAACGGTACAGGATGTACAACCGGGTCCTGGACGAACTGGAGAACCGATACCCGGGTATCGATGCGATCTATCCCCCGGATGGGTTTGCTGTCAACCGATTGACGCGCAATGAGGAAAAAATCGTAAGAGGCTTCGAGGACGGGGTGAGCGCGGCAAGGGAGTATCTGCGCCCCTTGCCTTAGCTCTTCTCAGTTCAGGGCTTTATAAAAACGCAATCAAAGGAGATCCATGGGACTGTTCAGCCTGTTTACGGGAAAACCGCCTGAAGAACTTGAAGCCGCCGCTGATGCCTACGTTGCTGCCGGCGAATACGGGGCCGCCAAGGTGGAGTATGACAAGGCGCTTGAAAAAGCGGAAAAAAAGCACCCGGAGAAGCAGCCGCTGATCCGGCGGCTGACGGAGAAGGCCCGGGATGCCCGGGAGGCCCTTGCGGGGGCCCATGTTGAAGAGGCCGGGGAATTAATGGATTCCGGGGACCTGGAGGGTGCCGAGGAGCTGCTCCGCCTGGCGTTTGAGCTTACCGAAAGCGAAGCGATGAAGGCCGGAATCCGGGAGAAGGCGCGTCAAATCCATCAGGACAGGCAGGATGGGTCGGAAGCAGCGGATTCGTCCGCCCCGACGGGCGCGGATGCCGGAATTGATGCCGCCGGGTCATCCGAGGACGAGGCCTATTTTCACATTCTTACCAGCACCCTGCCGGCCGAGCTCCAGCAAGCCTACCAGGAGTATGGCCCGGAGTTCCGGCAAGGCTACATAGCGCTGAATCAAGGCGATTTCCAGGCGGCTGTCCGGCATTTCGAGGCGGCATGGGCTGAAAATCCCTCCCCTGACACCTGGATTCCGCTTGAATTGGCCACAGCCTGCATGCACCTCTCCGAGATGGAGCGGGCGCGTGAAATCATGGAATCCTATGTCCGGAACAACCCCGAGTCCCTGAGGGGGTACCAGCTGCTTTGCGACATTTACTGGGAACTGGGGGATTTTGATGCCGCGGAGGCGCTTCTCGGGAACAGCCCGGAGAAATTGCGTCAAAGTCTTGCGATCCGGATGCTTCTGGGGGAAACGCATTACCAGGCGGAGCGGTATGCGGCGGCCCGGGACGTTTTCCTGGATTGCGCCCGGCAGTTCGGAGATGAAGAGATGATCCAGCGGGCGGTTGCCAAGACATATGAGGCCACGGGCGAAAAGGATGCCGCCCGCGGGGTGTACGGGCAGATCCTGAACGGATGCACCAGCTGCGGGGCCAAGGTGGACCCCTTCATCAAGCGGCGCTATGCTGAACTGAGCTTCGAGGCGGGCGATCTCTCCACCCGGGTGCTGGAGATGTTCCTTTCCCTGGTCAGCGAGGACCCGGACAACCGCCGGGAGTATTTTGATCGCATCGCCAGGATATATGAAGCCGCCGGCCATGCCGAGGAGGCCCGGCGGTATCAGGGGTTTGCGGCCTCGCTGGCTTGAGGGTTCCCGGGGGGGGGCAATTCGGATTTGCCGGCGGGGTTTTCACTCGCAACCCGGCCGGCGCGGCATAAAAGGCGCTGAGGTTAAAGATATGGGTATGGAACCGGGGTCGAAGCAGCAGCCAATGAAAACGGGCCCTCCGTTACTGATAGGGTTTTTGATCCGGTTATTGACGCGGTATGCCCCGGGGGCTTTACTGCTTGTCGGCATCTGCAGCAGCGGGGCCGCGGCGCTTACCACCTTCACGCCCCGGCTTTCCGTGGGGGAGAGCTATACGGACAATCTCGAGCTGACCCCGGACAACGAGCTCTATGATTTTATCACCACCGTCAGCCCGGGGGCCGACATCGAGATAAGCGGGGAACTGAGCAGCCTGAGTCTTTCCTACACCCCCACTTACGCCAGCTACCTGCGTTTCCCGGAAAACGACACCCTGCGTCACGAGTCCACCGTTGCGGCTTCGCGGCAGTTGTCCCGCTCGACCCGCCTTGAATTCAGCAACGATTACCTTTACACCGAAGATCCGCTCTATGAAGATACGCTCTATGACGACGACCGGGAAACCCCTGTTTCCGAAGCGGACACCACAATCCGGCAGGGAAGGGAAACCTATTCCGTCAACACGGCGACGGTCGGGGTGGTCAACCAGTTTGGCCCGGAAGACAGCCTCGAACTGGGATACGCCTATTATTTCATGGACAACAGCAGCCCCTTGGAAGAGGACCACGATTATCACCGCCCGAGTGTCACCCTGAACTACTGGCCGGTTCCAGGGCAATACGGCAGCCAGGCGGAAGTGAGTTTTACGCGCCGCTATTACGAGGAGACCGAGGACTATAACGACCTCCTGGGGCGGCTGCGTTTCATCCGGCGTCTCGGCCCCCACCTGGACATTTTTGCCGAATATACCCATGAGCGGACCGAATACCTCGAGGAGGGGGCGGACTACCAGTTGTACAGCCCCCTTGTGGGCTTTGTCTGGGATGAATACGCCCATTCCTCCATTGCCGCCAGTTTCGGCTATTTTTTCCAGGACAGCGACGGCGCCGAATCGGAAAGCGGCCCCATCGGAAGCATTGAAGCCGTCTATAACTGGCGCGAGCGCCACTCCCTCTCCCTTCTGGGGGATATCGGCTATACCCGGGCGGATGCGGGTGCCGAGAACCTGGGCTTTACGACCTTTTACAGCGTAATGGGCGTTCTGGACTATCAGCTGGCGAGGCGCTGGATCAGCAATGTTTCCGTCGGCTACCGGCGCCATATTTACACGGACGAGAACCCGGACCGCGAGGATGCCGTCTGGACCACCAGCGCGGGGCTGGCCTACCAGCCATCGGTTTGGATGGTGGTGGAGGCGGGCTACGCTTTCCGGCAGGTGGAATCCAATATCGACACCAATGACTACACGGAAAACCAGGCCTTTATCAATGTGACCCTGAGCCCCCGGCAGCCGATTCTTGTCAGTCGCTAGCCGGTGGCGCAATCCCCGAAACCTGGAGGGCATATGCGAAAACAAGTGAAATTTCTGGTCTCAGGGGCTGCTGCCCTCTTGATGCTGTTGGGCTTCCAACCGCAGGCGGCGTATGCCCTGGATGTCAACGGCCGGATCAACACGGACAGCCGTTGGACCCAAGCGGACAGTCCGGTCCTTATCACCGGGGATGTGCGCCTGGCCGAGGGTGCCGTGCTCACCATCGACCCCGGCGTTGAAGTGCTGTTCCAGTCACCGCCGGATGTCCGTGAGGGGTTTTCCATCCGGGTGGACGGCACCCTGGTGGCGCGGGGAAGCCAGAGCCGGCCCATAGTTTTTACGGCCGCGGACAGGGACGTTCCCTGGGGGGCGATCATTTTCAGCGACACCAGCAGGGACTGGGACCCGGCTGCTGAAACCGGCAGTGTCATGGAATACTGCCTGCTTGAATACGGCGGCAATGAACCCGACGGGGACGGCATGATCTGCACCTTTGATGCCATGCCGCTTATCGCCGGAAACGCCATTCGTTTCAGTGACGCGGCCGGGATTGCGGCGGCCGTGTCAGAGGAGCCGGCCGGGGTTGCCAGCTTAAGCGGGAACATAGGGATCGTATCCAACCTGATTTACGGCAATGCCACGGGTATCCGGCTGGATGCGGAGGGCGGGGTCGTGCGGAACAATTATCTCCTTTACAACAACCGGGGGATAGACGCCCGGGTGCGCTCCAATGACGCCGATTTTAGCGGCAACACGATTCTGAGTACAGCGCCCGAACTGTTTGGAACCGGGATCCGGCTGGCCCTGGATGAAAGGGCCGGCGGCATTGTTCGCTACCAGTGGCGGCAGACCGGCGGGCCGGATGTTGCGCTGGAGCGTCCGGAAAGCCCGGCAGCCGCCTTTGTCGCGCCTGATCCGGGCAACCGGGTGGAGACCCTGGATTTTGAGCTCCGGGTCATGGGCAAGGACGGGGGCCAGGCCCGGCAGGCCGTTTCCATCACCGTTATCGGCGACAATCCCCCGCCGGTGGCGGATGCCGGCGCTGACCGGAACATCTCGCTTGACCGGGAAGAGGGCCAGATCCTGATTGTCGGCCTCAGCGGCGCCGGTTCCACGGACCCCTACCTGGGCATTGAAAGCTATGCCTGGGAGCAGACGGCCGGACCATCGGTGAATTTGCAGGGAGCCGACACCATGACCCCTGCCTTTGCGTTGCCCAACGCGACAGCGCCGGGCGACCGGATGACTTTTCAGCTGACGGTGACGGATCAGGCGGGCGTTACGGACACGGATACGGTTAATCTCGTGTATTACCGGGGCAACATCTACCCGCGGGCCGATGCCGGGGAAGACCGGACGGTTTCCCAGGGCGCGGAAGTGACCCTGGATGCCGCCGGATCCGAGGACCCGGACGGCAGTATCGCCGCCTATGCCTGGGAGCAGACGGCGGGACCGGATGTTGCCCTTGCCGCTTCCGACACGGCAAGGCCGCGGTTTGCGGCCCCCTCTGACAACCAGGAGCAGGAGGTCCTGACGTTTCAGCTCCGGGTTACCGACAACGGCGGCCTGGAGGCGGTCGATGAGGTTGCCATCACCGTTAACAGTTCAGTGGTCGCCGATGCCGGACCGGACCGGACCGTATCCGCGGGCGAGCGCATCATTCTCGATGGCAGCGGCTCGGTGGACCGGGAGGCGGCCGCGAATATCGCGATTGAAGCCAATTCCCTCAAGATGGACAATTCCCGGGCCGGGCTGCTGGCCATCTCCGCCGCGGAATCGGCGGCCTTTGATCTCAATGTGTCCGGAAACCGCTTCGAGGCGGTCGACAATGAGGGCTACCTTGTCTATGTTCATGACTGGTCCGAGGAGGCGCCCGGGAGCCTTACCCTGCCCGGCAATTATTGGGGAACGGATGATCCGATGATTATTGAGAGCCTGATATATGATAACAGCGATGATTACACCCTGCCGGTGCTTGCATACCAGCCCATGGCAGAAGGCGATATCTCCGGGACGGGCTCAACGCTTCATTACCCGCCACTTGCCGATGCCGGCGCCGACCGGGAAACCAGTGCGGACGAGGCCGTGACCCTTGACGGCACCGACTCTTACGACCCTGCCGGCATCGCCCGCTACCAGTGGGAGCAGATCGAGGGGCCGGGCGTGACGCTCAAATCGGCGGATGAGCCGGAAGCTGAGTTTATCGCCCCGTCCGGCGGGGAAGAAGGGGAGACCCTGCGCTTCCGCTTGACCGTGGCGACCGGTCCCACCTTTTCCCACAGCGACACGGTCGCGGTTGCTGTCAGCCCGGCAGAGCCCCTGCCCAGGACGGAGGTGGGCGGATGTTTTGTTCAATCGGCGGGAGCCGGTGGGAACAGCCGGTCTTTTTCGGTGTTGGCGGCCGTGCTGGGCTTGCTTGGCCTCTCAGCCGGTGCGGCATTGGCGCGCCGTTTTTCCGGGCGGTTTTTTCTTGTCGGCCTGCTGCTGAGCATACTTGTTCTGGCCGCGGCGCCCGCAAGGGCCGGCTATTTTTCGGTTGGCGGCGGCGCCGGCGGCGATGCCGGGGATGTGAACGTGACCGTGGAAACCGGGGCGAAAGACCTCCGGGCCTTGGGGCTGGATTTTCTGTTCGGCCTGGGCCTTCACCTGATTCCCCATTCCGATGACGAGCTGCCTTCCCGCACCATTTCCCTGCCATGCCCCAACGAGGATTGCGTCCGCCTGGAAAGCGTGAGAAAGGGAACCGAGGTGGGCATGCTTGGCAGACTGGGCGTTGAAATCGCCTCCAGCGATTTTTATGTTTCCGCAATCGGCGGATTTACGGCGTATACCGAAAGCGACCTGTCCCGCTCCCCGGCTACCGACCGGGTGTATGAAAATGAATCGGACAGCCGCCTGGAGGGTCTTTACGGCGGCGGTATCAGCTATTTCATGGATTTCCGGTGGGACGTGGTTCTTCATGTGGACTATGACAACATCCGGGGGGTGACCGGCAGCATCGGCTGGCACTGGTAAAAAACCCGCTGCCGGGGGCCCGGCTTTTCCGGAACGAACCGTTAAAAGAGATATTTGAGAGCCCTGGCCATGGGGGAAGGCATTTTTGCGGACAGGAAGGGGTTTCTGGCTGCGCTGGTCCGGGAAAACCGCCTGGAGGAGCCCGGGATTGCCCGGTTTCTTTTTTTTGAAGGCATGCTTTTCGGCACCTCGGCCAAATGGTGGGGAAAGCCCGGAAAGCGGCATGCCCCTCACGAAGGCATCGACCTTTGTTTTTTTGAGGCCGGCAGCGGCCGGCACTGCCGGCTGGATGCCGGCACCGGGGTTCCCATGGCCGCTGACAGCCGGATCGTTCATATCATGGACGATTTTCTGGGCCAGACCGTGGTGGCCAGCCGGGCGGCGTCCGAAGCCGGCGGCAGGGAAGAATTGACCCTCTACGCCCACATCCGGCCGGAAACAGGGCTGCGCGTGGGGGACCGGGTGGCGCGCGGGCGCATTTTCTCCCGGATCGCGGATGTCAATTACCCGGCCACCCCGATGCCGCCGCACCTGCACATATCCATGGCCTGGGCGGACCAGCTTCCGGAGTACCGCCAATGGACCTGGAAGCTGCTGAATCAATGCGGCTGCGCCAGTTTTATCAATCCCCTCGAACATCTTGATCTTCCCGCCAGGGTTGTTACCCAGGCCCCCGGCAGGGACCCGGCAGCCGGGTACAGCCCCTGCGGGGGGGTGTAGGCGGAGTCCGGCCTGCGGGGAGGCTGCGGGGAGCCACGGCGTTCATGATGCGGGATTTAAGGCGGACACGCTTCGCTTGGTCCGCCCTACCTGGTGTGTGGCGGGGATTTGTAGGGCGGACCAAGTGAAGCGTGTCCGCCAATAAGCCCAAGCGAAGCTTGTCCGTTAATAAACTACAGATCTATTGATGCAATAAACTACGGATCTATTGATGAAGCGCTATAAGCGGTTTTATAAAGAAGGCGGGGTGTATTTTTTCACGGTGGTCACCCATCACCGGAAAGCAATCCTGGTCGACCATATTGATCGCCTGCGCGAGGCGTTCAGAATCGTCATGGCCAGAATGCCATTTAAAATTGACGCGATTGTTGTTTTGCCCGATCATCTGCATTGTATCTGGCACCTGCCGCGGGGGGATTCGGATTTTTCCAGCCGCTGGATGCGAATTAAAAAGCATTTCTCAGCCACGGTGTTCATGATGCGGGATTGAAGGCGGACACGCTCCGCTTGGTCCGCCCTACCTGGTGTGTGGCGGGGATTTGTAGGGCGGACCAAGTGA
>CAZNSO010000114.1:0-1637 GCA_964575805.1 uncultured Desulfobacteraceae bacterium
TCAAGAATGATGCGCGCATGATTGTTCCCCGCAGGCTTCAGGAAGCGCTGACAATGGCATGAAGCTGGTCGACCAGGGGGGCCGCCTTTGCCTGGTGCTCGGGGGGAATCAGCAGCAGGGGAACAGGGTGGTTGGCAATCAGGCGGCAGCGGTGATCTTCGGGTTTTACGGGCGGCTCCTTGTGGCCACCCCCGGGCTTTGTCGAGAGCAGGACATCGGAGAAATTGCCGGACATTCCTCCTTGATCGAGATGTTCTATAAACTGGGAAAAAACGTGATTTACCGTAATGGTGTACGCATCGATTTGCGCATACCCGTCAATGTCGCAAACCCGGGTGGAAAGCAGGCAGCGGCAGCCGAAGGGGCGGACGTCGTAGATGGGGCAGGCCTTGTTTTCAAGCAGCGGGCATGGCCCCCATTCCGGGTCGATCACTTCCTCCGGCGGGTCCTGCCTGGTGCGGTACAATTGCGCCATCTGGTTTATGGTGATTTGCGGCTGGTATCGCGGCGCGTCAAGCTGCGGGATCATGGCCCGCTGCAGGGCGGCAAGGTGCCGGGCGCTCAGAGCCCGGCGGATGTAGCGGGCTTCAAGGGTGGTGATGCTCACATTGCAGGTACAGCAGTGAGCGCAGTGTTTGCGGCAGGCCACCGCCAGGCTGCGGCTGTACTGTTCATACAGTTCGTAAATCCGGGCGAGGGCGCAGAGCTGTTTTTCCAGTTCCATCAGTTATACATGCGCTTGTAACGGGTATACTGGCCCATGACCCGGTTGATGTAATTGCGGGTTTCGGGGTAAGGCGGCACGCCGTTGAAGCGCGCCACAGCCCCCGGGCCGGCATTATAGGCGGCCAGTGACAATCTCAGGTCATTGTTGAAGCGGTTTAACAGGGATTTAAAGTAACGGGCGCCGGCCATGATGTTGGCGCGGGGCTCGTATGGGTCGCGGAGACGAAATTCCGTGAAATTGGCCGGCATGATCTGCATGAGGCCAACCGCGCCGGCCGTTGAAACAGCGGCCGGGTCGAAATTGGATTCCACCTGTACAATGGCTTTTACAAGGGCGAATTCAAGGCCGTATCGGTTTGCCGCATCTTTGATGTAGGCGTCAAAACGTTCGGCCCCGTTACGGGCGGGGCTATAGCCGTCAATCTCCGGCGCGGCGAACTCATAGCGCGAGGAGGTGGGGACGTTGCTGAAATGCCGCACGCCGTTTTCATCCACATACATGTAGATTTCAGCCGCTGCAACCCCCAAAAGGCCCCAGGCAAGTATCAGGGCCAGGGCCAGGCCGGTGCTGAATTTTTTTAATCCGGGGGTGATCATCTTTTTTTTATTGGCTTTTTTTATTGGCCCCACACCTGGTTGACCTTGGCGACAAGGACTTTAATGGAAAACGGTTTCTGGATAAACGCGACCCCTTCGTCCAAAATACCGTGATGGGCCACGATGTTGTCCGTATCGCCGGACATGTATCCGTATCGCCGGACATGTACAGGACTTTTGAATCAGGGGGATACCCGTTGACCCGCTGGCAGACTTGCAGGCTTTCATGTCCGGCATGATGCCATCCGTCAGGAGCATCCATCAGAACCAGGTGGACCGGATCCCGCTGCGGTTTTGCCTACACAATTATCTGG
>CAZNSO010000114.1:1737-9188 GCA_964575805.1 uncultured Desulfobacteraceae bacterium
CATCTCCGGCACTGATAACATGGAACCCGTTTTTTTGCAACACGTCACAGGCCAGTTTCCTGACCACCGGGTCTTCCTCGAGAACCGGTATCGTGGCGGAGCCGTTTACCGGCCCTGCGGCCCCGGTATCGCTCTTGTCTGCAGTGGGCTCCAGGGCCGGGCTGCAGGGGAGGTAGCCTTTAGATGTCGCGCCCGGCCCGCGTTCTCCGTATACCCGAATTTAGCCGCCGTGCTGCCGGGTTTGGAATTGACAGCGGCACAGGCAGGTGGCATACATAAACACTCTATAGGGCCATCAAATATTCACAGGAAGGGGCGAAATGATATACAGGCAAACCGGCTTTATCACTTCCGGACTCCATGTGCTGGGCACACCGGACCTGCCCGCGTTTTTGCTGGACGCGCCGCAGCCGGTCATTATCGATGCCGGCATAACCGCCATGGGAAGGACTTATATCCGGGAAATCCGGCGGATTTTAAACGAGCGGCAGCCCGCCTGGCTTTTTCTCACCCACGTGCATTATGACCATTGCGGTGCGGCGGCTTTGCTGAAAAACGCATTTCCCGGCCTTCAGGCCGGCTGCGCCCCGGCCGGTGAAAAGATTCTTGAAAACCCGCGGGCCATTGAAACCATAAGGGATCTCAATCGGGGCGGGGCCCAATATGCCATGGCTTCCGGGGAAATCGAAGAATCGGAAAGTCCGCCCGAGTTTGAACCGTTTGCCGTGGAGAAGCCTCTTTCAGACGGGGATACAGTTGAGCTGGGCGGGGGGCTCAGCCTGGAGGTCCTTGCAACCCCGGGCCACACCCGGGACTCCCTCAGCTTTTACGTACCGGAAAAACGGATGCTTTTCACAGGCGAGGCCGTGGGAGTCATGACAGGCGATGGCTATATTTTCTCCGAGTGGCTTTCAAGTTTTGAGGATTATTGGCATTCCATGCACAGGCTGCAGGCCCTGGATGTCGAGCTGCTCTGCATTGGCCACGGATACGTCCTGACCGGCGGGGATGCGGCCGGCTATATCCCCCGGGCGATTGCACATGCCGAAAAATTCCGGGCCTCGATTGAAGCGCAACTCCAGGAAACCGGCGGGGATGTGGAGGCGGTCAAGCAGCGCATCAAGGAAAAAGAGTATGATCCCCTGCCTGACCCCAAGCAACCGGATTTTGCATATTTAATCAACCTGGAGGCCAAGATCCGGGCCGTTATGCGGCTAAACGACGCATAGCCGGCCAGAGCCCGGGCTCATGAACCATTCATCAGTTCGGCAATGTCTTTAACCAGCAGTTCGTTTTCCAGGCCCTCCACCTTGACGGCATCTTCGAGCATGCTCAGGCAGTTGGGACAGGCCACGGCCAGGATGTCCGCGCCCGTCTCCCGAACCTGGCGGACCCGGATCCGGGCCGGGCTGTCTTCACTGCCGCCCAGCAGATCCGTGAAATAATTCCCGGCGCCGCCCCCGCAGCACAGGGCGCTTTTCCGGCTGCGCGGCATCTCGATGAACCGGGCCCCCGCGATTGCCTGCAGCACTTTTCTGGGCGCCTTGTACTCATTGTTCCATCGGCCGAGGAAGCAGGGGTCGTGATAGGTGATCCGGGCATTTTCCATCTGCGGGGCCTGGAGTTTGCCTGCCTGGATCAATTCCTGGAGTATCTGGGTGTAGTGATGGATTTCATAATTGCCGCCAAAGCGGGGGTAGACGGTTTTAAACGCGTTATAGGCGTGCGGTGAGAGGGTGATGATTTTTTTCACGCCCAGTTCATTAAATCTGGTGATATTTTTCTCCGCGAGGACCTCGGTGAGGCCGTCTTCGCCTAACAGTTCGACTTCATTGCCGT
This sequence comes from uncultured Desulfobacteraceae bacterium, assembly GCA_964575805.1. Classification (GTDB taxonomy): domain Bacteria; phylum Desulfobacterota; class Desulfobacteria; order Desulfobacterales; family Desulfosalsimonadaceae; genus M55B175. The sequence continues at coordinate 3,577 of CAZNSO010000114.1, forward strand.
CGTCGGTTTCGGCATTGCCCAGAACACCGAAGGATACCCCGGCTTTTTGCAAAAGCCCCGCAAGCGCCCGGGCCGCAAGCTGCGCGCGGGTGTCGTAGGCGCCCTCGCTGCCGACGAAGTAGAGAAATTCCTGGTTTTCATAAGGCGCCACGGAAAGCTCGCCCATCCATTCGCTGCGTTTTTTCGCCGCCATGCCGTAAGGGTTTCCGTGCAGCTGCACATTTTCCAGGAATTTTTTTACCGGCGGGGGCACAAGGCCCTGCTCCACCATTTCCTCTCTGGCCGCTGTCACCATGTTGACAATATCGCCGGCAAAGGAGAGCGGGCATTTTTCCTCGCAGTTCTTGCAGGCCACGCAGGAGTATACGATATCGGCCAGATGCGGGGACCATTCGATCTCACCCGTGACCCAGGCGCGTATCAGCCACAGCCGGCCGCCGTTGGAATAGCTCTCCAGGCGGTGGCGGGCATAGGCGGGGCAGTTGTCCACATCCTCCCAGTCCTGGGGAAATTTGCAGTAACCGCATCGAAAGCAGCGGTGGATTACATCCAGATATTTGTATTGAGCGAGCGCCATCAGGCCACCTCCCAGTTTCCGGGGTTCATAATGCCGTTGGGGTCAAGCATGGTTTTTACTTTTTTCATCACCTGCAGGGTGTTGGGATCCATCCGGTCCATGAGCAGCTTCTGGCCGAACACGGCGGGCTTCCACAGGGTCCCGCCAAGCTTGAGCACCACCTCGTCGGTTTCATGCAGCGCCTCCCGGGAATGCCTGACCGAGTCCGCATCCGCCCGGTTGAAGGCAAAGGTCCAGGAAAACATCATGCTGTGACCGGTCCCCAGTACACGGCCCAGGGTGGTGTAGGGGATGCCGTGCCGGGCGGACACCTCCACGCCGTGCCGGTAGCATTCCGGGTAGGCGGTTACCGGTATAATCGCCCCCACATATTCAAAGCCGCCGCCTTTTCGCCAGTCCGAGGTTTTGCTGACCACGGGCCGCTCCACGTCCATACCCCCGGCGCCGATGCCGGCGGTGCCATCCTTGATGTATTGGCTGAGTTTGCCGTCAAACATGAGTTGGCGTTTAAATTCCATTTCATCCCGGCAGTCCCCGGCGATGTTGATCAGCACGTAGTGCAGCCGGTTGAATGGGGGCGGAATTTCCTGGCTGACCACCACCAGGTCTTCGGCCATGCCGATGTGGGTCAGCTCGTAAAGAATGTCCGGGATCAGGTCGGCCTCATCCACGACAAAGATGTCCTGCTCCTGGATTTTTTTGCAGGGAAACAGCCGCAGCGAGACCTTGGTGATGATGCCGGTGGAGCCGCTCCACCCCATGAAAAGGCTCACGTCCGGCAGCGGGTGCAGGGTGTACCAGTCGTTGCCCAGGGCGCAGGAGCCGAATCGGCAGATCTCGCCGGTGGGCAGCACCACTTCCATGCCGTTTATCATGTCCGAGTTGAACCCGTAGGGGTGGCCCAGGTCGCCCTGGCCGTGAATGGCGATATTGCCGCCGATGGTGGCCGCGGGCGGGGCACCGGGTTCGGAGTGCATGAGATGCGGCGCATTCTTGTGCAGATGGGCGGTCAGCTTGCCGTGGGAGGTACCGCCTTCGACGACCACATACCGGGCTTTCTGGTTGAGCTCCAGTATCCGGTCCATGCGCTTGAGATCCAGCTCAATGCCGCCCTTCAACGGCAGCGCCAGCCCGGCCAGGGAAAGCCCGCCGCCCAGGGGCACCACCGCCACGTTCTGCTCGTTTGCCATCTTTACAATCCGGCTCACCGCTTCCGCTGTTTTGGGGGCGGCCACGTAATCCGGCCACCGGGGCTCGGATGTGCCCAGGTCCTTGGAATAGGTGAAGAGCTCTTCGGTGCGGTTGGATACGTAGTCGCTTCCGACAATATCGACCAGTGCTTTATAGATTGAATCCATTCAGGTACCTCCTCAGGCGGGTTTTTCGCCGATGGCCATCCGGCAGAGATCGCTCATCCAAATGGGCATGATGCCGTTTTCAGCCACCTGTTTGCCGATGGTTTGCATGCACGCCGGGCAGTTGAAGATGCAAAGCTCCGCCCCGGCCTCTTTCATGTCCGCGATGTTTTTCTTTTGAATTTCGAGACTGAACCGGCGGCTGCCTTCCTGCCGCTGGGACAAAATGGTGCTGCCGCAGCAGAGGGCATTTTCATCCACATATTCGCGCTTTACGTGCTCCACCCCGATCAGGTCGAAAATTTTGTCCACATAGGGGTGCGCATCCGGTGACAGACGCGAGGAGCAGGGCCGCTGATAGGCCAGTTTGTAATTCAAGGGCCGGATCCGGTCTTTGAGTTCCAGCAGGCGCTTGTAGAGGTGCTCAAACAGGTGGATGGATTTAAACGGCACCTCGATGCCGAAGGCCGGCGCGTAGGAGGTGTAGGTGCCGTAGCACTCGTCGTGAAAATGCACCACCTCCGTGGGTTTGTAGGCGGCAATGGTGTCGATGACACCGGGCAGCCGCTCGTTGATCACCGAGGTCCGCGCAAAATGGAGATACATCAGCTGGCAGAAAAAGTGGTGCATCTTCCGGCTGTCCGTGGATATGGGCGTGAGCCCTTCAAAGAGCTTTCCCTGGGCCAGACGGGTGAGGGGGCTGAAAACGCCCATGTTGAGCACGGGTCCGTTTACTTCCGCAATTTCCGGGTCGCCGCGAAAGGGGATGCCCATCTGCACGCCCTGCTTGATGATGGGCTCGGGCAGGGGCGGAATGTTTAGCTCCTCCTGCCGGCTGACGATCAGGTAGAAGGGGTGGTTTCCCATGGGGCAGTACTCCTCGCAGGCATAACACGTCCGGCAATCGTGCAGTACAAAGGAGTCCTTTCCGGCAATGATTTTCTCCATCTCGGTTTTGGCTGCCGCCGCGTCCAGGTCCAGGTACTGGCACCGGGTCAGGCAGTCATGGCTCTCGCAGGCCAGGCATTTGTTTTCATCGAACGCAAGTTTAGACATCTATGGCCTCCCTGTTTATGGGTTTGCATGTTATTTCGGGCGGACACGGCCGCCATTGTCAAAGCGTCTCCGGTGTAAAAGCCACCACCTCGTCAATGGTTTTTGAATCGGTTAACAGCATGAGCAGCCGATCAATTCCCAAAGCGCAGCCGGCAGTGTCCGGCATCAGCTGCAAGGCTTCCAGGAACCGGCCGGGAAAGGGGTATACCGGAAGGCCGGCCTGCCGCCGGGATTCCAGTTCCTCCGCGAAACGCTGCTCCTGGACGGCCGCGTCCCTGAGTTCCGTGCATCCGTTGCAGATTTCAATGCCTGCCATGTAGAGTTCAAACCGCCGGGCGATTTCCGGATTATCCGGCCGGGGGGATGCCAGCGGCGAGGTGGCGGACGGATAGTCATACAGGAAAACCGGCTGCTCAAGACCAAGGCAGGGTTCAATGGCCATGCCCATGAGTTCGTCAAACCGGCCGTTTGCAAGGGCGGCTGCCATGTCTTCTTCGGCAAACCGGGCAAATGCCTCGGAAACGGTTAGCCGGGGCCAGGGCCGGGTGAAATCGATGTTTTTGGACTGGTAGCAGATTCGGGACGTGGCGGACACATCGCGCAATACCGCCTCCAGCAGAAGTTCACAGGTATGCATCAGGTCTTCGTGGGAGTGACCGGTTCCATACCATTCCAGCAGGGTAAATTCCGGCAGATGCCGGCTGCCGCGCTCGGCTTCGCGGAAACACCTGCAGATCTGGAAGAGTTTCTTGAATCCGGCGGCCAAAAGCTGCTTCATGCAGGCTTCGGGTGATGGCTGCAGGTAGCCGCAGGCCGCCCGGGGCGCGTTGATATGGGGTTCGGGCAGGGGGGCCGGTATGCAGACCGGGGTCTCAACCTCCAGGTAGCCGTTTTCGATAAAAAACCTTCGAATCCGGGCAAGGCACCGGGATCGGACGGGAAGCGTTTCCTGAAGCCGTTGCTGCCGGTCGAAGATCATTAAAAAATCCTGAAACAATTCATGGCGATGAATTCATTAGGCGCCGGGCATAATTGCATCCCGGCATGGCTTTTTTTTGTTTATCTGTCGGCTGCCCCTGGTGTCAACAAAAAAATAACGAACGCTCGTTCTTTTTTTTACGCCGGCGATTTCCTTTTCTTTTTTCGAATCGGGTTGCGGCGCCCGTCCGGAGCGGGTGCCGGCATCATCATGGCGTTTTTACCAGGTAGCTGTCCTCGATCCGGTCCTGGATGCAGACCATGTCATAAGCGGTGGTTTTTGCCGATTCATACCATTGGTATCCCAGATTCCGGCAGTTGCTGCAGGCTTTTCGCGGGACATGGATGGCCAGGAGATGGGCCCCCCTGTCGGAGGTGGAGTCGATTTTAAGTGCCCCGCTGCACTCCGGGCAGAGCCTGATCGTTTCATTCTGGGATTCATGAATCCCCTCGGTGTCGTAGAAAACACTTCGCCGGCGTTCGGCGTATTCCTGGCCGCCGCGCATCCGATGGCCGATGGCCTCCTTTTGTTTCCAGGAAGCCATCACCGTTTCACAGGTCTTTTCAACCGTCCGGGTGACAGTTTCGGTCTGTTTCAATTTTTCCCGATCGTATCCCGGTTCAATGACGTGGCTGTAATCCATTCCGGCCAAGGCAAGGATGATGCCGATATTGACATAGGGAAGGGCCCCTTCAATGGAATACCCGCCTTCCAGAACAACGATGTCGGGTTTTAAAAGACGGGTCAGTTCGGAATAGCCTTGGGCGGTAAACAGCATGTTGGTCAGGGGGTCGGTGAAGTGGTTGTCCTGGCCGGCCGAGTTGATGATGAGCTCCGGCTTGAACTCATCGATGGCGGGCAGGACCACTTCGTTCAGCGCGTGCAGGAATCCGGTCTCCCCGGTATAGGGCGGCAGGGGGATGTTGAGCGTGGTGCCGGCGGCGTTGGGCCCGCCCAATTCCTGGGTGAAGCCGGATCCGGGATACATGGTCCGCCCGTCCTGGTGCATGGAAATGTAGAGGGTGTCCGGGTCATGCCAGTATATGTCCTGGGTGCCGTCGCCGTGGTGGCAGTCGGTGTCCACGATGGCGACCCGGTCGATGCCGTATGCCTGGCGCAGGTATTCCAGCATGATGGCCTCGTTGTTGACGTTGCAGAAGCCCCGGCCACCATGAACCACCCGCATGGCGTGATGTCCCGGGGGGCGGACAAGGGCGAACCCCCGTTCCACGGATTTGCCCATCACCGCGTTGGCAATGGTTTTCGCCCCTCCGGCGCTGATAAAGTGGGATTCCGTCATCACGCGCCAGGCATCCGGGTAGGAGAAGTGGACGCGCTGAACATCCTTGATATCGACAAGCTCGGACTTATATTCGTTTATGCCGTCAATATCAAAAAGACCTTCCTCGAGCACCTGATCCTGGGTGTACAAAAGCCGCTCTTCACGCTCCGGGTGGGTGGCGCTGATGGCCCAGTCAAAGGCCGGGAAAAAGACAAGGCCGGTTTTATGGGATGCTTTCAGCATAGTGTCTCCGTATTAAGTAGTAACTGCCATGATTGCCGGTAATGTTGTCAAAATGTCGCATGCTCTCGTAAAAAGCTGATTATACCGCCGACGGCATTTTTGCAGAAAGTAACTTGTATT
>CAZNSO010000115.1:0-9150 GCA_964575805.1 uncultured Desulfobacteraceae bacterium
ATCGCAATCCCAAATCCTTATCAGGCCGGCTGTGGCGGTGGCACGCATCATGGTGCCCCGGATGGAAAGCTTACATGTCCTCTCTGCCGGATGCGGAAAGAATCAAACTGGCCGAAAAATATGAACTCAAGAAGTTCCAATGATCCGGCAGTAAGCGCCCGGGGCAGCCGGCTTGCCTGGAACAGCCGCAGAGCCCCGGACCCTGACATGGATGTGCCTGCCGAGGATTTTCTGTTCGTGCATACGCAGCCGTTGTTTATAATTGCGATTTAACGGATGCCATTTTGCTGTTCAGCCCATTGGAGCGGTCTTTGCGATAGTCGCCCTTAATCGTGAGATAAATGCGGTCGCAATCATTTTGCAAGTCTTTAAAGCATTGATCGACAGCGTTGAGCACTGCCGGCCACTCGCCTTCAATACAGGTTCCCATGGGGTTTGACTCATAAGACAGGCCGCTGCCTTCGATGATTTTGATGGCCCGGGCGACATAAGGGCTGACACTGACGCCCTTATCCATTGGGAAAATAGAAAGTTCAACGATAACGCTCATAATTGCCTCCTGTTTAATGACTTTTCACGAATGCAACGGCAACCGATGCCCGCTGCAAAGATTCTGGTATTAGTATACCGCAAAAAGCGTCGGCTTCCCTGGCATGGACCGCTAGGAAAGGCCGAGCATGCGGTCCAGTGTTCCTTCCATCGCCATTGTGCTTAATTCCTGATACCCCCCGACATGCTCATTATCGATGAATATTTGAGGCACGGTTTCGTTTCCGCCGCTTCTTTGTTTTGCTTCGGCGGTCCGAGCCGGGTCGCCTTCAATCGAAATTTCCGAAAAGGAAACGCCTTTTTCCTCCAGCAGCGCTTTTGCCTTCAGGGAATACGGGCACATCCGTGTGGTATAAATTTCAACTTTTGGCATTTGTTCCCCTTTTTGCTCCCAGCATCGCTAAAATGCACTTTTGGACCTTCAAAAGTGCCATATAGGGTTCATATGAAGGGCTTATTATTGTTCATATAATATCTTTTCAATCAGTTAGCTTGGGACCCCATTCCTGCCATTCCCGCATTCCGATTCCGCTTCATGTCGAAAGTCTCAAAAACCGGGCGTTTATCGCAACGATGACGGTGCTCAAAGACATGAGAATGGCGCCCACCGCCGGCGAGAGAAGAATGCCCCAGGTATAGAGAACACCGCCTGCCAGTGGTATGGCAATGGCGTTGTAACCCGTGGCCCATGCCAGGTTCTGCAGCATCTTCCGATAAGTCGCCCGGGACAGGTCCAGAATGGCCACTGCATCCATGGGGTTGCTCCGGACCAGAATGATATCGGCCGCCTCCACGGCCACGTCCGTTCCGGCGCCGATTGCGATCCCCACATCGGCCTGGGCCAGGGCCGGCGCGTCGTTGACGCCGTCTCCTGTCATGGCAACGGTCAGGCCGCGGGACTGGACTTCTTTCACCTTTTCGGCCTTGTCCCCGGGCATCACCCCGGCGAAATAGTCATCCAGACCGATTTCTTCCGCCACCCAGGCAGCCACCTGCTTGTTATCGCCGGTGAGCATCATGCACTGGATGCCCATCTGCCTGAGTTTTGAAATCGCCTGCCTGGATTCTTCCCGGATGATGTCGGCCAGCGCCACGGCACCGACAGGCGTTTCGTCAATCAGAATAAACACAACGGTCCTGCCTCGGGCGTTTAATTCGTCAATCCGGGGATCATCGGCGGATAAATCGTTTTCCCGGAGATAGCCCGGGCTGACCACCTTCACCTGCCTGCCTCCAACTCGTGCCTGCGCGCCCTTGCCCGTAATCGATTTGAAATCTTCGGCCTTCTGCGGCGTCTCCACCGCTTCGGCGATTGCCTGGGCAATCGGGTGTTGAGATTGAGATTCAACGGCTGCCGCATAACCGAGCAACTCCTCCTGGCTGTAATCGTCTGAAAAGCTCAGGGTTTCGGTCACGCCGAAACGGCCTTCGGTCAGGGTTCCGGTTTTGTCAAAAATAATGGCCTGGATGTTTCGCCCCCGCTCGAAAGCAGCCCGGTTTCGGATCAGCAGGCCGTTTTTGGCCGAAAGCGCGGTGGAAACGGCAACGACCAGGGGAACCGCAAGGCCCAGGGCATGCGGGCAGGTGATGACCATGACCGTTACCGTGCGCTCAAGGGAAAAAGCAAAATCCCTTCCCATAAACGCCAGCCAGGCCACCAGGGTAATCGCCCCGCAGGTGAGCGCGATGAGGGTTAGCCACAAGGCAGCCCGGTTGGCCAGATCCTGGCTTCTGGACTTGCTTTGCTGGGCCTGCTCCACCAGGTCGATCATCTGGGACAGGTACGAGTCCTTCCCGGTTTTCTGCACCGTGACCGTCAAGGATCCTTCGCCGTTGACCGCCCCGCCGATCACCTGATTGCCGCCGCTTTTGGTAACGGGCATGGACTCGCCGGTTATCATCGACTCGTTGACAGAACTCCGGCCCTCTGACACCTCGCCGTCCACGGGGACTTTTTCTCCGGGCTTGACCAGTACCCGGTCGCCGGCCTGGATTTCTTTTATGGAAACATCCTTTGTGCTGCCGTCGTCCATTACCTTGTGGGCATCCGACGGCATGAGCTTTGCCAGTTCCGCAAGCGCCCGGGACGCCCCCATGACCGAGCGCATCTCGATCCAGTGGCCAAGCAGCATGATGTCAATCAGGGTGGCCAGCTCCCAGAAAAACACTTTTCCGGAAAGGCCCAAGACCACGACACTGCTGTAGATATATGCCGTGGCAATGGCAACCGCGATCAGGGTCATCATGCCGGGCTGGAATTTTTTCAGCTCGTCCAAGATCCCTTTTAAAAACGGCCACCCGCCGTAGAAAAAGATCGCCGTGGACAGGGCAAACAACAGGTATTGATCACCCGCAAACCCAAACTCCCGCAGCCCCAGAAAAGACTGGATCATGGGCGAGAGGAAAAGGACGGGGACGGTTATGGCAAGCGAAACCCAAAACCGCTTCTTAAAATCAGCCATCATATGGGCATGGTGGTTCTCATGGCCCCCATGGCCGTGGGATTCCGAGTGATTGTGATTGGACAGGTTTTTCTGACTTGCGTGATGAGCGCCATGCATTTTACTCTGATGCCCATGGCCCCCATGCGCTTCTTCTGCCTTTGATTGTTTATTTGCCATTTTTGCCCGCCTGCTTGGAAAAAACCTGCTTGCCTCTTTCTTATTTAACAGAACAAGGATGGCGTTTACTGTTGCCACATTGTATGATTAAAGCCTAACAGCAAACAGGCTTTGTGCAAATCACACCCCCATAAGCACATTTAACATACTGAAAAATAAAGGAATGATTTTCTTTGTGCCTTTAGGCGGCTGCAAGCCCGCAGTTTGCTCCTATGCAATAAAATCCCGGATTAACTGAATTTAAACATACCAGTGAACAGGCAATAATTTTTATGACGAAGCGATTTCAGGCAAACGATACAACCGTTTATGATCATCAGACAGGGCTTATGTGGACGCGGGATGCCGCAATTAATGAGCTGCCGATGACATGGCAGGAAGCACTGGACTTCCTTTCGGAAATGAACGCGGCCGGACTCTCAGGATATCATGACTGGCATCTGCCAAACCGCCGGGCGCTTTTCAGTTTAATCGACCACTCCCGGATCCACCCGGCCATTGCGGGCAGCGATATTTTTAGAAATATCTTTCACGGCTATTACTGGACCTCTACTTCCTGCGCGCGATTGCCGGCGCAGGCATGGTATGTCCATCTGGGCGGCGCCAAGGTTTACCGGGGCATGAAGTATACGTCTTACATGGTATGGCCGGTTCGAGTGGGAAGGGAGCCGGTAACCGTTTTAAAAACCGGGCAGAGCCGCTGCTATGATGCAGACGGGCAAAACATCCCTTGTAACAAAACGTATCAGGACGGGGCGCTTCGCATTGGCCGATCCTGGCCCGAACCCCGTTTTACTGCCGGGAATCGGACTGTTTACGATCAACTGACCGGTCTGACGTGGCCCCGACTGGCTGCCCGGGGCGAAAACCGCTTCACCTGGCATGAAGCGCTGGAACAGATAGAAACAATGAAACGCGGGCATGCATACGGCCATAATGATTGGCGAATGCCGCATATAAGGGAACTGGAAAGCCTTGTTGACCTGGGTGAATACACGCCCGCGCTGCCTGCCGGGCATCCCTTTGTCAAAGTTCAACACTTCTATTGGTCTTCCACCACCAGCTTATATGAAACCCGCTACGCGTGGACTTTGTATATGCAGGACGGGGCGGTAGGCGTGGGATACAAGGCAAATGCAGAATTTTACCTCTGGCCGGTCAGGGGATAAAACATTCGTCCGGCCGCCAATGGTCGGATTCTCCGCGTCCACTTCTGTTTCTGAATTTCTCTTTTTTCCATGGATTATGACACCCACACCCCGGGCAATATTTACTGCAATTGTTTCTGCTGTTCCTGTTGGAGAAGGGTCGGCCCCCTCATTCTCTTGTTTCCGCAGTTGTCCCCGGTGATCAATGTTTTATCAATATTTTCAAAATCAAGTATACATTAAACCAAGGTGTACACGCCATTTTGAAGGCGGACACGCTGCGCTTGGTCCGCCCTACGACAGTTACGAGAGCCTTACTCAGCCCTGCCAGCTGGGTCCGCCTGCAGTATATGTTCTCGGAGGTGATTTTATATGGCCGAAGACCTTTAAGCATGAATCAGGAAACTGGCAAAATGGATATTTGAATCCAGGCATCCTGTTTTTTTTACCGGCGCCCGATAAATACCGAATCCGGAACGTTCGACTACCGCGGCCCGGACGGAGGTCTGGACGCGGCAGGAAGAGGGACTGCCGCCAAAGCAAATGGAAAAGCCCCTGAGCCGGATGGAAACCAGCCGGGGCCATTACGCTTTGGTGGAACTTCAGAAACCGGACGAACCAAGACACCTGATTTCCCAGAACGTGGACAATCTGCATCTGAAGTCCGGCATTAAGCCGGAAATCCTGGCGGAAATGCACGGTAATGCGTTCAAGCTGAGGGTGCCGCGTTGCGGGCGCAAGGCGGACATAATCCATTGCCCCGGGAATTCAAAATCAATATACAGCCCCCAAAATAAAGGAATAACGCAAATAATGCCTGGCCCAAAAAAAAAAGTTTTTTTATATCATCATAAACATTTGACAAACGGATTTTTAAGAATAGAATAAGATTATGTAAAAGCCAAACTATTCGAAAGGATAGCACGGAAAGTCACGGGTCTTTTCGGTTCTTGTATTCTCTTCGATGGGATTTATAGATAGCCGGACTGCCATTTGCAAAGTGGTGGCCCGGCTTTTTTATTTAAATAACCTTTGATCATGACGCTGGGCATGGAATTGAGGTGTTAAAAATGCGGGAGCCACCTACATCGGGGGAGATGTTGTTATGCAGAAGGGTATAGTTTCGACGGAAGCTGAATTTCTTGAATATCTTCCCTTTGCTTTTCTCAAAGGAGACATGAAACAGTAAAATCGGAATAAAAATGAAGGCAAGAATCTGCCGCCAACTGCTCTTCTCCCGCCTGGTGCAGGAATAAGGGGTTCTCCTCTATCCCCATATCCTTAAATGGCTTACCGGCCCAATGATTGGCAGATCCTTTGAAACTCATGAACCTTTGATTTAACTAACTTCACCAGGCCAAGCATAAGTATTCTAAAACCTGATTCGCCTGGCGCTGCCCCTGATTCTCAGATCATAAGATGTTTTCCAAATACTATTGGAAAATATCTTTATAGAATAATGCAAACATCAATAAAAGAAGGAGGGGGCCAATGATTAAGAGATTTACATCAATTATCATTGTATTATTAGTTATTATGATGAGCTATTTACTATCCCCCATTTTTCAAAAAAATTCATTCAATGCGGAAGCAGAGGAGCCTGCTTTGGCCTTAAGTGCCCATGCGATCCAACTGCAACTTGCCGCAGACGACGACGATGACGGCCTTACAAACGAAGAGGAATCGCGCTTAGGCACTGATCCGAACAATCCGGATACAGACGGGGATGGGATAATCGATGGCGGGGACCCGGATATTCTTGCCGAAAATCTGCCCCAAAAAATCGATTTTAAAGACAGGGGGGGTGGCCTTAAACAGGCAATAATCAGTCAATTGGAGGCCATTGAACACTTTTTTTTGGCGGGAGATATCGATAAAGGAATCAAAGGGCTCAGAAAACTCCGACTCCGTGTGAATGGCTGCCCGCCGCAAATGGATAAAAATGACTGGATCATAAGCTGCGATGAACAGATACGTGTGCGAAATCTCATTGACACCATAATAGCCAATCACTTTTCCTTCACGGTAGACAACAGCATCGTGCCTACGGAGCCTGAACTTCCCGGTCTCAGCGGCGGGCCACCCCGGCCCACTGGCGCAGCCGTCGCCCCGGACGGGGAAACGGATCAGTTCGTGACCAATGAAATTATTTTCAAGCCTGAGAACCAGTCCGATCTCTATGCTTTTCTTGACAAATACAATGGAACCGTCCTGCGAGACGGCACACTCTTTGCGAATGATGGGATAGAGCCTCCGCCAGGTCTGCCAGACATGCTTGGGTGTTACTTGATTAAAGTGGACCCGGCAACTTCCCCCCTGAAGGATTTTTCATCGAACATGGAAGCACTCGGGCTGAGGGGAAGCTATTCCTTTAGCTCGGAAGATGCCGCAAGACTCCTGTCAATTGCCGTCCGTGAAATTCATCGGGACCTAAAGCCCAATTTTCTGGCAACACTCCCTCAATCTAACTGCCAGGTTTGCGAGCACCCGGATGAATTGGGCGGTTACCTCGATGCGGCCGATTGGTGGTGGATGACCGAGGATGACGATCCAAATCAACCCGGCGATCAGGGCCTGTCCTTTGGCGTGATCCATGCGTGGGATTATGTCAAGTACAAAGGTTATCCTCCATGGAATAGTTCCCACTATCCGGTTAAAGTGGCCATATTGGACGGGGGGTTTGCTCTTGATGAAATAACGGGGGCCCCCCTGAATGACAACAAAGATTTTTACTATAAGGGCGATAAGCCGGAGCAAGTCGATGTGGTCGATGGCGATTTTACAGCAGGCGGGATCGGGCCTGCAGGCTGGCACGGCCATGCAATGTTCGGGATATGCTGCGCCGACGCAGGCAACTATTACGGTACGGCGGGTACCAGTGGGGGGGAATTAGATGTTTTATTCATAAGATTTTCAAACGATGTAGACACAATAACCAGAGCCATCCATCAGGCGCTTCATCGCCATGCGGATGTCTTGAACATGAGCGTATCTGTCGGCTGCAATTGGGCTTGCAAGCTTTTTGGCGCCTTGGATGATATGAAGGAAAAGGTAGATCAGGCTGATAATTCGGGGGCGGTCATCGTCGCAGCGGCGGATAACCAGGGAATGGATTTGGGTGATACCACCAAATTTCCATGCGAGTGGGGCGGCTCGATTTGCGTTGGGATGCTGGAAGAAACATCCAAACTAGCAGATGCATGGTCAAATTTTGGCTATGGCGTAGACATTTGGGGGCCTTCCGGAATCTTATCCACATTGCACCCCGATGGTGATGATCGTGATACAAACGAAGTGGGTGCTGATGAACTCTGGAAGGTGGGTGGCACATGCACCGCAACCGCTTATATAACAGGCATTGCTGCCTTGATGAAAATGGTTGATAAATCAATTGACCGCAGCATGGCCAGAAATATCTTGCAGAGCACATGCAATCCCAGTCCGGACCCGAAGGTCTCACCGGGCTATGTGGATGCCTACCGGGCGGTAGAAGCAGCAAGTCCCAATTTGCCCCCAACGGTCACAATTACTGAGCCGGCAGGCGGGTCAGCTATCAGATATTTGAATGTTCCCTTAAGTGCGGAGATCATGGACCCGGAAGTGCAAGCATTATCAGATGTTGGCAGCCCCTATGCCAATCTGTTTCCATCCACCGTGGTTTTCTCTTCTGATCTTGATGGTAAAATAGCCTCAGCTACCGGAATCGGGCCAAGCCTGTACTGTACAGCGCCCCAATTAAGTATCGGGACGCATGCTGTTTTTGCCACGGTCACCGATGCCTTTGGGGCTGAAACAATGAGCGAGGGCATATTCCTGACAGCCGTCAATGCGCCGCCCACGGTCAAGATTACCTATCCGGCGGACGGATCCCTTTTTTACAGCAGCCAGAATATTAATCTAAGGGGCTATGGTTTTGATGAAGAAGAGGCACTTGATAAACCGGTCCACTGGTCTTCCGACATAGACGGCCATATCGGAAGCGGCCAGGATGTTTGGTGGAGTTCGGACCAAATTTCTTCCGGTAACCATGTCATCACATTAAAAGCAGAGGATGCGCTCGGTGAGATCGGCACTGACAGCATCACCATCGAGGTGCAAGACGGAGCCGGGCATCCTCAAGCCAACATTACCTCTCCTTCAAACAACACTGTCATCGCGCCTGAGGACACTGTTGTTTTAAAAGGCACCGGCACCGATCCGGAAGATGGGATGCTTTCTGGTTCCAGCCTTAAATGGTATTCGAATGAAGACGGCTACCTCGGGGAAGGGGTTGAAATCGAGACACATTTAAGCGGTAAAGAGTGCGGCGTAATTCTGCATGCCATTACTTTGGAAGTAACCGACAGCGATGGGAATCAGGCTGCCTTTTCGATTAACATCAGTGTATTGAGCCCTTGTTAAGGGTTGGAAGGACTGATGATTTGGGGGGGGGCGGTTAAACCCGTCAACCGCCCCCGGTAATCCGTAACCGACGGTTTCCTACATGCCCGGGTGGGGATCCGGAATTTCAACGTCCGGGACATGCGAGAGGTCTCCGCAGCCCAAATTTCCGAGCCTGAAGCAGAGTTCCTGCCCTTCCACCAGCCAGTGGGCACGCGGCCCCCCGCACCAGTGAGAGTAGTGGGCCCCTATGATTTTCGGGCAGATCCAGTCGCTGGCATCTTCGAAAGTCGCAAAACCGCCCCGGATTTCCGTTTTAACAAGCTCCTCGGTGCAGTCGATGCCGCCTCCCGGGTAGTTGCACCGGTAGCCGGTCTCTTCAAAATCGTCGCGTGAGCTGATATAAAGCCACGGTGCGCCCCAGCAGCGCACGTTGTCCGTGTACCAGACCA
>CAZNSO010000116.1:0-5855 GCA_964575805.1 uncultured Desulfobacteraceae bacterium
AGAGGAAAGCACCATGTTTAAACAAGACCAATGCGATTTGTGCGGGGATTGCCTGGTTAAATGCCAATGGATCCAGGCGGATCCGGATCAGGCGGTCCAATGGATGAAAACCATGATTGGCGGCGGGAAAACCCCGGTTATCGATCAATGCATCACCTGTTATGCCTGCAATGAATACTGCCCCCAAGGCGCCGCGCCCTTTGACCTGATAGCGGCGCTTCAGGAAAAATTCCAGATTCTGCCTCCCGGGCAGGTCGAAAAAAGCGAGGCACGGTATACATTTTCCGGGGAACTGCAAAATGTGCCGGCGGCTGATCGCATCATGAGCACCTGCGTGTTCGGCAAAACCGACGGCCACCTGATTGCCGGGGAACTCTACGATCTCCCGAAAGTCGGGGGGAAACCTTACTTCTGCTGGATCATGTTCACCCACATGGGTGCGCCAAGCATCCAGGAAAAACATGCCCGGGAGTTTGTTGACCGCCTGGCGGCCACTGGTGCCAGGGAAGTCGTCTGTTTCCACGATGACTGTTATGCCATGCTGGCAAGATATGCCCCGGAATACGGCATCGAGGTGCCTTTCCGTCCCGTCCATCTGGCTGAATACCTGGTCGAATGCCTTTCCTCGAAAAGGGACCGGATTAAGCCGCTTAACCTTCCCGTGGCTTACCAGCGGCCGTGCGCCTCGCGTCATACCCCGGAAAAGGAGCCTTTGATTGATGAACTCTTCTCACTCTGCGGCGCCAAGCGGGTGGATCGGGTTTACGACCGGGAAAACGCCCTTTGCTGTGCCGGCGTAAAAATGATGCTTAACATGGGGGATCCCCGGCCGGATATGGAACGTAATGTCCGGGACGCCAAAGACGCCGGCGCCGCCGCCATGGTCTGCCTCTGCCCCGTGTGCATGCATTCCCTGAAAGAGGTGGCCGAAGCCAATGACCTGCCGCTTATTTTTCTTGGCGATCTGGCCCGAATGGCATTGGGCGAGATCCCCCCTGCGGCCTGAAACAGTTTTTGCCATTGGACTCAATGCCGGGGGCGCGGTTTCAGAATCACTCGCTCCTTCAGGCCCTTGTATGAGTTAAAGTGCAGGGTGGGCTGTTTTTATCTGCGAGGGCTTTAAAATGAGGCGGGGTCAGCCTGCTTCACTCATCTTCGAGCCCGGTGGAATCGATTGCGGGGCCGATTCCTTTTTATTCCGGTGCCATTTTAAAGGGTCGGGTCATTTGTTTGGGTCCGGCCCCGATTCTTCCCCGGGCAGCGGGAAGTATGCACGAAATACCGTGCCCCGGCCGGGCGCGCTTTCCACGGTGATACATCCGGATTTCTTCGTCACTATTCCAAGGGCAACGGGGAGCCCCAGGCCGCGGCCAGTGAACCTGGTGGAAAAAAACGGATCAAACAGATCCTCAATGCTGCTCTCATCAATTCCCTGGCCTGTATCCGCGACCTCCAGGCAGGCATAAGTGCTTGCGTCGGGCTGCCAGCCGACGGGAAAGCAATTGTCCCGGATAATGGCCTGTTTAGAACAGGTGCTGACCCGCAGGGCAATCACACCTTCCGCGTCGCCGATGGCCTCCCGGGAATTGGTGGTCAGAATGTCCAGAATTTGCCGGATATGCTCGCGATTGGCTTTGATGACGGCAATGGCGGCGGGCAGATTTGTATCCAGACGGATATTGTCGGGGAGTCCGGCGCCAAGCGCCGCCGCGTAGCGGCTGCAGATTTCCGAGAGATCCAGGGTTTCCATCGATCCGTGACTTTGCCCCAGGTACGCCAGCATCTGCCGGCCCAGTCTGGCAGCACTTCGTGCTGCGCTGCGGGCTTCCCCCAGGCAGGCTTTGGCATTCGCGTTATCAGGAAGGTCATCCATAGCCATCTCCAGGTTGCCCATGATAACGGAGAGAAGATTGTTGTAGTGATGCGCGATAGCCCCGGCCATCCGCTGCAGGCTCTGCCTTTTATGAGACTGGCGGATCACTCTGGCTGCCTGCTTCTGCTCCGTGACATCTCTGAAAACACAATTCGTCCGGCGGAAACGACCATCCGGGGCCGTATCCACTCTGCCCTCGAATGAGACATGCAGGTAATGGCCTTTCTTGTGTTTTAATGGGAACTCGACATCGTGGACGTAACCGCGTTGTTTGAATGCGGAAAAGTTTTCTCTAAAGCGCGTTTGCCAGTCCGGGTGAATAAAAGCTGAAAAGTGCCTGCCGATAACGGCCTCTCTTTCGTAGCCAAGGGCTCGCAGCCAGGCCGGGTTGAGGTCGATGATAAAGCCATTGATATCAAGCGATTGGCAGGGCAGGGGGTTGCTGTTGTAAAGCGCCCGGAAGCTGGCTTCGCTCTCTTTCAGTCTTTTTTCATTTTCCTCCTCCCTGGCTTCTTTTTGCAGGGCAAAGGTTATGCCGGCGCAAGTTGTCAAAAGAGGCTCCAGGAAATCAGCGATCGCCTCGTTGTATCCCCCCTCGCGGTTTGCCACACCAGCCACGCATATCAGTTTGCCGCCAAAAAACAGCGGCAGGCCCATAAATGATTTTATCGGCGGATGTCCCTCCGGTAGGCCGCCGGAGCGGCTGTCACTGGCCGGATCGTTGGAAAAGATGGGCTTTTCAGTTAAGGCCGGGAGCCCAGCCAGGTTTTCAAGATAAATAAAATTCAGGTTCCGGTCTTGCAGTTTCTTGTAAAGCGCCTCCGAATCCGCATCCCATGAAATGTTTGACATGGCCAGGTTTTTTTTGAAATATTTCCCTTTTTCATCGCGGAGCACCTCGTCTAAAAAGCCGTATTCGCTTCCTGTCATTTCCACAAGGGTTTGTAAAAGGATCTGGTATATTTCAGAGGGGGCAGCTTCATGAATGCACAGGGATTGGGCTTTTCGAATGGCATTGAGCAGGTCAACGGATTGTTGGCGTGCCCTGCAGGTTTGTTCCAGCTCGGCATTTGATTGCTCCAAAACCCTGATCCGTTCCAGGAGCTCTTCAGGGGATAATTCTTTCGGCATGTCCAGTACCCGGGGGATAATCGGTTAGGGGTTGGGCGGCAGACAGGTCGCTATTGATCCAGGACTTCCCTTACCTTCGCCGCCAGGGCCTTTGCGGTAAATGGTTTCTGAATGAAGTCGACATCCGGGTTGATAACGCCGTGATGCGCGATTACGTCATCGGTGTAGCCGGACATATAGAGCACCTTGATTTCCGGAAAAATGCAGGCTGCCTGTTCAAAAACTTTTCTGCCGTTCATATTCGGCATGATAACGTCCGTCAGGAGCAGATGCACCCGGCTTTCGTGAGCCTGTAATACTGCAAGGGCCTCCTGTCCGTTTTCAGCGGTGAGGACCCTGTACCCCATTTTTTGAAGCATGGTGGCGGTCAGGGTTTTGACCTGCGGGTCATCTTCCACAATCAAGATGGTTTCCGATCCCCGCCTGGATTTCTGGGGCAGCGGGTACAGGACGGGGGACGCGTTACCGGTTTCCCCGGCTATAGGCAGGTAGACCCGGAACGTGGTCCCCATGCCGGGTTCGCTGTAGGCCCAGATATTGCCGCCGTGCTGCTTGACGATGCCATAGGAGGTGGCCAGTCCCAGGCCGGTGCCTTTCTCTTTTCCCTTGGTCGTGAAAAACGGCTCAAAAAGATGCTCCATGGTGTCCGCATCCATTCCGGTCCCGGTGTCGCTTATTGCCAGCATCACATAAGCGCCGGGCAGCACCCCCCTTTTTCTGCCGGCGTAATTTTCATCCAGTTCCACGCGGCTGGTTTCAATGATCAACCGGCCGCCATCCGGCATGGCGTCCTGGGCATTGACCGCTAGGTTCATCACGACCTGCTCCAGTTGACCGGGGTCCCCCTGAACTTTGGGCAGGGAGCCGGCCGGATGCCAATCAATGGCGATATCCTCCCGCAGAGCCCGTCGAAGGAGGTTTTCAAAATCTTTTAAGAGCTGGTTCATATCGATGAGTTGGAACTGGAGCGCCTGTTTGCGGCTGAATGCCAGGAGCTGGCCGACAAGGGCCCGGGCCCGCGTTCCGGCGTTGGCTATTTCTTCCAGCGGCTTTCGGGAGGTATCAACGGCGTTCATCCCCTCCAGAAGCAGTTCACTGTAGCCGAGAATCGGGGCCAGCAGGTTGTTCAAATCATGGGCGACACCACCGGCCAGCCGGCCGACGGATTCCAGCTTCTGGGCCTGGTGAAATTGCTCCTCCAGGCGTTTTTTTTCCTCTTCAGCCTGCTTCCGGCTGGTAATATCGGTGGTGAATCCCTCGATAAAAAAGGCCCCCCTGTCGTCCGGGTGCACCAGCCGGGCATTCATGCTGAGCCAGACCTTGCGGCCGTCAAGGGTCCGGGCTTCGAATTCAAAGTTTTCCACAAAGCCTTGTTCCCGGATTAAATGGAGAAACCGGGCCCGCCGTTGCCGGTCGGTATACAGCTGGGTGCTCACGTCATTGTAATAATCCATGGCCGCCTTTGGGGTGGCAAAGCCCAGGATTCGGGCCATGGTGGAATTGGCAAGCAAGCCCCTGCCCCTGTCATCGGTCCGGAAAATGCCGACCGGCGCATTTTCAAAGAGGTTGCGATATTTCTCCTCGCTTTCGCGAAGCGCCTTTTCAGTCAGTTTCCGACGGGTAATGTCGCGGGAGGTGCCTGTAAACGATATGGGTTGGCCAAAGCTGTTTCGGTGGAGCACGGCATTGATTTCCATCCAGACCGAACCGCCCTCCCGGTGGCGATGCTCTGCTTCCATTAAAATGCGGGGGGAATGGCGCCGGTCATTGGCGAGCTTGGCAAAAGCTGAAAAGATCTTTTTTTTTGTCTCAGGAAAAAAGATATCTTCGAGTTTATAGCTGCCGGCGAGTTCCGGGGAGTGGCCGAGGATCCTTTCCACTGATTTGGAGCAATAGGTGTATCTCATCCTGGACAGGTCAAAGGTCCAGACAATGTCGTTGGACTCCTCTACCAGAAATCGGTAGGTCTGTTCGCTTTCCCGGAGTCTGCTCTCAATTTCTTTTTGCTCGGTTATATCTCTGGCGATAATCGCCAGTTCATAATTGCCTTCGTTTTCTTCCAGGATTGTATTTGTGGCACAAAGCCATTTCCAGTGCTGGTCTGCTGTCAATGCCCGGAATTCCACGACCTTTTGGTTTACATAATTTTCCCCGGATGCTTGGTATTCATCAAAAATGTCGAGCATGGTCTGGAAAATCTTACCCACGTCCTCAGGGTGAACATAGCCTTGGAAGTTTTGGCCGATAAAGGTTTCGGACGGATAACCCAGAATGGACTTGCAGTTGGGGGACATATACAAAAAATCCCCGTTCCCATCGACTGTAAAGATAAGATCCCCGGCACTTTCGATTATCAGGCGATAGCGTTCCTCCTCCTTTTTGCGCCGGGTGATATCCACAAGGACACCCTGGACCCCGACGACAGCGCCGTCTTCCACAATAGGCCCGGCGTTGGTCATCACCTGTGCCGTACCCCCGCTGCGGGTCAAAAGCCTGTGTTCGGTAGTCACATTTTCGCCGGTGAGAACTTTCCGGAAGTTCGTCCCTTGCTTTTCCATGTCATCGGGATGAAGGAAATCGCTATATCTGCGGCCAACAATTTCTTCGGGACGGTATCCGGCAATTTTTTCAACGTTCGGGGAGACGTAGGTCACTGTTGCGCCGGCATCCAGGCAATAGACGATATCGTTAAGGTTTTCCAGAAACTGCCGGTACCTGCTTTTTTCCTGCCTGAGCTCGGCATTTTCTTTTTCCAGCTCCCGAACCCTTTGCTGCAGTTCTTTATAAGTGGTATGGGCAGTCATGTGGGTTGCCTTGTCCCGGCTGATTTTTCGGATTCAGGGGTGAAATG
>CAZNSO010000116.1:5955-9092 GCA_964575805.1 uncultured Desulfobacteraceae bacterium
ATTTAAAGCCCAAATCCGTGAAAAAGAAATGGAAGGACAAACGATTCGCCGCCGGGGTGAACCGGGAGGTAATCGAAACCGGGTGAGGATGGCTGGGCATGGAGCTCGCCGAGGTGATCACGGAGACAATATCCGGAATGAAGCCGGTCGCAGGGAAAATCGGGCTCCAGGGCAGCCTCGAATAAGGGATGGTGATTTTTGATTTCGGGTGGCAAGGCCGGTTTTTATAATTATTTTATTGGTAATTGTTTTAATTCGCCTGGATGGCAGGGCCGCCGGTTGCGCTGCATCCGGCCTGAGTGCTGGATTTTGATACACAGGGGGAAACATCCATGGATGAAAGCTCGTTTCAGGCGCTGGTGGTGAGAAAAACGGCTGATAAACAGTATGAAAGCCATATCGAAACCCGATCCGTAGCGGATTTGCCGGAGGGGGACGTTCTGGTTAAGGTTCATTATTCCTCGCTCAATTATAAAGATGCCCTCTCAGCCATCGGAAACAAGGGGGTCACCCGTCATTACCCTCACACGCCGGGAATTGATGCGGCAGGCGCGGTGGCTGCGTGCAAAAGCGGTCAATTTGCGGTCGGCGAACCGGTCCTGGTCACGGGCCATGATCTGGGCATGGACACGGACGGCGGATTCGGCGGGTATATTCGCGTGCCTGCCGAATGGGTCCTGCCCCTGCCCGACGGTATGAGCCTGAAGCAGAGCATGATGTATGGGACGGCCGGATTCACTGCCGCATTGAGTTTGTATGAACTCGAAGCTTCGGGAATAACACCGCGAAGCGGGGACATCCTTGTCACCGGGGCCAGCGGCGGGGTCGGGAGCCTGGCTGTGGGGATACTCTCCGGCCTCGGTTATTCGGTGGTTGCGGTCACGGGAAAACCCCGGGCGAAAGAGTTGCTGACCCGGCTGGGGGCCGGGGCGGTTGTCGGGAGGGAATCCGTTGTTGATACAAGCGCAAAAGCCCTGCTCAAGGGCCGGTTTGCCGGAGCCATCGACACTGTTGGCGCAGAGATGCTCGCCTCCGCCATTCGCTCCGTGAAGTACGGCGGAGCCGTCACTTGCTGCGGCAACGCGGCTTCCGGGGAGTTGCACCTGAGCGTGTACCCGTTTATCCTGCGAGCCCTGCGCTTGATCGGCATCGAGTCGGTGGCCTGTCCCACGCCGCTTCGCAGGGAAATCTGGAACCGCCTGGCAGGCCCCTGGAAAGTGGCCGAGCTTTCCCTTCTGATAACCGAGATCGGTTTGGAGGCGGTGCCCGAGCGGCTGGATGCCATGTTAAAGGGCAGTCATACGGGGCGTTGCGTGGTTAGCCTCCGTTCCTAGCCGGCAGCATTTTTCATGGGCCATCTGCCTGGGGGCTTTGCGTTCAATACCCTTCCATTTTGGCGATGACCTCGCTCATCACCTCGTTTGCGCCGCCACCGATGGCGACAAGCCGGGAATCCCTGAATTGCCGGGATATCTTCATTTCATTCATGTACCCCAGTCCGCCATACATCTGCAGGCAGCCATTGGCCACTTCAGGTCCCACCTGCCCTGCAAGCAGCTTGGCCATGGTGATCTCCCGGGTGGCGTCCAAACCCGCCATCTTCATTTGCACGATATGATAGGCCAGGGCCTTGAGACTCTCTATCCGCGTCAGCCACTCCGCGATCCGATGCCGCAGCACCTGCTTGGAAAGCAGGGGCTGGCCGAAGACGACCCGCTCTTTAAGGTGTTGCACGGTCATGTCGATGTTGTTTTTGGCCTGAACGTAAGTCATTGGAATGGCAGCGAAGCGCTCATGCTGGAACTGTTTCATCTGGTATATGAAGCCTTCACCCGGCTCGCCGATGAGGTGATCGGCAGGAATTCTCAGGTTGTCAAAAAACAGTTCCGCCGTATCGCTGGAGCGCATGCCGAGCTTGTCCAGTTTTTTGCTCACCGAAAAGCCCGGCAGGTTCGTGGGGACGACAAAGAGGCCGAATGAGTGATAGCCGGGCTCATCACTGGTTCGCGCCAGCAGAGTCAAAAAATCCGCCTGGACCCCGTTGGTAATGTAAGTTTTCGAGCCGTTTAGCACATAGGAATCCCCGTCTTTTTCGGCGGTGGTGGCAATTGCGGCGACATCGGATCCGCCGCCCGGTTCGGTCACCGCAATGGCGCCGACCATTTCACCGGATATCGCTTTTGCCAGATACGTTTCTTTCAGAAATTCGCTCCCGAATTCGGCTATGGCGGGGGTGGCCATGTTTGTCTGAACGCTGATGGCCATGCTGATGCCGTAGGCGTCAATATTGCCAAGTTCTTCCAGAAAAACCAGCTCATACCAGTAATCCAGGCCCTCGCCCCCGTATTTGGGATCGTAGCGAATTCCCAGAAACCCCAGCTCCCCCATTTTTTTAAACAAATCATGAAGGGGGGCGATCCCCTTTTCCTCCCACTCCTCCACGTAGGGATTAATGGCTTTGTTGACAAAGTCCCTGATGGCTTTTCTGACCATTTCATGATCTTTGGAAAAATACATTTCGTGGCTCATTCGGCTTCAGGCTCCATTTGCTGCGTTAATGATTTCCAGGGATTGGTCGGGTTGCGTCCCTGAAGAATGTCCTCCATCCGGTTTTTTATCGCAAAATTTCTTTCCGGATGGGTCAGGATGTAAAACCTTTCTTCCCTGATCGCATCAAAAACAATTGCCGCGGTATGCGAGGGGGACTGGCCTGCCTGCAAGTCCTTGCGAAGCATTTGCATTCTTTTTTCGACCTCGGGGCTTTCAGAGTCCTGATTGCGAAAACCGTTTGAGCGGTTTCGGTCCGAGTCCGCGATGCCGGTGTTGACCGGACCGGGGCAGAGCAGGGAGACCTTGAGTTTTGATTGTTTTTTCTTTAATTCATGATACAGGGTCTCCGAGAGCGTTACCACGCCATGCTTGCTCACCTTGTAAACCCCCAGTCCCAGATCCGAGTATAATCCGGAAATCGAGGCGGTATTCACCATGTGGCAGGGGGTGTCCTGTTCATGCATGATGGGGATGAAGGTGCGTATCCCGTGGATGACGCCCCAAAGGTTGACGCCAAGGACCCATTGCCAGTCCTCCGGGGTGTTTTCCCAAATCACCCCTTCAACAGCAACGCCGGCATTGTTGAA
>CAZNSO010000117.1:0-9069 GCA_964575805.1 uncultured Desulfobacteraceae bacterium
TAAAGTAATCATAAGATTTATATCCTGGATTTTATGGCATCGGAAATATCGGCTGCCGTCAACCCTTCTTGCGGCCACCGTTGTTGCGGCGCTTTTTCCAGATAGGTCGCCGCAAGCGAATTGCCAAGCCATTGTCGGGCTTTGCCGGCATCATGGAACTTGGCATGGGCGGGGCTGCAGGCTACGGA
This sequence comes from uncultured Desulfobacteraceae bacterium, assembly GCA_964575805.1. Classification (GTDB taxonomy): domain Bacteria; phylum Desulfobacterota; class Desulfobacteria; order Desulfobacterales; family Desulfosalsimonadaceae; genus M55B175. The sequence goes on from CAZNSO010000117.1 coordinate 189, forward strand.
CAGGTCCTTGCCGAGCAGGGCCCGGTACAGGGACGTGGCCGGATAGAGCGGCATCATCTCTTTTTCCCGTCGATATACGTTAATGCGCAATGGGATGTCAATACCGGCAGGATCCAGGTCCCCGAAATAGGCAATTCCATGTGCGTCCAACCGGGTTTCGATTTCCAGCAGCCCGTCGCTGGCCCGCTCTGCGGCACACGCCTGAAAACCCTGGCCGTACACCACCGCAGCATAAATCCCTGATTTTGCATTGGCCTGACAGCAGCTCCGGTAGGTGCAGGCGTTTTCCACCACAAGCAGCGGCTTTTGCCGGGTCTTCATCCGGTCCATGGAAAAGGGGTGGTAGGGCAGGGGCTCGGGGCAGTAGAAACAGTCCAGATCGGCGAGGGTGATCCGGCCGCTGAAAAGCCCCTGTCGCACATAGCGATCGAGCGCCTTCTCATCGCCAAAGATCGCAAGGGCCCGTTCCCGGTGAGGAATCTGCTCTGTATCCGGATCCCTGGCCAGCAGGTAGGCGTTGACCCGTCCTGCCCGCTCGAGTTCCTCGACATCGTTTAGCATATGGGCAAAGGCCACCATGCGGGTCGGCTCCCAGGCCGTATTCAAACGCAGTTCATCGATGCGCTGTTTTCGTTTCTGTTTTTCCGCATCGGCCGTTTCGCTAACGGCGGTCACAAATCGGGGCAGCCCGGTATTTCGATCCCAGCATCGGGCAGTGGCCGGCAACCGAATCCGGTTTTCTCCTGCCAGCGCCTTAAGAATTGCCAAAAGACGGTCCCGACGTTCGAAGTCGCTGCAGTAGCCCGGTGCCTGTCTGCGAACCGCATCGACAATAGTTTCCATGGCCACCCGTTTTTTCCGGCTGGATTCGAGTTGTGCAATCACCGCATCACGCAGGATTTGATCCATGATGGCTTTCCAGGTTCAATTCCGTCACTTCAAGGCAGTCGTAGACCTTGTTGTCGATCTCAAGGCTTTTGTCACCCTTGCGGATGGCCACGCGGAGTTCAAACAGGTCCAGGGATTCCCGGTCATTGATGCCGGTCAGATAGACACACTGGATCCCCATGGCCCGGGCCACCTTGAGTTGGGCGTCCAGAAAGTCGGACCGATTGCATACCCCCAGGGGATTGTCCAGAAACAGAAACGCCGGGATCCGCCCGTCACCCTGCGGCCCCCGTTTTTTGCGCATGGAGATCAGCAGCGAATACAAGAGTACCGCAGTGGTCAGGGCTTCGCCCCCGGAGCCCAGGTCCTTGCCCACGGGTTCGTAGTTACGACCCGTATCGTCGCACTTGAGCAGCCGGATGCCAAAGGTTTTCTTGCCGGTCGCCGCGGACAGGAGCTGGTAAAGGACTTCCGCGCCCAGACTGTTGCCGGCCCGGGCATTGACCTCGGGCAGGCGGTTCTGCTGGATGAGCTCATAAATCCAATTTTCCACGGCCTGGCGGAAACCATCGGCGTGTTTGGCAAAATCGAGGCGTGTGCCGGCCCGCAGGATCGGTTTATTTCCGTAGATGTAAACGTCTTCGGCAATGATCTGCCTGGCGGCGGTCTGGAGTTTCTGGTGATACTCGCGGCTGCGCTGCAAAATCATGTCCACCAGATTGTCGACGATTTTCTGGGAAATTTCAAGATCGCTTTCAATATTGCGGGCAATGTCTTCGCACCGCTGGATCATCTCCCCGCTCTGGGCGCCGAGGGACTCGGCGTCATGCGCCCGCAGCTCGTCGACGACCGCCGGCAGATGCTGTTTATAGCGATCGCCCTGGAGATCGGTCATGAGCCGATCGAAAGCAGCGCCCATCTGGCGGCGAAAATTTTCCATGGTTCGGCGGGTTTCGATTTCTGCGGCCCTTATCTCCTGCACCTGGTTTCGCATGGCCCGTACCGCTTCGATGCGCGCCTCCCCGGTTTCGGTGTGGATGAGTTCCGGCCACTGCACCCGGGGGGATTCGTTGTCCCAGGCCGGTGGATAGATGCTGGTTTCGGCGGCGCCCAGCTGGATTTCGTGGTGCCAGGTGTTCAGGATGGCGACCCTGTTTTGGAGCGTTTGGCAACGGATTTCCAAATGCCGATGGTTTTCGTCGTACTGCCTGCTCCGGCTTGCCAACTTCAGCAGCAGACGCTCCAGGTCCTGGTCTGCGATATCTGTTTCAGTCAGATCGGAAACAATGCCCTTTTCAGAAAAGGCGGCCAAATCGGCGTCGATTTGCCGCAGGCGTTCCTGCATGTGCTCGATTTCGGATTTCAGCCGGATGCGGGCGCCTTTTTGCTCTTCAAGACCGGCAGCCAGGGCATTTTTCCGCTTTTCTCTCTCCACCGCGCTGCGGGCGGCCCAGGCATCGGCTGTGGCCGCATCGTAAGGCTGATCATAGCGGAATGCGTCGAGCCGGGCTTCCTGGTCGGCCAGGGCATTCAAAATGGCTTCGTGTTCCTTTCGAAGGTTTTCGATGCCAATTCTGTTGGCCATCTGGCGGTGGTTTTCCCGGTTTTGTTCATAGAGTTGCCGGAGGGTCTGAAGCTCCATTGCCAGGGCGGCCTGCTGTTCAGCCGGTGAAAGGGCCATGTCTCCAGGCCGGGGCACGTCGCCGGCGCGGCTGTCGATGCCTTCCAGTTGGGTTTGCCTGGCGCGGATGTCGCCGGCTATCCCTTTGATCTTCTCCAGAATTTCGTATAACCGGCGGGTTTCATCGGCCATGCGGTGGGTCAGCTCCGCCCGGGTAAACTGCAATTGTTCTTTTTCCTGCCGCCAGGCAGCCAGATCTTTATAGCGCTCGAGCCACTTATCCACCTGGTGCAGCCGTTCGGTATGCCGGGCCAGGTCCGCGGTAAGGCGACGATGCGATTGATCGTGTTGCTGTTTTTTCAATCGCCGGTCTCTTATCGCCGATTCGATTGCCCGAATCTGTTCGGCGATCCGGGAAACGGTGTCTTCCAATTCCCGGACCCGGTCGGAGAGAATGGTGACGGCGTTGCGGTCCGGAAATGATTTCTGATAGGCATGCAGACGGCGGCTGGCGCTTTCCATCTCTCTGAGTTCGGCTTTTTCGGCATCGATTTTCCGGTTTGCCGACGCAATCTGCTCTTCCAGCATGGCCCGGACGTCGGCCATATGATGTTTGGAATAAACCCGCGGATCGGGCGGACAAATCACATCATGTGCAATTGCCGGCACCGATTCCGGCAGATCGGGCGTAGAGATGACCACCGGCCGGTTCAGCCATTCCGGTACCGGCAGGTTGGTCACTGTTTTGATGACATCGTCGCGCACGGCCATGATCCCAATAAACCGCCCGGGGTCCTTTTCGATCAGTGCGGCCATGTCTTCGGGGGCATCATAAAGGTTGGCCAGGTATTCCGGGAAGGATTTGAGTTCGCCCGGTTTCACGCCTGCCTCTTGATAGTGGGTGATCAGGCGCTGTACCTGCTCATCAGCGGCAAGGGTCTCCGTTCGATGCAAGCGCTGGAGGTCGTTTTCCAGGGCCATCCGCTCCCGCGTCTGCCCCATGATCCGGTCGGTGCGGCGGGCAATAGCATCATCAAGCCGGGATGCGAGTTCGGCGGAAGTGGGTTCGAAACCGGAAGTGCCGGCCGCGTGCCGAATGTGGGAATCATTTAGAAGCTCCGTGCGCAAACGGCTTTCCTCGTCTCGTTGGTTTTGTGCCTGAGCAAGGCCGGCTTCGAGCTTTGATATCTGGCTTTGCAACTCCCGCCATTCATCCTCATCGGCCGCAATCTTTGCTTCCAGGGCGGTGGTCTGTGCAGTGGTTTCGCTGATGCGCGCTTCAAAGGCGGCTGTTTCATTTTTGATGCGGTCTCTTGCATCAGCCGGAGTTTCCCCGGGGGACAACTCCAGTGCGTTGCGGCCGTCTTCCGCAGCCCGGATTTGTGCCGAGAGCCGGGACAGTTTTTCATCGGCGGCATCGCGGGTTTCGGTTGTATGGCGGATACGGTCCGCAACCTTCTGTTGTGCCTGTTCGGCCTCGCTTTGTTGCGCTTTTAAGTTATCAATGGTGTTCCGGAGGTGTCGGCGCTCATCCTCCAGGCGGAAATGGTAGCGGCCGGCCATGGCATCGATCTGGTCCATGACCGGGGCGAGTTGCGCATCCGCCCGGCGCAGGGCCTGGTCCTTGCTTTCTGCTTCCGCCCGGTTTTTCCGGATCGCGGCGATCATTTCGGCAGCCGCGAGGGCGGCTTGTTCGCCCTCCATCTGCGAAATGGCGGCCTCGGCGTTTTCAATGCCGGTTTCAGCCGCGGAAACGCCCCGGTCGGTTTGAACTCGTTGGACCGACAGTTGATTGGCCCGGGATGTTTCCAGCCCGACAAACACCGCATCTCGTTCGGTCCGGGCTGTTTCAAGCGCGGTTTGCGCGTCGGCCAGTTTTTCTCCGGCCGTCTGTTCGGCCTTGGTCAGCAGGTGGGCGGCTTCGGCAAGACCGGCATGCCGGTCTTTGATTGCGTCACAGGCATGGCGCCATTGGCACGCGATGCCTTCAAAGGCGGCGATTTGTTCCTTGAGCCGCCGCGCCGCCTTGGATCGGGATATTTTCTGCGGCCGGTCCTCGATTTTTTGAATGGACTGGGAAAGGGTGCTTCTGAGGGTGGCCGCGGCTTCCATGTCCGCGACACAGCCCAAAAAAAAGCTTAAAAATTCCGCTTCTGAACGGAATTTGAAGGCATCCTTGATGCCGCCCTCGCTCTTGGCAAAATCAATCTGCCGGTCGATCAGCCAGGGATCGAGGCCGAGCCGTTCCAGGTTGTCCGTCCATTCTTTCTGGGAGGTGGTCTGCTGAATTTTCGGGGCCATGAAGTCCCGGACACCTGTATACGGCTGCGGCTGTCTGAGCAGATCGTCCCAGTTGCGGCGCAATTCATCGAAAAAGTCAGCGGACTGGGCGATGAAATGGGTGCGGGTGATCTTGTCCGGGGCGCTGCTGTGGCGGTAAAGCAATTGCCCGAGAACCAGGCGATCCATAATGGCAGAACCGAAAAGGCTGTCAGACGGCAGGGTGGCCAAATCCAGCAATACCACCGCGGGCCGCCCAGGAATCAGATATTGCGCCATGCTCTTATCGCCGCCGGATTGCAGGTATTGTACAAATCGGCGTTTTTCCGGGGAAAAGACATTGAGAACAAAGGAGAGCAGAGTGGTCTTGCAGGTGCCGTTGGCCGCAAACAAAACACCGTGATCGCCGTTGCCGTTTTCCCGCAATATCGGCACATAAGCGTTGCGCAGCAGGTTTTCTCCGGCCGTCACCTCGCTGACAAAGAGTCTATTGAGTCGATACATCGGATTCGTCTTCCGCGATTTGCGCCGCATCCTGCCGGCTCTGTCCCTCATTTACCAGGTCGCGAAACGCATGGAAAGAATAGACGATGCCTTCGCGCATGGCGGACTGATAGGCCGGCGTGGGGCGATATTCAAGCGTGCCGGGAGTTTCTTCAAAGGCCAGCAGATACCCCGTTTCCACCATGTGCTCCAGGATCCTTCCGATCAGGTCCGTCCAACTGTTGCCCGCGCCGGCTCGACGCTGGTCCGGATTTTCCTCCGGCAGTTCCAGCAGGCGGCGGGCCACAGTTTTGACCTGCGGATGCATGGCATCGTCTGCACCGGATACTTCCACCCGCATCCGGGCCTGGGCGAATCGGCGCAGGATGTCGATAACATCAGCCATCACGATGGCCCCCAGGTCTTCCACGGGCGCATCAAGATCCGATTCTGCGGGGAAGAATGCGGTGGCAATCGCACAATGCACCGGCAGCACTTCAGCCGCTTTGAAATCGGTTCGGGCCATCAGTTTGCCGTAGTCGGTGAGGGTGGTGGCGAAAAAACTGTCCGCACTGCGCGCGGACAACCGAAGCCCGTTGTCCTCGACGGCAAGAAGCCTCAGTTCCATTCCGCGCAGCCCGGCATCGACCATCTCCCGGAAGGCGGACTCGGATTGAAACCGCTGGATCAGTTCCGTCATTTCGGTGCTGTTCTGGGCGCCGATGCGCTTGTTGCCGCTGCTGTAGGCCAGGCTCAAATAGATGAGCCGGATGGCATCATAAAAGTGATCATTATCCATGGCGCCTTCTACATATTTTTCACGACTTGAAAACCGGGTTTGAATTGCAGGTGCAGTTCATGCCCGCGGTATTTTCGTCCAGCGGGCAAAAAACATTCAATGCGGTTGTCCGGATCCGGCATTTCCACCCGGACTTGATGAAACCGGGCGATCCGGGGTTCCACTGTGCACTGAAAAACGGCCATGGCAACGGCAACCGGAAACAGGGTGCCGAACCCGGCAGCCGCGTCTCGGTTGGCGCTTTTTTCGAGCAGATGGCTGAGCCGTATCTCGCCTTTTTCCTTGACGGTGTTATGCAACATGTCAAATGCCTGTTCCATGATGGTATTGTCAAGGTCGGGAATGAATCGTTCGATGGAAGCGCCGTCAACTTCGACAAGGGTCTGACGCCTGTCCTCTGCTCCGTTTTTCCGCTCCAGAGCCCGGTCACAGGCCTCGATCACAGCCGCGGGATCAAAAATGGGCCGCTGTCGCGGCGGGTCGATCCGGGCGATAAATTCCGTCCCGACATTGACCGCATCGGCTTCGGCCATAGAAAACACGCGCTGAATGACCTGCTCCATGGGGGGAAAGGCGCCGGAAGCGCGTCTGCGAAACAACTTGTGGCTGTGATTGTGATAATCTTCCGGAAGGTGCTGTAACTCGGCTGAGAGTTTCATGAGCTGATGATTGACCCCTTCGAGCAGATCCGCCAGGCGGTAAAGCCGCCGCCCGGGTTTTCCCCCGGCGGAAACCGGAAGATTTTCGATAACCATGTTGTGGAGTCGAGCACTTTCTTTTTGAATATCAGTGGCTTGATGAATCCCTTCCTCGGCCAGAGCCTTGACCTGTTCGAACTCAACCGTACGGATGTTTCGCTTGATTAAGCGACGGATATTGCGAATCTCCAGTGCTTTGCGGATACATTGCTTGCGGTTGCCGTCGGCAACCGATATGGCATCATCAACATTTCCCCGTTCGATGAGCAGTTTAATGCGCAGGTTGCCGATGGCCGCCGCATCCAGCGCACTGGTTTCGTGCAGTCCGAAATAAGCCGTATATCCTTCCCCGGTGAGGCAAAACAGGGCTTTTTTGCCCTGGCCGGTATATACTGTTTTGATCAACCAGAATTTGCGGGAGTGGTGTCGATTGGCCGTGCCGTCGAAATAGGTGTAATCAAAAGGCAGATACCGGTTATCCCGGTTTGTCAGGTGGTCGAACACCTTGCCCAATACCTTGTATAGGCCGTCATCCGTGGATGTCAAGCCGAAAGCAATCGCCTGCCGGCGGGCCGGGGGAAGAATTTTTTCGAGCACTTCATCCCGGGTGGCCCCGAGCTGGTATTCGGAGAGCTCCGAAATAGTGTCCAGTACCGCAAAGGCCATCCACATGAGGTCAAGGCCCTGCCAGATGGCCGGGGTGTCGTCGGCGTCGGTTTGCAGAAAACGCCGGGTCTCGAGCTCATAAATGGGCCTCATAATCAGTGCGGAATGCACGGCCCGGGTCACATCTGTGACAAAGCCGGCTTCAGAAGCGTTGCTTGATTCAGTTACGGGCGGGCCATCGGATTTTTCTCTTTCAGGTATTTCGGAATTTGCAGAAAAATTGATGAGGTCGAGTTGGATTGGCATAAACTTGCTTCTCAGAACTCGAGGGATTTCATGCTTTTTTTAGGTTGGCGCCGCATGTCCAATATTCTCCATTCCCGAAAATAACGAATCAAAGAAATACTCTCCGAGCCCCTCTCTCTGCTTTTCGTCAAACTTCCGACATTCATACAAATCAGCTTATAGCCGAGGTTTGCATGTATTAAGCCGTTTGTCAAATCCCTTTCCCGGAGTTGCGCAAGTCGGCGAAAAATTATATGCAACATTACAAATAAAAATGATAAACAATTGCGCCCGAGACGAAAAATTTCATTGAGAATCACAGAAACATGGATTATTATACAAATAACTGTTGTGAGCCTTACAGGCTCTACTTTCCGGGCGGTTCGAGTGCGCCAACACTCACCGCCCTTTTTTTGTGCAAAAAAAAGCCCCCCCCCAAGAGGCTCAATTATTCTGATAATCCAGTATAGATTGTCAATTTATTTCGAAAATTTTATGCTGTTTCTATTTCATATATTTTGATTCCCTACACATGACCTCTTAAATGGTCTTCTATGACATTTTCGTCCAGGGTCGCATACGATCGGTTGGCGCATTTTGAACAGGGTGTTGTTGGCTTGCCGCACAATCCGGGCTGCCAATGGTTCAAGCAGACCGGTGAATAGCCGGAAATGCCCTTATTCTTATTTTCCCATCTCCTGGCATAGACGTCATCGCGCCCCTTAAAGAGCGACATGAAAAGTCTTATTTTTGCCGGAGAACCAGACTGATTGTTTATATTCGGAGTCAGAAGTTCGTCCGATGCTTCGGAACCAACTCCGGTTTCTTCGACACATCCTGTCTTTTTATTCTCTGGCGGCTGAATATCGCTGACGCCGAGCAACCTTTTCAGGCTTTCGTTTTCATCTCTTAAAAGCTGATTTTCGGTCAGCAACATCTTATATTTTTTAAATAATTGATCATAGTCCATGAAGGGAATATATCTGCGCAAAAGCGCAATAGTCAAGGCAGAGAGATCGAATTTTCATCCACATCGGGATGAGAGAGGCTGAATAGGGTAAAAAGAAATGGTGGAAAAAAGACAGATATTGATCAGGAGTTCGGGAAATGAGCCCAAAACATCAACAAATTTTTTCAGTATTATAAATTGCTGATTTAATTTAAAGTGGTGGAGGCGGCGGGAGTCGAACCCGCGTCCGGCAACATTCCACAACGGCGTCT
>CAZNSO010000118.1:0-8801 GCA_964575805.1 uncultured Desulfobacteraceae bacterium
GTGACGAAAGTGTTGATGTCGCATATACCCTTCTTTCGCTTCCCCTTTATCTCGTCGAAGCACTTCCAAGGATATTGGATGAAATCAGAATCGGCTGATTCAATATCGCCCTGGACAACCTGAAAATCATGGCAATTTGGACTTCGGAATTCGGAACGATACACAGCCATGCCGGGATAAAAATACCGCCCCCCAAGGATTTGGCCGACAAACTAAGTTACGCCGGAATGTTCATGACGCGGGCGCTGGATGAGTGCTCTCGTAGGGCGGACCCAGCGCAGCGTGTCCGCCTGCAACAGAAAACGAAGAATCTCTCACATCAAATTTCCGCAGCCGGATACCCTCCTGCCCTTCTTTGCGTGGGACTTCCCATCCAAATGGAATTTCTGCAGATTTGGCTTGCCAAATCTGTTTGTCTTATGATAGTTTTCGAGGTTTAAATTAAACGAAGGCGGTTCCGAAGACAGCCGGTTTCCGGTTGCCTTCCTTGCCGTCATTTTTTCAGGAGGTAGGAATGTATCAACTGGATAAGCCGGATAATGTCGTTGGTATTCTTGAAGAAACCCTTGCGAAGTTTCCCGAACGGGAGTTTCTCGGGATGAAAGACAGCGCGGGCGAATATGAATGGATCAGCTACAAGGCCTTTGGCAGGCGTGTCGATAACCTGAGAAGCGGACTGAGCCAGCTCGGGATAAAAAAAGACGATGCGGTGGGGATAATCTGCAATAACAGCATCGACTGGGCGGTGGGGTTTTTCGCCACCGCCGGGCTGGAAGCCCGGTATGTGCCCATGTATGAAGCCGAGCTGTTGAAGGTCTGGGAATACATTATTGCCGATGCGGATATCAAAGCATTATTCGTTGCCAACAGGGATATTTACAATAAACTGGAACCGTTTTTCCCCTCCGCACCCATGCTGGAAAAGGTCATTCTCATGGATGGCAGCGGCCCGGACACGCTGGCGGGGCTTGAAGAAAAAGGCGCCGCCGCCCCGGTGCCGGCGAAACAGCCGGATTCCTCGACTATCGGGGTGCTCATTTATACCTCGGGAACCACCGGAGACCCCAAGGGCGTGCTGCTCTCCCAGGGCAATTTGTCCAGCAACTCTCACGCCCGGATAAAGAAATTTCATCAATTCGATGAAAATGAGCGGACCCTCAATATTCTTCCCTGGGCGCACGTTTACGGTCTGGGCGAGATGATCACCTTCTGCCAGATAGGCGCTTCTGTCGGCCTGGCGGAAAATGTCACCACGATTTCCGAGGACATCCTGAAGGTGAAGCCCACCTTCCTGATCGCTGTTCCGCGTGTTTTCAACAAGATTTATGACGGACTCTGGACACGCATGAACGAGGAGGGCGGCCTGGCGAAGAAGCTTTTTGTCATGGGATACGAAAGCGGGAAAAAGCGGCGTGAACTGGCAGCCCAGGGCAAATCCTCCTTTCTCGTCAATGCGAAATTCGCCGTTGCCGACAAGATCGTCTTCAGCAAGATCCGGGAAAAGCTCGGCGGCCGTCTCAAGGGCTCCATGACGGGCAGTGCCGCCACGAACGTGGAAATATCCAACTTTTTCTGGGATGTGGGCATTCCCCTCTATGATGTTTACGGCCTTACGGAAACCACGCCGGCCGCGACCATGAACTGCCCGGATGAATGCAAGCTGGGCAGCGTGGGCACGCCCATCGATCAATGCCGCATCGTCATCGACAAATCCGCCACCGAGGATGATGCCAATGACGGCGAGATCATCATCTACGGGCCCAATGTCATGCAGGGTTACTATAAAAAGGAGAAGGCCACACAGGAGGTCATGACCGAGGACGGCGGCTTTCGGACGGGAGACCGGGGCCGGATCGACGAGGACGGGTTCCTTTTTATAACCGGCCGGATAAAGGAGCAGTTCAAGCTGGAGAATGGCAAGTATGTCTTCCCGGCCTCCATTGAGGAGGACATCAAGCTGAACCATTTCATTGAGAATGCCATGGTTTACGGGGAGGGCAAGCAATACAATGTCTGTGTGGTGGTTCCTGATTTTGCCGCCCTGGAGAAATGGGCGGCCGAGAATAACCTGCCGAGCGAGCCGCGCGAGCTCGTTGAACGCGAGGAGTTGAAAACCTTTCTGGAAAAGGAGATCGTCAAGCAGCTCAAGGAAACCTATGGCAGCTACGAGATCCCCAAAAGGTTCATCTTCACCGCGGAGCCCTTCAGCCTGGAAAACGGTGCCCTGACCCAGACCATGAAACTCAAGCGCCGGGTCGTCTATGACCAGTACAAGGAAGCGATCGAGTCGGTTTACGCCGGGTAGCCGGCAAATCGGTTACGACGATTTGCATTGTTATATGGATACCGACGGCGAAAGACAGAACGACAAGTAAAATATGCCGAAAAGGGGGCCGGGAAGGGCCCCCTTTTTGTCTGCTGTGATTGCCTATCCCTTCTAACCGGGTTGGCCCCCTGCCTGCCCGCAGAGACCGGGCTTTCCAGAATTTTCCCCTGGAAGGCGAGAAGTTCCGGCCCCCGACGAATGTAACCCTTATGCCACAAATCGGGGTCTCATTTCTGTAAGTTGTCAGACATTCTTTATCTCCACGTCATCCAATCGTCATGTTTTTCTTTTAATCATACTGATCAAAAACAAAAAGAAAATCCAGCATCATCTCAAAAACAAGGAAACGGTTTGGATATGTGCAGGAAAGGATTGTTGTTGTTTATCGCCATGGTGCCCGCCATCCTCTGTGTCGGATGGATCGGAGCCGGCCCGGTCAGCGCCGGGGAAGGTTCGAAGAGCATATCATCTGTTCAGGACAAAACCCGGCAGGCCATAGAACGGGAGATCAATGCCCAGCAGCAGGCGGATGAGTGGAGTCAGGAAAAAGAGCAGCTCATCAGCGAGCTCCGACAGAACAAAACCCGGCTGGACTGGGCGCGGTATCAGAACGAAAAATACAGCGCCTATATCGAGCGGGAAAAAGAGAGAATGGCCGAACTCCAACGCCGCAGGGACGAGATGAAGGGGCTTCGCCGGAACCTTGAGCCTTACCTGGATCAGTTGATCACCCGGCTTGACGGGTTCATCGATTCGGATCTCGAGTTCCTGAGCCGGGAGCGAGAGGAGCGGATCCAGTACCTGAGGGATTCAATGAACGATTATGATCTGGGCATGAGCGAGAAACTGCGCCGCGTTCTCGAAGCCCTGCATGTCGAGGCGGAGTATGGCAGCTCCATCGAGGCAAGTTCTGAGACACTTGACATTCAAGGCCGCACCATAGAAGCCGAGGTGCTGAGAATCGGGCGGGTGGCGCTTTTTTACCGATCCATGGACGGAGAAAAAGTGGGGCGCTGGAATTCCGGGGCTGAAGCATGGGAGCCGGTTTCATCGGAATTCAGCCGGGCCATCGGGGACACCGTGGATATGGCCAGGCAGAAAAAATCTGTGGAGCTGGTGGATCTCCCGATAGGAGGGGTTAACGAATGAAGCTGCGTTGCCTGTTTCTAATCGGTATTTTTCTGTGTCTGCCCCCCGCATCTTCGGTGACCGGCGCCCAAGACTGGGACCGCATCGCTTCCGATATCATTTCAGACAGTGAAGCCACGGAAGAAGAGGCTCGATACACCCTGGAGCTTATCCGGAAAAACAAGGCGGAGTTGAAAGAAGCGCTGGCCTCTGCCCGGGAGGAGCTGGAAGCGCGGGAGGATGCCCTCAAATCCCGCAAAGAGCGTTTCAATGCACTGCTCGAATCCAAAAAGGCCCTGGAATCCGAAATCGACGAGGAAAAGGATGAGATACAGGCTGTTTCCGATACCGTCTATAATGCCGCCCGGCGAACCGGCACTTTGATTGACAACAGCCCGATCACCGCTGAACACCCGGACAGGAATCAGCAGCTGGACCCATTGCTGACCAAAAAACGGTTTCCCGGGATGGCGGGCATTCAAACCCTTGTGGACATGACCTGGACGGAAATGGCGGCCTCCGGCGATATTCGGCTTTTTGAGGGAACCTATATCGGGCCGGAGTATCAGCGGCAAACCGGCGAGATCCTGCGTATCGGGGCTTTAACCGCGGCCTACCGTCAACCCGGGGGGGAGAGCGGCTATCTCCAACTGGGGGAAAAGAATCGGCTGGTAGCGGTACCGGGCGACTTGTCCTGGTTTGCCGGAAAGTCGCTTGAGAATTTCATGAAGGGCAAGACGGCTCATGTGCCCCTGGATGTCTCCGGCGGTGCCGTTTTCAAGCGAATGGCCGAATCAAGGGATTTCCGGGACTGGCTGGAAGCCGGGGGCATGCTTATCTGGCCGATCCTGATAGTGGGCGCCCTTGGTTTGCTTCTTGGCTTTGAACGCTTTCTTTTCCTGCTTCGCATTCGTTCCAACTCCGATAGGATTATGAGTCATATTGAAGAGTTCATCCATAAAGAGAGATGGCAGGAGGCCCGTGCTTATTGCGAGAAAAACAAGCGGTTCCCCACTTGTAATGTCCTGGGTACCATGTTCTCGCATCTGGGCGTCACCCGGGAGGCCATGGAAAATGCCATCCAGGAGGCCGTCTTACGGCAGGTGCCCCGCCTGGAGCGATTTATCGCCACTTTGAGCATTCTGGCAGCCATCGCCCCGCTTTTGGGGCTTCTGGGAACGGTCACCGGCATGATCAATACCTTCCAGGTAATCACGCTGTTCGGCACCGGGGACCCCAAGCTGATGTCCGGCGGCATCTCCGAGGCCCTGGTCACCACCCAGCTGGGCCTGGCCGTGGCCATTCCCATTATGCTCCTGCATCATTTCCTGGATCGTCGCGTGGACAAGATTCTGGGCGATATCGAGGAAAAAGGCAACAAGGTCACGGTGGAGTTGATGAAAAAGGGCGCCATAAAAGAAGGGGCCGCGTAAGCATGCCCGCCGACATCCTGGTGCGGACATATAATTATCTGCAAAGCGGCGGCGGCGTGATTGTGCCCCTGGTACTTGTCTCCATATTGATGTGGGGGCTGATTCTGAAAAAAGTGCTGCAGTTTTACCGCTGGCGCATGAAGGAGCAATCCGTCCTGGATTGCTGCAAAAATTGGAATGACCCGGCCTTTCGGGCCGCTCCCTGGCAGATGGCCATACTGGACAAAGTGATGGACTACAGAAAAACCGGCCTGAAGCCGGACAAGAAGTCTTTGGCCCGCATCCAGCGGCCTCACCAGGGCGAGGTTGACAAATACATCACGACTATACTGGTCCTGGCGGCCATTGCGCCGCTTCTGGGCCTTTTGGGTACCGTGGCCGGCATGATCAAGACTTTTGACGTGATCGCTTTTTTCGGCTCCGGCAATGCCAGAGCCATGGCCGGCGGCATCTCAGAGGCCCTGATCTCCACCCAGACCGGATTGATCGTCGCGGTGCCCGGCCTGATATTGGGAAATTTTTTAAGCCGCCGGGCGCAGCGGATCAAAGGGAGGATGGAGCGGTTCAGTATGGGGCTGGTTGTTGAATTATAAGTGTTTTGAAAGAATAAGCTGACATGGAAGGTATCCGCAATATACGTAACAGGCGCTCAGGGGCCCCGGAAATCAATATGGCGCCGCTTTTGGACATGGTTTTTATCCTGCTGATTTTTTTTCTGGTCACCACCAGTTTTGTCAAGGAGGCAGGCGTGGAGGTTGAGCGGCCGGTGGCCCAATCCGCAGAAACCAAGGAGGCCACCAACGTGATTATCGGCATCGATGAAAACGGTCATGTGTATATGGAGGGCAAACGACTGGATGTGCGCTCGGTACAGCCGCGCATGAAGCAGTATGTCATGGAAACCCCCAAAGGGTCGGTGGTGATTGCCGCGGATAAAAAAAGCAGGACCGATACCCTCATCCGGGTCCTGGACGGCTGCCGGCTGGCGGGAGTGAAAAACATCAGCATCGCCGCCCGCAAACCGAAATCCTGATTCGGTAAAAAGTGAGAAAAGCTGTCATGCGCGCAATGTTCGGGGACACGATGATAATTGTTCTGGCAACGGCGCTGATCAACCTGCTGCTCTTTGTCATGATTCCGCTGCTGGCCGAAACCACGCGCCGCCAGCATGATTACGCTGATCCCGTGACGGCTGTGACCATGCAGAAACCGCAGCATTTCGAACAACAGCAGGAAGAGCCGGAAAAGGAGGTCAGGGAAGAAGAATTGCGCAAGCTGCCGGAAGATGCCCCCATGCCGGATGAGCAGCCGGCACCGCCGCAGCCTGAACTCAACCTGGAAATCCCGGAATTTGAACTCAATGCGAACCTTGAGGCCGGCCAGGGTATGGAAGTGGCCATGCCTGAAGGGGTTCAGTCGCTTGCGGAGACAGTGTTTGACTTGGGGGACCTGGATCAAAAACCGCAGCTCATCCACCGCGTTCAGCCGATCTATCCTTCCGAGGCCCGGCGAAAAGAAATAAACGGAAAGGTGATCCTGCGGTTTGTGGTGGACAGGGATGGCCATGTCAGCGACGTCCGGGTGGTCCGTGCGGAGCCGGAAGGGATTTTCGAGGAAAAGGCCGTGGAGGCTGTCCGAAAATGGCGTTTCAAACCGGGCCAATATAGCGGGGAGCCTGTTAATTCAAGGGTTACGGTGCCCATCCGGTTCGAAATGTAAGGGAGCTGCTCCGGTAATTTATCAAAGCCGGATAAAACATATGAATGCGGGGGGAAAGATGAAACGGTTTCAATCCATAGGGCTGTTGGCGCTGGCGCTGGCTTTTTTCGGGGGCGGCGCTTTTTTGCCGGCTGCCGCCGATGCCGGTGAAAAGCCGAAACGGATGGCGCCTGCGGCCAGAAAAGCCTTGGTCAAGGCCCAGGAGGCAGTGAAGCGCCAGGAATTTTCCGAGGCCCGGGAGACCCTTGGCGCCTATCTGGCGGCGAATGACGACCAGGCACCCGCTGACGTCTACTCGCTGCTGGGAAACACCTGGTATCTTGAACAGCAGCCGGACAAGGCATGCGAAGCCTACCGGCGGGGCTTGGCCCGCTACCCGGAAAATGCATCGCTGCATCAGAATTTCGCAGTGGCCAGCTACATGAATGAGAACTATGCCCAAGCCGGAGACGCTTTTGTAAAAGCCTTTGAGCTTGCGGATGAAAAACCGGATCGGGCCCTTTTGTTCAAGGCGGGCGCCGCCTACTATAACGGGGAAAAGTTTGAGCTGGCCAGGCAAAGCTTAAATCGCCTGCTTGCCGGGGCTGAAGAGATCCAGCTGCAATGGCGGCAGCTTCTGGTCTATACCCATTTTTCCCTAAAAGACTGGGATGCCGCTGAAAGCACCCTTCGCCCCTTGCTGGACGCAGAGCCGGCCAGCGCCGAATACTGGAAGCTCCTCGCCAGGCTTCATGTGAACCGGGACAATCACCGGGAGGCTGCCGCTACCCTGGATATCGCCTATCAGCTAAAGGCGCCGGACCCTTCCGGATGGGGGGAACTGGCGGACCTTTATCTTTATTTGAATGCGCCGCTCAGAGCGGCAAAATGCATCAAGCGGGGGTTTGGTGAAAATCCGGGCCTGGAGGAACACGAAAAGCTGGCCCTGGCCTATGCCCGCGCGCTGAGATACGATAAAGCCATATCCGAAATGGACAAGGCAATTGAAAAGGAGCCCACAGCCAAACGGTACAAAATGAAAGCCACTTTCTATTACAAGGACCGCCGGTTTCAGAAAGCCCTGGCCTCGTTCGAAAAAGTCCTCCGGCACGCGCCGGAGGATAAATGGGCGCATTTAATGATGGGTTTCTGCGCCATGTCGCTCGATAACTATGAACTGGCGCATAAAGCCTTTTCCGAAGCCGCCCGATCGGAAACTTACGGATCCTGGGCAAAGTCAGCGCTGGCCATGGTTGATGATTTAATCGAAGCCAGGGAGGATGCCCGCCGGGGCGGCAACCCAATCGAGCTGTCAATGCGCTGAAATCAGCCTTTACGAACTTGCACGATTATATGAACCATACCGGCAAATCTCGGGAGTAATATCGGCGATGGCAACAAGGAATGGCAAGGGTTCCTGTGGTATGCTGATGCCGCTGGCTCCGTTCCGACTGTCATAAGGAGCCGGGGGAAATTTTTAAACCGAAGGTCAAAAAATTTCTTGACAGCCCCTGGGGGAAAGGGTATTTATTTCAGAAAAAGTTAGAATACTCTATCAAAGGAAGATTGCAAAAATGAATTTCCCGCAGGGGCCGCTTTCCGAAGGCCCGGCTGATAAAAATCCGGTTAATACAGAAAAACCTTTGACCCCGGCCATGGAAGATTACCTGGAGGCCATCTTTGAGCTGGATCAGGAAAAAAAGGTGGTGCGGGTCAAGGATATCGCCAAACGGCTGAATGTCCGTATGCCGACAGTGACAAGCATGCTCAAGACCTTGAGCAAACGGAACTTTGTCCACTATGAAAAATATGAGTACGTCGAGCTGACGGTCGAAGGATCGGATGTCGGGCGGGAAATGCATCGCCGGCACGAAATCCTGTTTCAATTCCTGACGGAAATTTTGAAAATCGAGACCGATGTGGCGGATGAAGAGGCCTGTAAAATGGAGCACACCCTTAGTGAAGCCACATTGGCCAGTTTGACGGATTTCATGGCCTTTATCCAGGAATGCCCGCGCGCCGGCGAAAGCTGGCTCCAGAACTTCGAGGAATACCGGATTCATGGCTACAAGCCGGAGAAGTGCAAATCGCAAAGCAATGGATTCACCTGCGAGCTCAGGGAACGGATTGATCAGGGTGACGCTGTTGCAGGCGATCCACCGAAGAGATAAGGATTTGGACTTAACTCAAGTAGTTCCGGGATAACACAAAGAAAC
>CAZNSO010000119.1:0-8393 GCA_964575805.1 uncultured Desulfobacteraceae bacterium
AAATCAAATCCGGTCAGCGCATAAGCCGGCAGGCCGATTTTTCCCGGGAAGGGGAATTGAAAATAGAGGCCCTGAGAGAGGGCAAGAGCATTCATGTATATGCCCGGGTCTATAAGGGGGACGACAGAGTAGCCTTCGGCTGGCTGGAAGAAGGTAAGGGAGCTACCTTCAAACTTTTGCCGGGCGTTTACCGCGTGGAGATCCAGGACAAAAAGATTCCGCAGAAACCCGTGGTTGTCTTAGAAGACATAAAGATTGAGCCGGGAGAGACAGTAAACAAGCAGGCGCAGTTTGTCCGGGAAGGACAACTCAGGGTCGAGGCCTTCAAAGAGGGCAAGAGCCTTCATGTATATGCCCGGGTCTATAAGGGCGAGGACAGAGTAGCCTTCGGCTGGCTGGATGAGGGCACGGGCAAGACCTTCAAGCTGCTGCCGGGAACCTATCGTGTTGAGATCAAAGGCCCGGAGGATCAGATCAAGGAACAAAAAGGTATCAGCATCCGGTCCGGGCAGACAACGAACACGGATATTCAGTTTTAAATATCCAGTTTTAAAACGGTTTTTGCTTATTGCACAAATATCAAAAGAGGATAGCATGCAAAGCATCCATTCTCAGGGGCCGGGGTGTCACCCGGAAAATGGGGCTGGAAAATGGGTTGCATTTGTTCTAAATTAACAAGGATAAGCAGTTAAAAACGAAATGTTTTAAACCAGCTGCTTTTGGCAGGCCCCATGAACCGGGTCATGCCGGGATGGTTTCTCCTTAACGGAAACCTGAGCGCGGTGTTTTGAGCTGATTCACAATCATGCGCACCGGTTCATAAATTTTCGAAACTTTTTTGACAGGAAAGCAGATAGCAATCATGGCTGATGATTTTGGAGTCAAAGCCCCCGGCTGGATCTGGCAGCAGATGATCCGGGCGTGCCACAAGCCGGATGGTTCGATGATCAGCCGCATGATGGCGCCTCTTGTACGAAAAGCCATTGTCAACAGGCCGTCCATGCTGCCTGTGGATGTGAGCCTGGACGGTCTGAACCTGCGCTGCCGGTTTGTTGATAATTATTCCGAGAAAAAATTCGTATTTACGCCGTGGCGCTATGACCAGCGGGAAAGGGGCTTTCTTTCAAAGAAACTTGAAAATGGGGGCGTTTTTGTCGATATCGGGGCAAACGTGGGACTCTATACCCTCTCCGCGGCCCGGGCCATGTGGGGGAAAGCCGGCCGCATTATCGCCTTTGAGCCCAATCCGGAAACCTTGGAAAGGCTGAATTTTAATCTTCGGGCCAACACTCAGCTCCTGGAGAGCCTGACGGAAGTGACGGTTTTGAACCTCGGGGTGGCGGACCGGGAAACGACATTTACATTACACGTGGACGGCTCCAATCTGGGTTCAGGCAGTATTGCCCGCAAAAACCGGTTCAAGCCGGAAAACCATAAGCGGGAAGTCAAAACCATGTCCGTGCATTGCCGCCCCCTCCTCGATGTTTTGCAGGAGCAAGCCGTGCACACGGTCGATGTCTTGAAAATCGATATAGAGGGGGCTGAAGACGTCGCGCTGGTGCCTTTTCTTGAGAATGCGCCGGCCAGCCTGCTGCCGGAGAGCCTTTTGGTCGAGAATTCATCGCATCTCTGGGAACGCGACCTGTTCGGCCTGATTAAGCAGAAAGGATACCACCGGGTTTTTCAAACCAGGCTCAACACGGTGTTTTCATTACGAGAGGGGGGCGGATAGGGGGAATTAATTCCGTAATTCCGGGGACACGAACTTAATTGGAAAGAATTAAGATCGTGTCCCCGGAATTGGAATTAAGTTCGTGTCCCCGGAATTTGAAGATCGTGTCCCCGGAATTTAACGGCTCGTTTTTCCCGCGAGGCGGTTGAGGTATATTGATGGGCGGGATAGCCCATGACGAAGCAGGCAAACACCTTGCGGCCGGGGGAAAGGGCAACGCGCCGGCGAAGGGTATTGGAGAACTTGAGCGCAAGGCTCAGAAAGCCGATGTAGCAGGTGCCCAGTCCGCGCGCGTGGGCGTCGTTCATGAGATTGGCGGCGGCGATGTTGCAGTTTTCGCAATGAAACCGCCCTTTCCCTTTCGCCGGGGCATGGACAAGGATCAGCACCGGGGCATTGTGCAGAATAAAATCCCGGCCCTGATCGGCATGGCGGATGTAGTAGGGCATGTTCTCCATGTAGCGTTCCAGGTCATTTTCCGGAAAGAACTTCTGGAGACCCCTGTAAATCAATCTGCCGGCGCCTTTGCGGGTTTTCTCATAGAGCTTTCCGGCAAATCCGAACAAGGCATCGGAGATGCCCTGCAGTACGGCGGGATCAGTGATCACCGTATAGGCCACATCCTGACGGTTGCTGGCCGTGGGGCTGTGAGCGGAGAGGAAAAGCATGTCCTGGATGATTTCCTTGGGGACCGGCGCTTTTCGGTAGCGGCGGATGCTCCTGCGGCTGCGGACGATTTCCCGGAATGCTTCCGGGTCCAGGCGCTTTTTGTCAATTTTTCGGATCTGCCGCGGATCCAGACCGTCGTGGAAAATTGCGTCCTTGGGGCAAATGGCTGCGCAGTGGCCGCACTGGTTGCAGAATTGTGGCGCCACCATCTCAACCCGGCCATTGACTTCCTGCCAGGCACCGGCAATGCAGTCCCTTGCACATAGGCCGCAATCGTTGCATTGTGTTTCGATTTTCCGGATCTGCATTATTTCAATTTCCGGTCACTTGCAATCGATCGAATATGATTAATCAGATATATTTTCGAAATAGCCTTTGATTTGCTGGACAAACGCCTCGGCTTGCGTCACTGCTTCAATGCATTGCTCTTCCGAGGGGGTAAACATATCGCCGTAATCTGCATCCTGACGCAGATCAAAGAGCCGGTGTAGCCATTTAGAAAATTTTTTGTCGATTATTCCAGGTTTCACATATTCTCGATCAAAATATGAAATAATGCCGCTGTGCTTGGAAACCCTTATTTTGTTTTTTTTGCCACCAGTACTTGCAATGCATAAAACATGGCATAATAGGCCCTGTTTAATGCTCCGCGAAAATGTCCGGCTTCCAGCAAAAGCCTGGCCTCGGATAAAGTCTCGTTAGCTTGCTGAAAGCGGTATTTACAAAAACTCATGAGGTCAAGGTCTTTGCTCATGCAGCCACGCCCTCTCTTTGAATTGCCAGGAGAAAAGGACTCGCTGCCGCAGGGCCTTTTTCAAAATTTTTTTCCGAAACCACCACTGTGGAAAGATGCAAATCGTGATCCAGGCTTACTTCCCAGGCAATATCGCTGACTTCGATCCGGTCATCCGCCTGCATTTGCGGAAGCACCACACATATGTCCAAATCAGAATCAACGGTTTCGTCGCCTCTTGCGCGGGAACCAAACGCCCAAATCCTGGCCCCCGGGTATCTGTGGCGGATTTTATCCGCAAATTCCCGTAAAATTTCCAATTGTTTTTTTTCCATAAGAACCTCGACCTTTTGAGGTTGCTTTACTTGCCTGTTCCATGTGATTTTTGTTTATTGTGAATATATATATAAAAACATTAATATTGTCAAAAAACATGACACCTTATTACTGTGCCAAAATGGGCGCCTGAAAACGGGAGCCCGAAAATGTATATCCATCGAAAACAGGGGGACTGTTATGGACAGGATTCCGGAGTTTGTTAAAGCCCGGGGGGATGGCGTAGCGATTCAATTGGCGCAATGGCCGGGAGAGGGTAAGAGCGTTTTGTGTATTCATGGACTGACCGCCAACTGCCGGTGCTGGGATCGCATTGCACAAACCATCAGCCCCGAAAAACGGGTGTTGGCCATGGACCTGCGGGGGCGGGGGTTTTCAGAAAAGCCTGAGACGGGGTATTCCATCGAGCACCACTGCCGGGATATTGAAGCTGTTGTCCGAGATCTCGGGCTCGAAAAGGTCACTGTCATGGGCCATTCCCTTGGGGCTTCGATTGCCGCTTATTTTGCCGCCACGCGGCCCGGGATGGTTGAGAAGACGGTGCTGGTCGACGGGGCGGGGCAGTTGTCAGAAGCGCAGATGGAGAAAGTGGTGGCCGGGATCAAGCTCTCCCTGGAACGCCTGGGTAAGGTTTTTCCCAGTTATGAAAACTACATGGAAACACTGAAGCGGGCCCCGTTCTTTAAGGCCTGGAACGAATATCTGGATGCATATTTCCAGTATGAAATCGAAGCGGTCGAGGGCGGCGTGCGCTCCAGGGTCTATCCGGAGGGAATCCAGGAAGAATTGACCAATATGAAAGCGTTTCGGATCGGGGATCATTATAAGGACATTTCCTGCCGGGTGCTGATCCTGCGGGCCACCGAGGGCATGATGGCCCCTGATGATCTACTGCTGCCGGAAGATGTCGCGGCACACATGGCCGAAGAGATCCCTTCGGCCGAGCGCGTGGATATCCCCGGCAGCAATCATTATTCCATGCTGTTTGAGCCTTTTGAAATCCGGGACAGGGCACTCAGAGAATTTATCTGTTCCTGAGAAGAATCAGCCTGCTGTCCATCCCGAAGTTCGAATTTCTTTACTTTGACCGTGGGCGTATGCGGCCTCCCCCGGCAGCTCCGCCAGGAAATTGCATGCGGTGTCAATGCGGTGTCAAAGCTTGAATTGTGAATTAGAAATAAGGATCAAAAGAAAATTAATTCATAATTCAAGCTTTGACACCCGGGCCCAGCTATCGCATGAAAGACCGGATCGAATCATAATAACTCTATTGATGCCGGGGCCGTGCCGGGGCCGAAGCCCTCGGTTCCGGCGTTCAACCACCGGGGGAATTGAAAGAATTGAAAAATATTTGCTTGTGATCATACAAAGCCGAAGAGTTCAACCTATTGCATTTTGAAACCGCCATTTTTAATACATTTTCACGCCGCCGCTGGCAGCAGGGGGTGATTCTAAGTTCCGCAAAATGTTCGATAGGGCTTTGCCGAGGCGGGTGCGGGCAGATGATAGCCGGCCTCTTCAGGAGGTTGTCTGTAAGGTCGGGACAAGACCTCCAGCAGTCTTTCCATGACCGTGAAATCATCGTGCGCCACTGCCGCTTCCAGGGCTTCTTCCACCCGGTGGTTGCGGGGAATGACTGCCGGGTTGAAAGTTTTCATGACCCGGCGGGATGCCTCCCTGGAATCGGGCTGCCTTTCAAGCCGGGCCTGCCAGCGTCCGTACCATTCTTTGAAATCCCGGGATTGGTACATGGTGTCATCCGGCAAGGAAGCCGAGCCCAGGTCGCGGAAAGTATTGGTGTAATCTGCCCCGAAACGATGCATCATATCGAGCAAGTCTTCGGCAAGGCCGCTGTCCTCAGGCTCCTGGGTCATTAAACCGAGCTTGGCTCTCATTCCCGTCAGCCAGTGGTGGCCAAAGATGTCAAAAAATCGTGATAGCTTCTCTTTTGCCATTTCCGCAGCTTCTTTCGGGTCCTCGTGGATGAGCGGCAAGAGGGCCTCGGCAAAGCGGGCAAGGTTCCACTGAACGATCTGCGGTTGTCTACCGTAGGCGTATCGGCCCTGGATATCAATGGAGCTAAAGACGGTATTCGGGTCATAAGCGTCCATGAATGCGCAGGGGCCGTAATCGATGGTTTCACCGCTAAGGGCCGTGTTGTCTGTATTCATTACGCCGTGGATGAAGCCAGCTAGCATCCATCTGGCCACAAGGGATGCCTGGCCTTCCAAAACTTCAGCAAACAGGGATAGATATGGATTTGTATCCGTTGTCAAATCAGGAAAGTGGCGATGGATGGCGTAATCGGCCAGGGTGCGGAGCTCTTTGGGATTGGCCCTTGCCGCCGCATACTCGAAAGTGCCCACGCGCAGGTGGCTGGATGCCGTTCGGGTGAGAATCGCCCCCTGAAGGGCTGTTTCCCGGTACACCGGCTCCCCCGTGGTGACGACAGCAAGACTTCTGGTCGTAGGTATCCCGAGGGCATGAAGGGCCTCGCTGATAATATACTCCCTAAGCATAGGGCCCAGGGCCGCCCGGCCGTCCCCCTGTCGTGAAAAGGGGGTCTTGCCCGAGCCTTTGAGCTGAATGTCAAAACGCTTCCCTTCGGGTGTCACGTGTTCTCCGAGCAAAATCGCTCTTCCGTCGCCCAAGACGGTGAAAGAGCCGAATTGATGCCCCGCATAAGCCTGGGCAAGAGGCTCGGCTCCTTGCGGGATAATGTTTCCAGAGAAGATAGAGGCGCCCTCCTGGTCTTTTAGTGCATCGGGATTCAGCCCGAGAGTCCGTGCCAGATCACCATTAAAGACCACGAGTTTCGGCTCACGAACCGGAACAGGGTCGAGCCGGGCGTAGAAAACCTTCGGCAGCCGGGCATAGGTGTTATCGAATTGCCACCCCGCGTCCGGGCGGCTTTGCCTGCTATTGAGTGTCATAGAATCCTCCTGACTGAAGGTAATTGCAAATTTTTGGATCTTAAATCCCATGAGAATGTCGAGTTTACTTCCCATGGGCTATCGGTTTATTGTTCATTGGCCGAGGAATAGCCTTCTTTTTTGAGCACCTCCCCGCACAGCCATTGCCCGAACGCAATGTCTCTTTTCTGATGGCACTATGGCCGGAAACACAGTCATTCCAAACAAAACGGGAGCAAATATTCGTGGCCGCAGGATTCGTATCGCACCAGGACAAAGCCAAGAGGAAGTCCCCGCCGCCGAGATGCCTGAAATTATATCGTCGATTCTGCAGAATCCGTTTTTCATTTCAAGAATAAGATTGAAAAACCTTTTTAAAAGCAGGACTTCCTGAAAAACTTGTTTCAGAGTTCAACGGACAACCCCGGTCGCCCCTGAATAGGGCTTACAATTGGATTCAAATACGCAAATGATAAAAAAGCCAAAAAAAAGCGGCCTTGAGCCAGCTTTCCAGGTTCATTACCAGGAAGGTGACCAAGACGGGGCTTTCAGCGATGCCTGCCAGCTTGCACATCACCCGGCCGAGTCCGAAGCGGTTCTTGTTTGGCCGATCTTGCGATCAACCTCATTTTGCGCTGCGGCTCATCTTGAATATGAATCGGAACCAATCAGAGTCGTTCAGGTTGATGATGGCAAGCCTTGGTGGATTGTAGGTGATGTTTGCGTCATCCTCGGTCTTGGAAGCCCACACAAGGCGATTGAAAGGCTTGATGAAGATGAGCGGAAAACTTTTCCGGTCATCGATGCAACAGGTAAAAATCAGGAAACTTGGTGTACCAATGAGCTATGTCTTTATTCGCTAATTCTTCGGTCATACAAACCGAAAGCCAAAAAATTCGAGAGATGGATCACCCATGAAGTTTTACCTGCCCTTCGTAGCACCGGCAAATATGAAATTGATACATCCTCCGAGATCGATCTTATCATCCGGTCTGCCCAAGCACTCAAAAACATAAAACAAAAAAGATTGACCGGTTCGGGTTACCCGAGCACTGCGGCTATTCTCAGGCAGTATCCCGGATTTGGTTGATCTGAGGAAAGGCGGATTCAATGTGCAAAACTCAGGAGGTCCGGGAATATTCCATTCCGTGGCAAGAAGTGCTTTCAGAAAGGATAGCCGTGAAAACAATCGGCAAGTATCAGATTTGATCGGAACTAAACCATATTGTCCACCACCTGGCGGACATCAGCGATGCATCAGCGTCCCTTTGGATTTTTCTATACACAATCACATCCGCCGGATTGTTTTTCCCGTCTTATTTTTTCCAGAATCGTGGATCGCCGGCTATCCCTGTAATCGTCTTCGATTTGTTTTTTTGTATACTGGAAGCAATAACAAACCGTGTCATCGTCTTTGAAATGGTTCTGATCAGTGCAAATAATCCGATTCACAATCGGTTCTCCCCTTGGATATCTAACACAAAAACAATTTGAATAAAGGGAATAAAATCTTTTCACTGATGCGCCACAGGTCGAAGCTCATAAATGCGGCCATATTTTGCTGCCGAGCTCAAATCGCCTTTGCGCAGTGCATCTCGGACGTCATCCAATCTGTAAGCATCAGTAATGCTGATATATGGAGACCATCCCCCTTCATCTTCTAAAATCTCCACTTCAATTTCAGCCACGTAGCTGCCTTCATGGAGATATTTGGTTTTTTTACGCCTTTTCATGATTATCGCCTCCGCAAAAAACTTTCATCCCATCTTTCCGGGTCCGGCCTGTATGCCGTGACAAGAACAACAGGTTTGCTATTTCCCTTCGCAATCCCCCATACTACATGGACAGGACGTTCTGACCGGTCTTGCTGCAAGGTTAAAACACATGGCCCTTTGCTATAATCCGGGTATTCTTCAATAGTTGTGGCATTTTTCACACCGGCAAGCAATTCCCTGACGGTTAGTTCATCTTCAGCCAGTTCATCATATCCATGCTCCGATATCTGAACATC
>CAZNSO010000120.1:0-8296 GCA_964575805.1 uncultured Desulfobacteraceae bacterium
GGACCGGTTACCAGCAAATCAGCCGTGATTACACGGAGTCTTTGCTGGGCGGCTTGTATGGCGAGCCGAAAGAGGCGGATGAAGACGACAGCCTGTTTTACTTGACCCTGGAGTATATTTTTTAGCCAGCACCGACAGGCAATTGAGGCTTCGGCCGGGGGGCGCTGCCGCCATATAAAGAGCTTGATTTTTTTGCTTGCAAAAAACCGGGGCACAGGGTTTTACTTTAACCTGCCCCGGTTTTTTTTAGTATAATGTTGCGCGACATCCTGCAGATCAATATTGATGTTTGCAAAATTGTTTAGACAAATATTCAATCTCCTTGGCGGCAAAAGCGCGCAGGGCTCTGTAAGGCTCTCGCAATCCTTATAACTCTCGTAGGGCGGACCAAGCGCAGCGTGTCCGCCTTCAAAATACTTGTACCCCTTAGTTTGATGTATACCTGTTTTTGCAAACATTGGTACTTTGCCATTTCAAATCGATTTCCAATTACAAACACTTTCCGCAATTTGCCCTTTCATGTGGCGATTCCGGAGGAAAGCGAACTCCCCGGATACGTCATGGTGGAGCAGGTGAAATCCGTTGATTCCCCTCCCGTGGGGCAAAGCTGGTCGAAAAGAAAAGCGGCGTTCTTCTGGCCGAGGTGTTATCTATTCTGGATGCCTGTATTTACTGATTTTAGCTGGCGACGACAGGCTCATGGTACTGCAGGGCGTAGCGGAAACCCGGTATACGACTCTAAGGTATCGATATTTTTTAGTTCGATCCACTCTTCGGCAGCCGTACCGAAGATTTCACCGCCCGCCGGGCTTGATTGCCGGCGATGAGGTTGGAAATAGGGTTAACCGCTGAACCCGGGGCATAAAAAAAGGCCCCAGATTTTCTCTGAAGCCTTTTTTTTAAAGTGGCGGGAGCGACGAGACTCGAACTCGCGACCTCCGGCGTGACAGGCCGGCGTTCTAACCAAACTGAACTACGCCCCCGAATTTTTTTTTTATAGGTTGGTAGGCGGAACAGGGCTCGAACCTGTGACCTACGGCTTGTAAGGCCGCCGCTCTCCCAACTGAGCTATCCGCCCTTATTTTTAAATTGAATTACAACTTCTAACAGGCAGCCCGATTAGTGTCAAGATTAAAATAAGCCCGGCAGCAGAAAAAAATCAATGTTTCAGGCTGGCGGGCAATGGCTTCTCCTTTTTATCCGACGCTGCAGCTTCGTCAGCCATAAACCGCTGATGCTGGTCAGTATAAGGAGACCCCCCATCTTTTAGGGCAAAAGCGCTGTTTACCGCCTCGTCCATGTGGTCCACCGGAATGATTTTAACCTGCCGGGCCACGCTTTGAGGAATTTCCTTTATATCCTTTTCATTTTCCCTGGGGATCAGGACCTGTTTGATCCCCCCGCGATGGGCGGCCAGGATTTTTTCCTTTAATCCGCCGATGGGCAGAATGCGGCCGCGAAGCGTGATTTCGCCGGTCATGGCCACATCCCGCTTAACCGGAATTTTGGTGAGCGCCGAGACCATGGATACGCACATGGCAACGCCGGCAGAAGGCCCGTCCTTAGGGGTGGCACCTTCCGGCACGTGGATGTGGATATCGTATTTTTCATGAAAATCCTGCTCAATCCGGAACTGGTCCGAGCGGGAGCGGATATAGCTGATCGCGGCGCGGGCCGATTCTTTCATCACTTCGCCCAGCTTCCCGGTGACATTGAACTCCCCTTTGCCGGGCATTATCACGCTTTCCACGGAAAGCAGCTCGCCGCCGAACTGGGTCCAGGCCAGGCCGGTGACGATACCGATCTGATCCTTCTTCTCGATCTGGCTGAACCGGTACTGCGGGGGGCCCAGGTACTTTTCCACGGATTTGGCCGTCACCCGCACCCCTTTGTCCGGGTTTTCCTTAAGAACCTGCCGGGCGATTTTCCGGCAGATAGAGGCAATTTGCCGTTCCAGGTTCCGGACACCGGCCTCCCGGGTATAATCCCGGATAATGGCCAAAAGGGCATTTTTGGAAAAGCTGATCCGTTCCTTTCCCAGCCCGTTGTTCTGAATCTGCTTGGGCACGAGAAATTTTTCCGCAATGTGGTATTTCTCAATTTCCGTGTATCCGGGCAGGCGGATGATCTCCATGCGATCCTGCAGCGGCAGGGGAATATCCGGCAGCGTGTTGGCGGTTGTGATAAAGAGGATGTCCGAGAGATCATACTCCACATCCAGGTAATGGTCATTGAAGCTGAAGTTCTGTTCCGGATCCAGTACTTCAAGCAGGGCTGCGGAAGGATCGCCCCGGAAATCCATACTCATTTTATCCACTTCATCCAGGCAGAAAACCGGGTTGTTGACGTTTACCTTCCGAAGGGACTGGATGATTTTGCCCGGCAGCGCCCCGATGTAGGTCCGGCGGTGCCCCCGGATTTCCGCCTCGTCCCTCACACCGCCAAGGGACAGGCGCGCGAATTCACGGCCGGTGGCGCGGGCGACCGATTTGGCCAGCGAGGTTTTGCCGACCCCGGGGGGGCCTACAAGGCAAAGGATGGGGCCCTTGATTTTTTTCATCAGGGATTGGACCGCCAGGTATTCCAGAATCCGTTCCTTGGGCCGCTCCAGCCCATAGTGGTCTTCGTCAAGAATTCCTTCCGCCTTTTCAATATCAGTGGTGATTTTGCTTTTCTTATACCAGGGCAGATTAATCAGCCATTCGATATAATTGCGCACCACGGTGGCCTCGGCGGACATGGGCGTCATCATTTTCAGTTTTTTGACTTCCTGACGGGCCTTGGCCGCGGCCTCCTTCGACATTTTTTTCTTCTTGACCCGTCTCTCCAGCTCCTTTACTTCGTCGCCTTCACTGTCATCGGCGCCCATTTCTTTTTTTATCGCCCGCATCTGCTCATTGAGGTAGTAATTCTTCTGGCTCTGCTCCATCTGGTTTTTGATGCGGTTTTTAATCTTCTGATCGGTTTTCAAAACCACAATTTCATCCTGAATCAGCTGGATCAGCCGGGACAGGCGTTCCTCGAGCGAGAGGGTCTCCAGCAGAGCTTGATTGTCCTTGGTTTTAAAGGAGAACTGGGCGGCAATCGTGTACAGGAGCTCTGAGGGATCGGTAATCGAGGCGATATTTTCCGTTGTTTCCTTGGAAATGTTTTTATTCAACTGGCTGTACTCTTCAAACGCCTGGAGAATATTCCGGAAAAAGGCCTCCTTCTCGTTTGCGCCGATGCCGGGTTCCTCGAGAGTGGCCACTGACACCTCGAAGAAGGCATCATTGGGGACAAATTCCAGTATCCGGGCCCTGAATTTGCCCTCCACCACCGTTTTGACCGTGCCGTCGGGAAGGCGCAGCATCTGCAGCACCTTGGCTACAGTTCCGATTTCCTTGATATCCCGCGCCGTGGGGTTCTCCTTTCCCGGATCGGACTGGGTGGCCAGGAGAATGTACTTGTCTTCCTTGTGCATGGCCTCGGATATGGCGCTGATGGATTTATTCCGCCCCACGAACAGGGGAGAGATCATGTGCGGAAAAACAACCACATCCCTGAGGGGGAGCAGCGGAAGATTCATCGTCGCGCGAAAGTCATTGGCATTACGATATGTCTGAGTTTCTTTCGTCATATTGCTATCACTGTATTTTTATAATTTAGCGCTAAAAGGCAGTCGGACCGGGGTGAAAACTGAAAAATATCCGGGAGGTCAAGTACCGGCCGGCACAGCCATCTGTACCGGCCGGCTAACGAACTATCTGATTACGCCTGTTTTTTGGGTTGTTCGTAAAGGAGAATCGGGTCTTCCCGATTAAGTACGACCTCCTCGCCGACAACGCATTCCTTGACGCCGCCTATGGAAGGCAGATCATACATAATGTTGAGCATCGTATTTTCAAGAATCGCACGCAGCCCGCGTGCGCCGGCACCGCGTTTCAAACTCTCGCGGGCGATGGCGGCAAGCGCGCTGTCGGTGAATCTCAGATTGACCCCTTCAATTTCAAAGAGCTTTTTAAACTGTTTGATAAGGGCGTTTCTCGGCTCCGTCAAAATCTTGATCAAAGCGCCTTCGTCAAGATCCTGAAGTGTGGCCACTACCGGCAGGCGCCCCACAAATTCCGGAATCAGACCATATTTGATAAGGTCTTCGGTCTCCACCTGCTTGAAAATTTCACTGGCGCTCTGCATGGTCGGGCTGATGATATTGGCGCCGAAACCCATGGCCTTGGAGCCGATGCGTTTCCGGATGATCTGCTCCAGCCCGTTGAACGTACCGCCGCAGATAAACAGGATGTTGGTGGTGTCGACTTTAACGAAATCCTGCTGGGGATGCTTGCGCCCGCCTTTGGGCGGTACGCTGGCGGTGGTGCCTTCAATGATCTTCAACAGGGCCTGCTGCACCCCCTCGCCGGATACATCGCGCGTAATGGAAGGATTGTCTGACATCTGGGCGATTTTATCGATTTCATCGATATAGACAATCCCCCGCTGGGCCTTTTCCACGTCGTAGTCGGCGTTCTGCAGAAGGGCCAGAACAATATTTTCCACATCCTCGCCCACGTAGCCGGCTTCGGTCAGGCTGGTGGCATCCGCAATCGTAAAGGGAACATTCAGAAAACGGGCAAGGGTTTGGGCAAGCAGCGTTTTGCCGCAGCCGGTGGGCCCGATCATCATGATATTGCTTTTATGAATCTCCACATCATCGGTGATGACCGAGGAGTCCAGCCGTTTGTAATGGTTGTGCACCGCCACTGACAGGACTTTCTTGGCCAGGTCCTGCTGAATGACGTATTCATCCAGCCGCTCTTTGATTTCCGTTGGCGTCAGTATCCGGTCGCCAATATCCGTATCCTTGATGTTTTCCTCTTCGATGATTTCACTGCAGAGCTGGATGCATTCATCGCATATGTAAACAGCAGGGCCGGCAATCAGTTTCTTGACTTCCTGCTGGTTTTTGCCGCAGAATGAGCAAAACAGGTTTTCATTGCTCTCATCGCCTTTGACAGACATACTATGCCTCCGTTTCAGTGATCTTATCGAGGTCGTCGCGATTGTAGATCACATGATCGATTATTCCGTATTCTTTTGCTTCATCACCGCTCATGAAAAAATCACGGTCCGTGTCTTTCTCGATCCGTTTTAAATCCTGGTCGGTATGATGAGCGAGTATTTTGTTCAGCGTCGCCCTCAGGCGGATGATCTCTTCAGCCTGAATTTTTATGTCCGAGGCCTGGCCCTGGACGCCGCCCATGGGTTGATGGATCATGATCCGGCCGTTGGGCAGGGTGTATCGCTTGCCCTTTGCCCCGGCTGCCAGGAGCAGGGCGCCCATGCTGGCGGCCTGGCCGATGCATACGGTTGTAATATCCGGTTTTATATATTGCATGGTATCATATACCGCCATTCCTGACGTAACCGATCCGCCCGGTGAGTTCACGTAGAAATTGATGTCCTTGTCAGGATCTTCCGATTCCAGGAACAGCATCTGGGCGATCAACAGGTTGGCGATTTCATCATTTATGGGGGTGCCGAGGATAACAATCCGGTCCTTCAGGAGTCGCGAATATATATCATAGGCCCGCTCCCCTTTGCTGGTTTGCTCAATGACCATTGGAATTAACGGCAAGGTATTTCCTCCTTATGCACTGGTATCTGCATTTTTATCCGTATCGCCCGGGTTTTCTCCGGGTTTCTCGGTTTGTATGTCAGCATTATTTATTATAAGATCAATCGCTTTTTTTTCAAGTAGCGCGTGTTTGAAACCCTCCAGCTTTTCCGGGTTCTGCTGGTAATAGGTTTTTATGGTCTCCACAGGCTGCCCGGTGGCTTCAGAAAAGCGGCTGTATTCGCCTTCGAGTTCTTCATCCGATATTTCGAGGCCTTCCTGTTCGATGATTTTGCTCAGCAGCAGATGCCGGCGGACCTGCTTTTCAGCCAGGTCCCGGTATTGCTCGGCCATTTTTTCCCGGGTCAGCCCCAGCTGCTCCAAAGAAAGGCTGTTTTGGGCGAATTGCTGCTCCGCATCCTGAATGATATTGTCAATTTCATATTGTACCAGGGCTTCCGGGACTTCAAAATTCTCTGTTAAGAGCTTTTCAAATATCTGTTCCTGCAGTTCCTGGTCGGCGCGTTTGTCATAGCCCTGCTGGAGGTTTTTCCGTATTTCTTCCCGCAGTTCGCTCATGTCTTTGAAATTGCCGAGTTTTTTTGCCATTTCATCATCGGCGGCAGGCAGCACCTCTTCGCGAATTTCTTTAAGGGTCACCTGAAAAGTGATCTCCTGGCCGGCCAGGTTGGCATTGTGATAGTCTTCGGGGAAATGAACGGCAAACTCCTTTGTTTCTCCCGGCTGCATGCCAATCAAGGCCTTGTCAAAATCCTCGGACATGGAACCCTGGCCGATTTTCAAAGTGTGATTCTCGGTTTTCTGGGCTTCTTCGAAGGGCTGCCCGTCTTTGAAGCCTTCGTAATCGATCACCACGTAATCCCCTTCAACCGCGGCGCGCTGCTCGGATATGGGGTGGTATTCAGCCAGATGTTTTTTCAGCATTTCAACCTGGTTCTCTATTTCTTCCGTATCGGCTTGATAGTCCGTTTTCTTAAGCGTCATCGCCTTGAAATCCACTTCCGCCAATTCGGGTTTGACTTCAACGGTGGCAGTGTAGGTGAACGGCTGATCCGGGGTCAGCTCGGAGAAATCGATTTCAGGGGTTCCCAGCATGGGCAGCTCGTGTTGTTTGATGGCATCAAACAGGGTGTTCTGGATTAGTGTCTGGATGACATCGGAGTGAACATCCTTTTGGAATTTTCTCTCCAGAACGGATCTGGGGACCTTGCCCTGCCGATAACCTTTGATCTGGGCGTTTTTTTTAAGATGTGCGTAGGCTTTTTCCAGCTCCTTGGCCACTTCTTCCCCGGGGACCTCGATATGCAGCTTTTTTTTGGTGCTGCTGATTTCTTCTACAGTTACAT
Organism: uncultured Desulfobacteraceae bacterium; assembly: GCA_964575805.1. Classification (GTDB taxonomy): domain Bacteria; phylum Desulfobacterota; class Desulfobacteria; order Desulfobacterales; family Desulfosalsimonadaceae; genus M55B175. The sequence goes on from CAZNSO010000120.1 coordinate 6,961, forward strand.
CCATGATAGCTTCCTTATACCTCCCCTATTGGTTAAATCTCCTCGCAGCGGGCCGCAAGGAAACGATTTTCCAAGACGTGGTTTCGCCTTTCCTTTGTCTTCAGTTATTAACGGGAAATGCGATCGCTCGGACGATGACAAGCCGCCATGCGGGTTGTTTGGAAAATTGCTGGTGCGAGAGGGGAGACTTGAACTCCCACTCTTTTTCAAGAGCTGGATCCTAAGTCCAGTGCGTCTACCAATTCCGCCACTCTCGCTATTGATTTTATGATGTTTTTCAAATAAAAAGGTGATGACGGGATTTAAAAATAATGAAAATGGGTATCAACTTTTTGAAATTTAATGAAAAATAATAAATTCCGGCATCAAATCCTGACTAAAATAATATCAATATATAACGGTGTCAAGCAAAATTGAGGGCTTAGGCAATGTTGAAGAGGATCGGCTCCCCGCGGGGACGGTACCTGGCATTTTGGGCATCAGCGACAGCGCTTCTGGCATTCCTGGCATTTCCCGGTGTGCCGCCGTCGGTTTGCGCTGCGGCGAAAAAACCTTTGGTTGTCATCGACCCCGGCCATGGGGGGCATGACACGGGGGTGGAAGGCGTCAGCGAGAGTCTGGAAAAAGACGTGGCTTTGCGCTTTGCCCGGACCCTGGAAAAAGCCTTGGCTCCTGAGTGCCGGGTGGCGCTCACGCGCACGGGCGATTACGAGGTCAGCCATCAGAACCGGGCTTCCATGGCCAATCACCGAAAGGCGGATCTTTTTATCAGCATTCATACGGGCGGTTTTTTTCGGGTGGGACCGGAGTCGTGGGGCCTTTTTTATTATCCGGCCCGTGCCATATCTCCCGGCGGTGCGAACAACACCGGCAAGGCGGATCCGGGCGAAAAGGATATCTCTTCGGAACCCTTCAATTGGCGGCATGCCCAGCTCCCCCACGCCAAGGCCAGCAAGGCTTTGGCGGATACGCTGCGTCACTATTTGCGGGCCTGTCCGGAAATTTCGGAAGTCAAAACCGCTGAAGCCCCGCTTCTTTTGGCAGAAGGACTGGATATGCCGGCCGTTTTTGTCGAGGCCGGCTATCTGACCAATCCGGCCTGCGAAGCCCGGCTGAATGATCCGGATTTTCTGGCGGATGCCGCGGAATGCATTCGCCGGGGAATCCGGTCCTTTCTCCGCGACAGATAGATTTATCGGCTTGCATGATGGAAAAAAGGATGGTAATTGAGAGCCCATACGAAGCTGAAGATCCGCTGTAGCGCTCGGGGCGTGGCGCAGTCTGGCAGCGCGCCTGCTTTGGGAGCAGGAAGCCGCAGGTTCAAATCCTGCCGCCC
>CAZNSO010000121.1:0-8128 GCA_964575805.1 uncultured Desulfobacteraceae bacterium
AAAAGGAGCATTTATGAATAAATGGCAAAAAATAGGATTTTTAAGTTCCGCCAGCATTTTTCTTTTCCTCGGCATTGTATTTTTGCTCACTGGTCATTTTTTCAATGAAGAAGTATTACAATTTATGGGAGTCATCTGGACACCAATAGCTATTTTGAACCTGATATTTATTCTCATACTTATCAAAAAAGCAAAATGAATTAAACAAGGCAGCGATTAATGTTTGCATGGATTTTTAGACATATGTTCAATCTCCTTGGCAGACAGAGCCTGCAGGGCTCCGTAAGGCGCTCGTAACCCTTGCAACTCTCGTAGGGCGGACCAAACGCAGTGTCCGCCTTCAAAATGGCGCGTACACCTTGGTTTGATGTATACCTGTTGTTGCAAAGATGAGTATACAATCCATGCCTGACGTATTTACTATGCCCCCGAATTCAGATGGTATGGATTTCAATGACCGGCACTTCCCAGGATGCCGAGCGGGCCAGGTGCCGGTATTGCGTCCGGCTGTCTTCGGCAAACCACTGGAGCATCCCGATTAGCCGAGCCTCTGTAATATTCGGCAATTTCTCCGCCCACCGGCCGGCGGCTTCGGCGGAAAGGCGGGCCACACAGACGCCGGATGTGTCGCGGACGGCAACCCCGGTGCCGTTGGAACAAAGATGAAGGCGGTCGCCGACATCGAGCATGGACAGGTGCTGGTGAATGCGATGGTTTTCCGGAAATCCGCCGGCGTATCCGAGGTAAATATCGCGCAGGCCGAGGATTTCGTATTGCCGGGGCTGCACGGTTGAAACCTCCCTTCTGGTTTTCCCGGCAGAGCGCCTTACCATGCAATCGCCTGAGAGGTGCTGAATAAAGGGGTTACCGGAGCGCTGCATTTCCATCAGGCAAAGTGTCTGCCGGGCCCGGGTCATGCCCACATAGAGCAGCCGGCGCTCTTCTTCCCGGCCGGCCTTGTCCGCCGGCATCCGCCAGTCCCCATCCAGTATAAAGACGTGATCGAACTCCATCCCTTTGGCCGCGTGAACCGTGTTTAGAAACACCCCGCGGCCGATGGTCTTCTCCCGCCGCTGTTCGGCCAGGGCCTCGTAAAACCATTCGACGCAGTAGTTGACCGGCAGTTCGGCATCGCCGGTTTCCCGTCGGTAAGCCGCATGGAGATCAGCCATGAGCTGTGACCAGACATTATCCGAAAGCGGCAGGTATTCGGCCAGCGCCGAGGCCCTTTGGATATCGTCGCCAAGAGATTTAAGGCGGGACAGGACACCGGCCGCCTCGCGAATCCGGTGGATGGGCAGTCCGGTTGTCAGGTTCCGTTTTACCGGGATATCCATAGCCTCCAGGAGGGTGCGCACCGGGGCCAGGCTTTGGGCGCTGCGGCCAAGCACGGCGCAGTTGTCCCAAGAAATCGACGGGTCCAATTCCCTGAGCCGGCAAAGTTCCCGAAAGAGGGCCGCTGCCTGGGCCTGCGCATCGGCATCGGCAATGGTCAGCCGCTGCACCCGGCCCCGGGTCAAGGGGTCGCGCCGCTCCCAGGGGCCGCCCCGCGGAGCGGATTTCCGCCCGCGATCAACCCGGATGGGCTGGTTGGTTTTCATTCGGTTCCGGTTTTTGCCGATAAGCTGGTTGGCAGCGTCAATAATGTGGGCCGTGGATCGGTAGTTTTCCACCATGTACGTGGCGCCGGCATTGTAGTCGGCCTTGAATCGATGGATGAATGCCGCGTTGGCGCCGCGGAAGGCATAGATCGTCTGGTCGTCGTCGCCTACGGCCATGATGGCCAGGCGGGCCTCGCTCAGGGTGCGGCCGGCAATGGCGGAGACGAGTTCATACTGGTCGTGATCAATGTCCTGGTACTCGTCGACCAGGATATGGGTAAAGCCCTGGAGGATCTGTTCCCGCATTTCGTCCGGATCGAGGCCGGGGACCTCCTTTTCCCCCTTGAGCAGGGCCGTGGCCTCCCGGATGAGGCCGCTGAAATCGATATCGCCGGCCCCCCGGGATTCCAGGTATTCCCGCAGGGAGATGCCGGCCAGGCGCATGGCCGCACCGTGGTAGGTGGCCACGGTAACGCCCCGGGCTTCACTGCCGACCAGCTCGTGAAGCCGCTTGCGGATGGCGACGGCCGCATGGTGGTTGAAGCACATGATCAGGATCCGGGCCGCAGGGATCCGTTCGACCCGTAGCAGGAAGGCGCAGCGGTGGACGATCACCCGGGTCTTGCCGGAGCCGGGGCCGGCCAGAATCAGGCGGCTGGCCTGCACCGGGCTGCCGACAAGGGCGATCTGGGTCGGGTTGTGGAGGCTTTCCACGATCCGCCGGTAAGACTCCGCGCTGGTGGCCCGCTGGAGGATCTCTTCCCGGTCGGCAAACCAGGTGCTGCTGAATTCGTCCCGGGGCATGGTAAAATAGTCCAGGACGAAGCGAAGGGCCCGGGCGAGTCTTTCCGTGGCAAGAGCGGCGTACTCGGCGATGATATGGACCTGGAGCCGGCGTTCCTTGTAGTGTTCGGCCAGGGGCTTGAAATCGCCTGCGGTATACCGGCGCCCTTTGGCGTCCGGGTCGAGCTGGATGGTCATGGCCTGCCGGAACACCGCCAGACCGTTGTGCAGGGTGATGATCTTGTGCTCGTGGAGAAACATCAGGGCCCGGTCGATGGCTGCCAGGGGTTTCTGGACCCTGGAATGAAGGAAAAGGTCCTGGCCGATGGCCGCTTCGAGTTCATTGGCGGAAAATTCCACCAGCAGGTCGCTTGCCGAGCCGGTCCCGGATGCGGGGAGCGCCCTTTTTGCCTTTTCAACCAGCCTCTCCAGGATGACGCGGGCCACGTTCCGCCGGAGGGCGGCGGTTTCCAGAACAGCCCTCCAGCTGCGCCGCAGCGCCACCCGGTATTGGTTCCGGCCGACAAACTGCAGGTCGATGCTGCCCCGGCCCCCGGCCAGTCCCCGGCCGTCGTGGGCCAACCCTTTGACCAGATTGCGCAGGGTCACCGGGTTGCTGGCCGGATGCGCCTCCTGCAACCGCTGATTGAGGCGGCCGATGTCCAGGCTTGTCCAGTCGCCGGAGTCGGCATCGGGCGCTTCTTCCCGCAATAGTTCCAGGAGTTTCGCTTCCAGGTTGTCCACGGTCTCGAAGTTCTGTCGGGCGTTTTTCTTTCCCCGGGCGCGCACGTAAGCCGACAGCATCAGGCCCTTGTCCAGAAGCCGGGCAGCGGCCATGTCGTGCATGGCTTGCAGGACCGCCTCGGAGGCCTGGAGCCCGGTTTGCTGTTCGATGTGCTTGAGTTCATCGGAAGCAAAGAGTTCTTCGGCAATATCGTCTGCGCCAAGTCCTTGATCGGTGGGCGCATTGAACAGCACCCGGAGGATTCCGCGCCAGAGGCGGGCGGTGTGCGGCGCAAGCTTCTGGCGGTCGATGAGGGGGCTGGCATCGTCTATGCTTCGCACCAGCGGTCTGCCTTGAAAAACCCGGGTCAGGTTCTGGTTGCGCTGGAGGAATCCGGCGCGTTCGAGCCAGGAAACAGCGGTGCGGATGCGGGTCTCGACGGCCGGGTCGCCTTTTTCAAAGACCCCGGCCAGCTCCTCGTCGCGTTTGAGTTCCTGGACGGTGACGACAATTTCGCCGTCCCGTCCCTGTTTGCAGCGTTTCAGGCAGCGAAGAATCCGCTGGATGTCGTCTTTGCGGAGCTGGGAGGCGCCTCCCAGCCGGAACTGGGTTTCGGCATCTTCCGGATCATAGAAGAGGATGCAGTGGGCCGGGGCAAGGTCCCTGCCTGCCCGTCCGGCCTCCTGAATGTAGTTTTCCAGGGAACCGGGCAGGTCGTAATGAAGGACGAGGCGGATGTCGCTCTTGTCAATACCCATGCCGAATGCGTTGGTGGCGCAGATGACCGGAACCTGGCCGTCGCTGAAAGCCTCGATGATCTGCCGCCGTTCGTTGGCATCCATGCCGGCGTGAAATGCTTCGGCCCTTAAACCGCACTGGACGAGGTAGTCCCGGATCTTCCCGGTGGTGCGCCGCCGGGCCGCATAGACGATGGCCCCGGCCGGGCCCTGGCCGTCGATGTGCTGCATGATGGTTTCATAGGTCTGTTCCGGTTTTTCGGGGCCGCTGACCGGCAGGACGTCGAAATGCAGGTTGCCGCGTTCAACGCCCCCTTGGAAAAGTCGAAGTTCCTGACCGAGCTCGGACTTGAAGTGTCCGGTGATTTCAGCGAGCACATCCGGCTTGGCCGTGGCCGTGAAGCAGGCGACCGGCGGCAGGCAGAGGTGCTGGGAGTCCGTGAATTCCCGGATGAAGCGGGCCGCATAAAGGTAATCCGGCCGGAAATCGTGGCCCCACTTGGAAAGGCAGTGGGCCTCGTCAAACACCCAGCAGCCGATTTCGCGCTGGGCCAGGACGTTTCTGACCGTACGGCTGCGCAGTTGTTCGGGCGAGAGGTAGACAATGGCAATGTCGCCCATACGCACCTGTTCCAGAATCTGCCCGCGTTCCGGAGGGGTGAGCAGGCCGTAGACGGCTGCTGCAAAAGGGGTTCCCGTATTTCTCTCCAGGTTGTCCACCTGGTCTTTCATCAGGGCCTGCAGCGGGGAGATCACCACGGTCAGAAGGCCCCGGCGCAGGTGACGGGCGAGGGCCGGCAGCTGGTAGCAAAGGGACTTGCCGCCGCCCGTGGGAAGAATGGCAAGGAGGGGCTCATCCCGCATGCCGGCGAGCACAATTTCCCGCTGCAGACTTTCACCCCCTTCGGTTTGCGGATGCGCCCGGAAGGCGTCAAAACCGAAGAAGCGCTTGAGCTGGGCATCCGGGTCGTGATTTGCGGCGCAATAAGGGCAGTCGGAAATGCCGCCGGCCTCCCCGTGCTTTTCCTCTTCTTCCGCCTGGGAAGAATACGGACGGGAGGCGGACGTGCCGTGATAAGGCGCAGCCCCGCAGGGGATGTCGCGCAGTTTTTTCAGAAATGATACAATTTCGGGAAACTGATGCCGCACCCATGGCGGGAGAACCGAATTGGCGCCGGACACCGTCAGCCAGGCCAGGGCGTAGGCCGCAACCGGGGCGTGTGCAGCAGATGCCGTGATTTCCCTGACGGTGGTTGCCGCAGCTTGGCGGCAGACGATGCCTTCGGTGAGATGTTTGAAAATGTCAGCGGCGGATTCAGGATCCGGGATCTCTCCTGCACCGATAAACCCGAATACATCGGACATCCCCTTTCCGGAAAAGGCTCCGAACCGGCCCCGCCGAAAGCAGAAACGATAAAAGGAGAGAAGCTCCTGCGCCTCGGCCACCTGCCGGGTAAATCTCTCCCACTGGTCCCGGAAAACCGACAGGGCCAGCCGGATGTCCTCCATGGGATTGCTCAGGGAAGCGCGGACCAGCTTGTAGTCCTTGACCAGGCGGTGGTAAGGATTGCGGGGAAAGGCCAGGGGAGAAAGATACAGCGTATCGATGAGGGGGCGTTTCAGTAGATCGAGATCCGTTGCCTGGGCCTGCAAAAACGGCAGATCATGGCTGATGATGTTGTGCCCCAGGATGTATTCGGCGTCCCGGCCGAAGGCATCGAGTTCCGCCAGGGCAGGCGCGGGCCCCTTGTCCTTTAGCTTCGCTTCCGGCCATTCGAACTTCCTGCCCCGAAAAACAGCCCCGATGTGCCGGAGACGGTTTGCCCTCCGGGTCAGTTCAAGGTCGATGGCCAGGCTGCGGGAAAGGAGATCGTCGAATTCCATGGATGGGTCTCAAATCATCATATTGTTTCAAAGTATCGTATCCCGCATACGGAATGTTAAGCAACTCAAAATTTCCGGACATATAGAATGAAAACGTTTCCCCTGAAGTTTTTTCAATGATATGCTTAAAAATACAACAGGAGGTACGGTATGGGAAAATTTTCGAACCTTATTCCGGTGAGTCATTTGAGAAAGGATGCGGCCAGGCTTTTGTAAAAATTAAGGAAAAGCGCCGAGCCGTATATCCGTAAAGATACGCCATCAGCTGCTGTTAATTTTCGCAATCGAAAGGAAATAGCAAAAAGCGCGAAAGAGGACCAAACCACAGGTGTCAAACCAAAAAGTCGGGCGGCACAGTTTTGTCGCTCGGCTCTCCAATAAATTGATCAAAGGGGCTGTCAAAGAGGCCGTTTATGGATGATTTCGAGGAATTTCAAGAAAATACAAGTGTTGATAAAAGCTTGGTTTTCATGTTCCTTAAGATGACGCCTGAGGAAAGGCTGAAATCCAACGACAGGGCAGTACGCACTATTTTGGAATTGAGAAATGCCTGCCAACAGCAAAGATCACAGAATTATAGACCTAAGCGCAATAATTGAAGGCCTGGCAAAAGCAGAGGTTGAATTTATTCTTGTCGGTGGCTTGGCGGCAGTAGTGCAGGGTGCCCCAGTAACAACGATGGATGTTGATATTGTGCATAAGGAGTCTTCTGAAAACATTTCCAAACTCTTTCGGTTTTTAAAAACCATCGATGCAACCCATCGTCGCCCTGATGATAAGATTATCATGCCAAAAGAGGAAGATTTTCAGGCCATGCACTAGCCTATAGATCACCGGGTGGTACACCTTGGCTTGCGGTATACTTGTTTTTGAAACTATTTGTATGAAAATGGCGTCATAGGCATAAGATAGCATTCCGGGCAATTTCGGTGACTGGTCGGATTTCCTGTTCAAAACCCCTCGGAGGGGGCAGGATGGTATCCGGGGTCATGAGCGCCCGCCCGCCTGAGCAATCATTCATTTGTGTTCCTGTACCGGTAATGCCCGGTAATGGGGAATTCAAACAAAATATCAGCCATCTCCGGGCCGGCGCCAATATTGTGAACAATCAGCGGCCGCCCGCCGGATGCGGACTGTTTGTCAACCACAATGCCGATATGCGGGAGGTTGCCGGGCAGCATCCAGGTGACCAGATCGCCCGGCCGGTAGTCTGAGCCCTCTTCGGAAACCGGCAGGGCCGCCCCCTGCCGCTTGAAAAAGGTCTGAAGGTTGGGCACCCGGCGATGGTCAATGTTCGGGTCCGGCCGTTCAAGGCCCCAGATTTTCGGATATGCGTTAAAATTCGCCCGCATGTCCTCATGCACCCGCTTCTGCAGGTCCACGCCGCAGGCCCGGTATGCCCGGATAACCACATCGGTGCATACGCCGATATGATCCGGCACATCGCCGTTCGGGTAGTCGATCGGACGGTAGGCGCCGTCGTAGGATACCTTGTGGGATGTCCGCTCGATGGCCGCGGCGGCGAGGCGCTCAAAGTATGCATCCGGCGAGTCGTCGGCAAGGCAGGCGGCAGCTGCCAGCGTGATGAGCAAGAAAACGGGGATCTGTTTTCTAATCATTCGGCCGTGCTCCTTTTTTCCAGTTTACAATTTGGATCTGCTATTCACAATTAATTTTTTGATTCAAGGTGTATCCACGGTCATCCGCGCCGGCCGGCTGCAACACGCCTGTGTCCAGCTCAGGCCGGGGGTGATCCGGTGAGGGGAGGGGTGTGCCAAACACATCCATTATCCTTTCCATATTGCAATACTTGAAACGCTCCTTATTTTTTGTATCTATAAATGAGAGAACCTTTTTCGAAAAGGATAAACACATGCGCAAAAACCCTGTCGCAAAATTTTTCATGATCTTCCTTCGATCTGCACGAGGCGGACAATACTGAGGAGCCCTGTGCGGGCATACCGCCTGCTGGAAACGGTGAGAGGGTGGTCAGGCAATATATTGGCTCTCATGAAAAAGCCCCGTATTGAAAGACCTCTTCAATTTGAGCACGTTGAAGAACTTGTAGCGTGGATGTGAAAAAATACGGGGCAAACATTTCGGGTTCCATTTTATCGCAACGCACATGGCTTGTCGTGATAACAAGCTCTTTGACATTTGTTGGAATTCTTTTTAAAAAAAAAGGAAGCTGGCGATTTTGATTCGGGAAACATGCGGTTTTGGAACGGATATCAATAAAACACTTTGTGTTCTCTTGGTCCAGGCCGCGGCCGGCATGGCCAAACGCGGCCACCCGGCATTATTTCTGGAAAAGGCAGATAAAACATGCGCATTGGCCGCAAGGCATTCGAGGCTGCCGTGGAACGGGCACTTGAAATGATTCCCGAGATGTTTCGCGC
>CAZNSO010000122.1:0-8122 GCA_964575805.1 uncultured Desulfobacteraceae bacterium
ACGTTAGTTGTGGCATGCCAGCCAGCAGCCCACGGTGGCGCCCCGGCTGCGGTGGCACTCCAGGCAGAAGCCCATTTCAAAGGCCCGGCCCCGGACCCGGTCCATGGCCGCCACCTGCCCGTGGCAGGCCGTGCAGTCAATATCCTTCCGGATATGGCGCTGGTGATTGAACAGCACGTGTTCCGGCAGGTAATTGACCTTGCGCCAGGGCGTGGGCGTGTTGGTATCAAAATATTCATGCTCCTTGCGGATCTCCGGATGATCGGCAATGATGTATTCATGACAGAAAAGGCATTTCTCCACCGGCGGGACGCCGGGATACCGCGACCGCTTGACATAGGGGTGGCAGAAGCGGCAGTCGATGTCTTTATGCCCGGCATGCACCCGGTGGCTGAAGGCAATGGGCTGCTCGATGCCGGCTGCGCTATGGGGATAGACATAGATCAGGTAGACAAAGACCAGGCCCAGCACCGTGGCCAGGGCAGTGAACAAAAGCGGCGCCCGGTTTTTCACCAGCACCCCCAGGCTCTCGCCAAAGGCGGTGAAAAACCGCATGGGGTGCCCCCCGGTGCCCACAAGGATGGCGATCACCAGAAGCGTCAACAGGGCGGCGGATGTTAACAGAATTTCCATACGCGTTATCTTTTCCCGGCTTTATTGGCCGCGCTTGTCAGCACTTCCGGAAACTGCCGGAAATACCCGGACACGGCTGCCATTAAAAGTCCGGCAAATCCCAGGGCCACGCCGATCTCAACGGGCGCGACGGGCATGGCCGGATCAGGACCGGAAAGCGCCGGCCCCAGCAGCAGGTAATGCTCAAGCCACATCCCGATGAGCACCACACTGCAAAGCCCGATCATGGCCTTTGGCACGGTCTTGATTTTTCGGTTCAAAAGAATCAGAAACGGCCCGATGAAGCAGATGATAAACACCGCCCAGGCGATCCGGTTCCAGGGGGCCGTCAGGGTCCGCGCAATAATATAGGCGGTCTCCTCGGGTATATTACCATACCAGATGACCACGAGCTGACAGTAGAAAAAATCCGCCCAGGCCAGGCAGAAGGCAAAAAAGAGCTTGCCCATGTCCAGAAACTCGGCGGCATCGAGAGAAAAGGCCACGCGCCGGCTCAGATGGAGGGATGCAGCCAAAATGATCAGCGCGCCAAACCCCACATAAATGGCCTTGATAAAGGCGTAAGCCCCGAACAGGGTCGAGTACCAGTGGGGTTCGGCCGCCATGACCAGATCGTAGCCGATAAGCGAGAGCACCACGGCAAAGGCCAGCAGGTAGAGCACGCCGAACACATAGCGGCGGTGCGCATACCGGTCCGCATCCGGCCGGGCCCGCTGCCACATGGCAAACAACCCGGCTTTAAGGCGGCCTCCGGCCTCCCCGCCCCCATTGTCCAGCTTGAACCAGAGGGTGTAATACAGATAAGCAAAGCCCAGGCCGTATAAAATGAGAAGCCCTGCCGCATCCCGGGAAAAAAGAAAGGGCAGATTGAGCCAGACCTCTTTTCCGTGAAGGTCATGGTGCAGCCAGGGAAAAACATGTTCCCGGCCGAAGAAAAGCCCGAGCAAAAGGAGGAAAGAAATTGGAAAGAACGCGGCAAAGGCCTCGGCCAGACCTTCCAGCCGGCGGCTCCACCGGGCCCGGACCGTGTTCATCATGGCCGAGAACACCAGCGCCCCCTGGGCAATGGCCGAGAAAAGCAGGAAATTCACCAGATAGGCCTGCCAGGCGGTCTGCGGGTCTCCCCGCAAAAGCGGCCAGATAAAGGCCATCACCCCCACCCCGATCAGGGCCGCCGCTATGGTATAGGGTTTTACGCCCTGCGCCCGCATCCCCTATTCCCCCTCCTCACCCGGCCCGCGGGCGATCCGCGCACCGCTGTTTTCAAAAAAGGCATGCACATCATGACGCTCGCGTGCTTTGCAGGCCACCACCACGGCAAACTCCTCGCCCGAGCCGGCGGTTGAATACCCGGGCAGATCCCGAAAGGCGGGCAGCTGCATGGTCAGAATCATGCCGACCACATTGCCGAAAACCGAAAAAAGCACCGTGAACTCAAAGCCCACGATGAAAAACGGAATATAGGCCAGCACCGGCTTGCCGCTCACGATCAGCTCCCAGCGCAAGGCGGTAAGCGAGGCCAGGAGGTATCCGGTTATGAACCCGATGATCCCGCCGCCAAGCGTAAACCAGCCCACCGGGCTTTTCTTTACGGCAAGCGCCTCGGATATGGCCTCGTTCGGCATCGGCCCGTAGACATCGGCCAGGGCCCAGGCCTTTTCCCGGACCTGCCGGACCGCTTCGGCGGCCTTTTCCGGATCCTTGAACAATGCGGTGACCCGTTCGCCTTTATCCGGCATGCGCTGCCTCCTCTTCGTAGACCTTCTCCTTCATCTCGGTCATGGAGACGGCGGGCAGGTGCTTGACGAAAAGCAAAAACAGGAAGAAAAAAAGCGAGAAGCTTCCCAGCATGATGCCGAACTCCACCCAGGTGGGCCGGTACGTGCCCCAGGCATGGGGCAGGAAATCATGGGCCACGCTGCTGATGATAATCACGAAGCGCTCATACCACATGCCGATATTGACCAGAATTGAGATGGCAAACAGCCAGAACACGGAGCGCCGAAACCGCTTGAAAAAAAACAGCAGCGGGATGAGGCTGTTGCAGACCACCATGATCCAGAACTCCAATGCAAAGGCGCCGAACATCCGGTAGCGGAAGGTTTCGATCTCAATGGAATTCTGGCTGTACCAGGCGATAAACTGCTCGGTGCCGTAGGAGAAGCCGACGATCAGGCCGGTGAAGACAATGGTCTGGGCCACCCGCTCAAGCACGGTGTCCGTGATGATGCGCTCATAGTGAAAAATCTTCCGAAGCGGAATCATAAGCGTTAACACCATGGCCAGTCCCGAATGAATGGCCCCGGCCACGAAATAGGGCGCGAAAATGGTGGTATGCCACCCCGGCACCACGCCCAGGGCAAAATCCCAGGAAACCACGCTGTGCACCGATATCACCAGCGGTGTGGCAAGGGCGGCAAACAGGAGGTAGGCCCGGGAATAATGCCGCCACTGCTCGTAGCGGCCGGTCCATCCCAGGGAAAGCACCCGGAAAACTTTTTTGCGCATGCCCGCGGCCCGGTCCCGGATGATGGCCAGATCCGGCAGCATCCCGGTATACCAGAACAGCACGCTCACCGTGAGGTAGGTGCTGATGGCCACCACGTCAAACATCAGGGGAGACTGGAAATTGGGCCAGAGCGTGCGCTGATTGGGGACCGGCAGCATGTAGTAGACCATCCAGACCCGCCCCAGGTGGATAAAGGGAAAGAGCCCGGCCGTGCAGACGGCAAACACGGTCATGGTCTCCGCGGCCCGGGCGATGGGGTTTCGCCAACCGGCGCGCAGAAGGTACAAAATGGCGGATATCAGGGTCCCGGAATGGGCGATCCCCACCCAGAAGACAAAATTGATCAGGTAGGTCCCCCAGTTGACCGGGTTGTTCTGCCCCCCCACCCCGATGCCGGTTACGATCTGGTAGGCCCAGCAGGCCGCCCCCAGCAGCACGCCGGCAAACAAAAGGGCGACAATCGTCCAGTAGGTCCGCCCCGGCGGTTCAAGGGAGTTTAAGACCGTTTGGTCGATTTCGGCAAAGCTCAGCTTCTCCATTATGCCCGCACCACTTTCTTCAAATAAATCACCGCCGGTTTGGTGTTCAGGTAGCCCATGACCTGGTAGGCACGCGGGTCCCGAGCCAGCCTGGACACCCGGCTGTTCTCATCCATCAGGCTGCCGAACACCAGGGCCCCGGTCGGGCAGGTCTGCACACAGGCGGGGGTCACCTCGCCGTCCCGGATCATGCGCCCCTCGTTTTTGGCCCGGTCATGGGCCGTCTTGATACGCTGGATGCAGAAGGAACATTTTTCCATGACCCCCTTGCTGCGCACCGTGACATCGGGATTTAACTGCAGGTTCAGGGGGTCGGGCCACTGCCAGTCCAGCCAGTTGAACCGCCGGACCTTGTAGGGGCAGTTCTGGGCGCAGAAGCGGGTGCCGATGCAGCGATTGTAGATCTGGTTGTTCAATCCCTCTTTGTTGTGATGGGGCGCATACACGGGACAGACCGACTCGCAGGGGGCATTGTCGCAGTGCTGGCAGAGCATGGGCAGGAAAATGAGGCGCTCCGGGGCATCGATCTGCTCGTAGCGCTCGATATGCAGCCAGGACATCTCCCGGCCGTTCTTGACCTCCTCCTCGCCAACCACGCCGAGATTGTTCTCCGCGTAACAGGCCGCCGCACACGCATTGCAGCCGATGCAGCGGTCGAGATCCACCACCATGGCCCAGCGGTAGTCCTTGTGATCATGGGGCGGATAGAAATCCCGATGCCGGTCGTAGCCTTCAGGCAGCGGCAGGGTCAGGGGAAAGTCCCACATGGCAAGCCCTTCTTTTTTGTGGCCGGGCTTTTCCTGTAATGCCGCAGGCGTCGTGGTGAGCGCGATTTTGCGGCCGTGCTGATCGATGCTGCCGTCGGTATGGGCCAGCCGCTCCTTTTCCCCGGTGCTCTCCAGCGCCACCGGGGCGGCGGCAAAAACAAGCGCGCCGGAATCCGGATCCGGGTCCGGCTCGATCAGTGTCACGGGATTTGCCCCCCGGCCCCGGGCATAACGGCCGTAGGCGCTGTGCCCCTGGCCCAGCGGCAGGGCGTAAACACCGGGGATGACACTGTCTGTTTCATAGGCCAGGCAGCTCACCTGCTTGTCGCCATACTTCACCCGCACGCGCTCACCGTGTCGAATGCCGGCTTGCTTCGCGGTATCGGGATGAAGCATCAGCGGGCTCTGCCAGGCCACCTTGGTGATGGGGTCCGGTATCTCGCAGAGCCAGGGCAGATTGGCCCCCCGGCCGTCGAAAAACCGAAGGGAGGGAAGGGCAAGAAAAACAGGCGTATTTTTGAGTTCCGCCGCAGGCGTTTTGAAATAGGCCTCAAAGCCGGACAGGACAGCCGGGCCTTGGCCCTTTCCGGAGGCCGGCCGCCCGGTAAACGCACCGCCCTTGCGAATGATCTGCAGCCAGTCGGCGGGGCCCTCGATCCGCCCCTCTTTTTCAAGCCGGGCGATCAGGTAGTTTTTCATGGCGGCATAGCGCGTCCTATCTTTTGCCCGGTCTTTTGCCCGGTCTTTTTCCAGAAGCTTCAGGAACATATCGCCCGTGGCCGGCGCACCGGTGAGCGGCGCCATGGCCGGCTGCAGGGTGGAGATCGCGGCCGGGCCGCTGCTGTATTCCCCCCACTCTTCCAGGGCAAGGCTTGGGGGGATAATCAGATCCGCGGCCGACGCGGTTTCATCCATGAACGCGGAAAAGCAGACCACGTACGGGCGCCTGGCCTCAAGCAGCGATTTCACCGCGGATCCGCCGGGCATGGCATAAACGGGATTGACCTGGTTTAAAAGCAGCACATCCGGGGGATCGGCCCGCAGGCCCTCAAAAAAACGAGCGGCTGCCCCGCTGCCGCCCGCCCGTTCCAGGCGGTGGCGATGATCAAAGTCCAGGCGGGTAAGGCCCGGGTCCAGGAGCGCGTTTAAGAGGTTGGCCGCGATGTTGGCCTGCAGATCCCGGCTGGAATGGCTCAGGGCACCTGTTCCCAGCACCAGCGGCGCGCGGGCTTCGGTCAGGTCCCGGACCAGACCTTCCCATTGATCTTTGCTGACTCCGGCAGCCGCCGTCACCTGCTCCGGGGTGTAGGGATCGGATATGGTTTCCATTCCCTTCCGGACCGCCGGGGCAAGCGCGTCACCCCGGCCTCGGGCGAGCATCTCCCGGATCAGGCCCAGGCAGACGGCGGCCTCCCCGCCCGGCGGGCAGGCCAGCCAATAATCGGCGTTGGCGGCGGTGAGGCTGCGGCAGGGGCTGATATGATAGAATACCCCCTTGCCGCCGGGCGCTCTTTCGCCGGCATAGGCATGCATGGCCTTGAACCGGCGGGCGTATGCCACCGGGGAGAGCCAGGTTTCCAGAAAATCAGCCCCGAAGCTCAGCAGGGCATCGGATTCCTCCATCCGGTATGCAGGGAGCCGACGCTCGCCAAAAACCACGGCATTGGCTTGTTTCAGGTTCTCACAGGCAAGGGGTTCGTAAAAAAAAGGCGGGTTGGATTGCCACGCGTCCATGCACTCATTAAAAAGAGCGGACAGGTGCTCTCCCTCGAGGCAGCTCATCAGGCGGACCCGGTTTGGACCATTGGCTGTCGCGGCGTCGATTTTATCCTTCAGTTGGGCTGCGGCCTCATCGTAGCTGACCGATTCCCATTTACCGCCTGTTTTGACAAGCGGCCGGGGTAACCGGTCCGGATTGTAGACGCCCTGGAGTGCCGCCTGCCCCCGCATGCAGAGCCTGCCCTGGTTGACCGGGTGCAGAGGGTTGCCCTCGAGCTTGATCACCCGGCCCTCCCGGTTTTTCGCCAGCACCCCGCAGCCGGCCGGGCACTCCCGGCAGGTGGAGGCATACCAGTGGGCTTTTCCCGTGACCTGGTCATCCGGCGTATGAACCAGGGAGTAGAGCTTTTTCTCGCTCTCCAGCGTGCAGGCCGTGGTAAATGCAAGGCTTCCCATGCCGGCTATTTTAAGAAAAGTGCGACGGTTCATCATATTTTTTTTGTTTGTACGCCCCGCTCACTCCTTCTTTTTTTTGAACTGGGCGGTCTCGGTTGAATCGTCCATGGCGCCGGTGGCGGATTTGCCGCTGGTGATGGTATTCATGACGCGGTCAAAATAGCCGGTGCCCACAAAGGACTGATGGGTGATGGCCCGGTAGCCCCCCTTTTCCTCGTCCGCGAACTCCTGCTGCTGGAAACGGGAATAGGCCAGCATCCCCTCCTCCTTGTAGCTTTTGGCCAGATCGAACATCCCCAGATTCAGGGTATGAAAGCCCGCCAGGGTCACGAACTGGAACCTGTAGCCCATGGCGGCCAGCTCCCGCTGAAATTTCGCGATGGCGGCGTCATCCATGTGGGCCCGCCAGTTAAAGGAGGGCGAGCAGTTGTAGGAGAGCAGCTTGTCCGGATACTGGTCCCGGATGCCTTCGGCAAACTTTTTAGCCTGCTCAAGATCCGGCTCCGAGGTCTCGCACCAGACCATGTCCGCATAAGGGGCGTAGGCCAGGCCACGGGCAATGGCGGCCTCAACCCCCGGCTGAATCCAGAAGTAGCCCTCGTCGGATCGCTCGCGGCTGATGATAAAGGGGCGGTCGCGCTCGTCGACGTCGCTGGTCAAAAGCCTGGCCGCATCCGCGTCCGTTCGCGCGATCAGGATGGTGGGGACCCCGCAGATATCGGCCGCAAGGCGCGCGGATAAAAGCTTGGTGATAAATTCCCGGGTGGGCACCAGGACTTTGCCCCCCAGGTGCCCGCATTTTTTCGCGGATGCCAGCTGATCCTCGAAATGGACGCCGGCCGCGCCCGCCTCGATCATGAACTTCATCAGTTCAAAGGCGTTTAACGGCCCGCCGAAACCGGCCTCGGCATCGGCCACGACAGGCGCGAACCAATAAGGCCCGCCTTCGCGGCAGTCCAGCACCTGGATCTGGTCGGCGCGCTTGAAGGCGTTGTTGATCCGGCGCACCACCACGGGCACGCTGTTGGATGGATACAGGCTCTGGTCCGGGTACATCTCGCCGGCCAGGTTGTTGTCCGCGGCCACCTGCCAGCCGCTCACGTAAATGGCCTTAAGACCCGCCTCCACCTGCTGCACGGCCTGGTTGCCGGTCAGCGCCCCCAGTGCCGGGATATAGTCCTCGGTTTGAAGCAGGCGCCACAGGCGCCGGGCCCCTGCCATGGCATAGGAATATTCCACGTGAAGCGTTCCCCGCAGATTAAGGACGTCGGCTGCCGTATAATTCCGTTCGATACCCTGCCAGCGGGGATCGGTCTTCCACGACTGCTCCAGGGCCCCGATCTCGTCGGGATCAATATAATGGCACGAAAGCTTCTCTTCCAGCTCAACCGCTTCTTCTTCAATGGTCTTTGTCATAATATGCCCACTTCCTTCTTTATCCCTATAATTTATTCCCCGTCTTGCTCCTTCTCTTAATCTTAATCTTACTCTTACTCTTA
>CAZNSO010000123.1:0-8071 GCA_964575805.1 uncultured Desulfobacteraceae bacterium
CATAGAGTTGGACATACCAATGCCGGGAAGATATCAGGCGGCGGCGGATCGGCTCGATGGCTGAAGCGTCATGGCGGCGGCCCAGGCTGAAAAGGGCGGCGCAGACCACATTGGGGTGGGGGTCCTTAAGCAATTGGATCAATGCCTGATAAGTCTTTTCCGAATCGCTTTCACCCAACACCCTTGCCGTCCAGTAGCGCTCGGCCGTCCACCGGCTTTGTTTCAGGGGAACAATGGTTTCCTGAAAGTTGCTGATTGCCACATCGCCGGCCAAAATTGATTTCAGGGCGCGCACCCGGCCCTGCCATCGCCCGGAGTGGAGCAGGGCATGGATTTTCTCCGGATCAGACCCCTCCACAGGTCCTTTCTGCAGGGAATACAGACAAACGGCCAGCGCAGCAGCAAGGCTCAGGCAGACGAGCCCGGCAGACAGCTGTGGGCGGCACCTGCATCCAAGCCGGCGCAGCCCCTGAAAGACCAGGGAATAGACCAGCAGGTAAAGCAAAAACGGTGACGCTGTTATCAGGCTCCAGTAAGTAAACTGCCGGAAGTGCTCCAGCCGGTCGGTTTTTTGGGAAAAGGTTTTCAGATGGGCTGCCGGCGACCGGAAAAAACGGGAGGGGGATATCCGTAAAACGGTTTTGCCCTGCTGCTGCAGCAAAAACGTCTTTTCCTGGGAGCTTACCCTGAGGTCCACATCCGTGCCGGGCGGTGCCGGAACCGGTAAATAATCAAACCGCCGCAGGGTCTGGTCCAGGCGCCCGGCCAATTGTCTATCGTTTATCGCGATCCGGGCGGTTTTAAGTTGTTTTTGCTGCAGGGCTTTAAAAGATTCAGCCGGATACAGCGTGTAACGATAGTAAAAGGAGTTGATGGCCCGTCCCACCGGATGGGTCAGCAGCAGTTGATCGCGGATATTGATAAAAACGCCGGGATTTAAATTTGGCAGCCAGATGGCGGCAATTGCCAGCATGACCAGGCCGTGCAGCAAAACCGTTTTCCCAAAAGACAGCGTTTTTCCGAGCTGAGCGCTGTTAAGCGCAAGTCCGGCGGTGACTGCCGGGATGAGGAGAAAGGCCCCTGTCAATAGAAGGCTTCGGCCGGCAGCCGCAAAATGAAGAGTTCCGAGGGCCCATAGGATGACCAGGAGTGGCAGGGAGAGCGCGCGGATTTTCCCCGCCTGCCGCCGCCACAGGCTGATGAAAAAAAACGTTGCCAGGGTCAGGGCCGCCCCTGCTGTCAGGGTAAAAAATAGCCCGCCGCAGAAAGCCGTTCGAAATCCACTCAAGCCGGACATGACCGCCGCATTCGGGACCGGTAGATACCCGGCAGCCGATATGAGCTCGAGTTTTTCCAATAAAGAGCGGTTGGATTGATAGACAAAAAGGGTAAAAAAGAGCTGGGCTGTCAGCAATCCGGCGGCAATGATGCCGGCAGGGGAAAAAAGGGGCGTTTTCAGCCGGGACATGAGGCGCTCAGGCGCGAGGAGAATTTTCAATGAGCCCGGCCATGGCATTTAAGGCAAGAAGATAACTGTTCAGGCCAAAGCCGCTTATCTGGCCGGAGACCACATCCGAGAGCATGGACCGGTGCCTGAAGGCTTCCCGCTTATAAATATTGGACAGGTGCACTTCAACAACCGGCAGATCATGCAATACGATCGCATCCCGGATGGCCACGCTGGTATGGGTGTACGCGGCCGGATTGATGATAATGCCGTGGAAATTATCAGGGGCTGTTTGAATGGCCTCAACGATTTCGCCTTCATGGTTGGACTGAAGCGGGCTCAGGCTCATATCCAGGCTGCGGGCATGCTCCGCCATCGCCTGATTGATTTCGGGAAGGCTTTGGTGCCCGTAGATTTCAGGCTCCCGCCGGCCGAGCATATTGAGGTTGGGTCCATGAATAACAAGAATTTTTGTCTGCATCAGCATTCACCTGCCAGTTGTTTCAATGTCCGGATGGTTTGGGTGTAATCGCTGCTGCCAAAAACAGCCGACCCGGCGACAAACACATCCGCACCGGCAGCGGCAATGCCGGCAATGGTTCTGTCGTTCACCCCGCCGTCGACCTGGATCCGGATCGGTTTGCCGCAATTGTGTATCATGGATTGGAGGCGCTGGATTTTGGCCAGGGTCCCGGCAATGAAGGACTGCCCGCCAAAGCCCGGGTTAACGCTCATCAGCAGCACGAAATCAAGGTCTTCGAGTATCCAGTCAAGGCTTTCCAGCGGGGTTGCCGGGTTCAGCACCGCGCCGGCACGGCAGCCTGCCGTACGGATCAGGTCGATGCTCCGGTTTAAGTGGGGGCAGGTCTCGACATGGACCGAGATCAAATCCGCCCCGGCTTTTACAAACTCCGGGATAAAGGCGTCCGGGTTCTCAATCATCAGGTGCACGTCGAGGGGCAGGGTGCTGGCCTGGTTCACTGCTTCGACAATCATGGGGCCGAGCGTGATGTTGGGGACAAAGTGGCCGTCCATGACATCAACATGGATCCAGTCGGCTCCGGCGGCTTCAACCGCATGAACCTCTTCTGCCAGCCGTCCGAAGTCAGCAGACAGGATGGAGGGGGCAATCAGTTTCTTCATAATTCAACCTCGAAATGAATTGGCACTGAGCAGGCTGGGATAAAAACCGCCTCAGTAGACTTCCGTTTTGACCAGTTCCTCGTTTTGATAAAGGAAGACAACCGCATCCGTGTATTTCGGTATCAACACCCAGATTTCACGGCCCGGCTGCATCAGCTGATCATAAAGGATGCTTGAGGTGCCGAAGGCCTTTAGCTCCACCCTGATATGCTGTTTTAAAACACCGGGCGGAACCTGATAGCGAAACAGGACCTCCGGGTCCGTCTCAGCTTCATTGCGCCCGTTTTTTTCGCTGGACCAGCGGTTGACCGTCAGGTTCACCGGCTGGTCGGATTTCACATAATAGCCTGAAAGCGGCCGCTGTTCAATAATGATATGGGGTTCCCGGTCTTTTCTATGGACGGCCTCAATTTCACCCAGGGTTATTCCCGATTCTTCCATTATTTTTAGCGCTTCATCCAGGCCGCGTCCCTTAAGATCCGGCATGCGGTGCTGCTCCGGGCGGCTGCCGCGGCTGACCAGCAGGTCGACAGAATCTTTCCGGGTAACCGGCGTACCGGCAGGCGGTGTCTGGGAAACAACCATGCCATCGTCCGCATCAGGGCTGAATGTGCGGGTGACAACCCCTTGCGCCAGGCCCTTGTTGGAGAGAATGACCCTGGCCTGTTGAAGGGATATGCCGGTAAACTTTGGGGTGGAAAAAGTTTCCGGCCCTTTCGACAATATCACCTTAACATCCCGGCCCTTTTTTATCGGGGTTCCGGCATCCGGCTCCTGATGGATGACGTGATCTGCGGGTATCTCTGTATCAAAGCGGGATTCTTTGACCTTGGTGTTTAATTCAAGGCCGGATAACAGTTCCAGTACGGCCACGGCGTCTTTGCCTTCAAGTTCGGGCACGACAACCGTTTCCTCGCTTTCGATAATAAAGGTCAGTGTGAGATAGGCGCTTGCGCCGGCTATTGCGAAAAAAACCATTAACAAAAGCAGAAATTTTAAAACCGATCGGGTCATCAGCCTTTTCTCAGTCCGACGGCAAAAAAGCCGTCCATTTGATGGAGATGGGGAATACTGCGGAAATACCCCTTTTCATCCATGATCGCGCTCAGCTCGGGAGAACGATCCGCTGAATCGGTCAGTTTGACAAATTCCGGATGAGTTTTCAAAAATTTTTCAACAACCGCTTCATTTTCTTCAGGCTCCATGGAGCAGACGGCATAGACAAGAATTCCGGAAGGGGCCACATACGGGGCCAGTGCCTGCAAGCAGGCCAACTGACGACCGGCGAAACGCCCCGGGTCTTTTTTTGCCGCCGCCCATTTGATGTCCGGGTTGCGGCGGATCACACCGGTACCGGAGCAGGGGGCGTCCAAAAAGATACGGTCAAAGGCGGCCGGCATGTTCTGCCACTGCGGGGCTTCAAGGTCCATTTGCCGGGTTTTTACATTTACGACTCCCAACCGCTGCATCTCATCTTCAAGTTTTTTGAGTTTTCCCGGTGCTTTGTCAACTGCAACCAAAATGCCCGTGTTTTCCATGAGCTGAGCGATATGACCGGTTTTGCCGCCCATGCCGGCGCAGGCATCCAGCACGGTCTCCCCCGGAAGCGGGCGGAGGAGATGGGTGACCAGTTGGGCGGCTTCGTCCTGGACCTGAAACCATCCCTTCTGAAATGGCATCAGCTGGTCAATGGGCCGGTCAGGGCCGTGCAAGGAAAGCCCCAGGGGAGAATGCCGCGTGGGAAACAAGGTGTCACAGAGCGGCTCCAGTGCTTCCGCCAGATTTTCCCGACGGGTCCGAAGGGTATTGGTCCTTACCGTAACCGGTGGGATCTGATTCATCGCCTCGCAAAGCCTGGCTGTTTGACTAAGGCCGAAACGCTTTGCCCATCGATGGATCAGCCAGTCCGGGAAAGATTGCGACACGGCCAGTGCGGCAGCGGGGTCCGCCGGAAGAAGGGAGTTGAAGTCAAGCGGACGTTTACGGAGCATGTTTCGCAGCACACCATTGACAAACCGGCTGGATTTGACAGACACCAGACGCTTGGCCATTTCAACAGCGGTGTTGACAGCCGCGAAATCAGGCACCCGGTCCAGGAATTCGACCTGGAACACCGCCATTCTTAAAATATTTCTAATTGCCGGCGAAATTTTGTTCTCCGGCAGGGTAACGTACTGGCCGATGATCCGGTCAATGCGCCGGCGCCATCGCAGGACACCGTAAACAATAGCGTTAACAAGTTTTCGGTCCTGGCTGGAGAATCCTCCCGGGGGCTGGCCGGCAATGGATTGCATCACCGTATCCAGCATTTCCCGGCCTTGATCCAGGGTGTTTAGAATATCCAGGGCGGTCTTTCTGGCGGCAATGTCATCACCCTTTGGCTGGGGCATCATGGGCTTTTCCAAAAATTCGGTTCAGGGCTCGGATTATTGCAGGCGGGTGCCCGGCGCGATGGGATGGCCGCTTAAAAAATCCCGGGCGGGCAGCCGCTTTCCCGAGGCTCCCTGGATTTCTAAAAGTGCCAGCGCCGCATCACCGGTCGCCACCCGAAGTTCGCCGGAAAAACCGGAAAGCACGGTCCCCGGAGGGGCATCTTTTTGCGGGCAGGGCCGGAGTTCCGCCTTGAAGATATTCAGCCGCCTGTCCCCGTGAAAGGTGTGGGCCAGCGGCCAGGGGTTCAAACCGCGGATTTTTCGCTCGATGACAGACGCGGGTTCCTGCCAGTCGATGCGGCCGTCGGACTTTTTCAACAGCGGGGCATAGCTCGCTTCTCCATGGTTTTGCGGCATGGGGCGCAGGGTTCCCACGGCCATCGCGGTAATGGTCTGTTTGAGCAGATCCCCGCCGGCGTAAGCGAGTTTGTCATGAAGTGTGCCGGCGGTGTCCTCCGGATGAATGGCCATGGGTGAACGCATCAGGATCTCACCGGTGTCAAGCCCGGCGTCCATGAGCATGGTGGTCACACCGGTCTCGGAATCGCCATTGATAATGGCCCACTGAATCGGTGCCGGCCCCCGGTATTTGGGAAGCAGGGAGGCATGCACGTTGACAGCCCCGTAAACCGGTATTTCAAGAAGCCGTTTGGGCAGAATCCGGCCGTAGGCCACCACCACCAATAAATCCGGCCGCCGTTGGGCGATGTCCTGATAAAACGCATCGCTTTTCACGGTCTCGGGCTGGCATATTTCAAACTCTAGCGTCTGAGCCGCTGTTTTTACCGGCGGCGGCATGAGTTTGCGGCCCCGTCCCTTGGGCCGGTCCGGCTGGGTGACCACCAGCGGCACCGCAACATCCATATCGCAAAGTGCCGAAAGGGAGGGGACGGCAAACTCCGGTGTACCCATGAATATAATTTTGAGCTTAGGACTCATTGCGTTTAAGGGCCTTTTTTCGTCGTTTTTTATACAGTTGACGTTTTAATGCACTGATCCGGTCGATAAAGAGAATTCCCGCCAGGTGATCAATCTCATGCTGCAGAATCACGGAGAGCAAGCCATCCGCATCAATGCGCACCGGTTTGCCCTCCCGGTCCAGTCCTTCTACCACGACCGTCTCGGCCCGCCGCACATCTGCCCGAAAATCCGGGACACTCAGGCATCCCTCGTTCTCCGACAGGGTCTCGCCGCTGCTGGAGATGATTCTGGGGTTAATTAAAGCGTGAAAATCTCTTTTTTCCGCATCAGCTTCGGGGTCATAGACAATAATGCTTTTATCGATACCCGCCTGAACAGCGGCAAGCCCAACACCCGGGGCCTCATACATGGTCGCCGCCATATTTTCGATAATTTCCTGTATGGTTTCATCTATTGTTTCCACCGGTTTTGTCGGCCGTAGAAGGAATTCATCGGGGTAGGTCAATATTTCAAGAATCATGGGAACTTCCTTTTTTACTGTATCTCATAGCCTTGGCGACGGTCTCCTGAAAAAGGCCGGATCACGTAAGTTTCAAAATGGTTTTGGCATCCTCGATATCCCTGCTGATCTGGCCTGACAATTCCTGAAGACCGGAAAATTTTTTTTCATCTCGAATACGCTTGATAAAATTGACCCTGATGGTCTCACCATAGATATCCTTGTTAAAATCGAATAAATGAACTTCCACCGTAAACAGGTGATCATCAAAGGTCGGGGCATAACCGATGTTGGCCACCCCTTTGTAGGTTTTCTCCCGCCATTGCACCGTTACCGCGTAAACCCCCATTTTTGGACAGAGCTCATCAACGATCTGGATATTGGCGGTGGGGAATCCAAGCATGGGCCCCCCACGCTGACGGCCGGTGACAACTTCCCCACGGATCTGGTAATACCGGCCAAGCAGATGCCAGGCATCCTCAACCCGGCCCTCCATGACGATTTCGCGGACCCGGGTACTGCTGATGCGTTCCAGGTTCTGGTGGGAGATGGGGATCCAGTCGGCAACGATCACCTCCAGGGGGTAAATCCCGGCATAATCCTGCAGCAGCGAAACACTGCCCCGGCGGTTTTTGCCGAACTTGTAGTCTTTACCGATGACAATGGCCTTCATGCCGATTTTGTGGATCAGTATATCTTCCACAAAAGATTGGGCGGATACGGCCGCGAATGATTGGGTAAAGGGCGTGCAGATCAGCACGTCGATGCCGGTCTGGGCCATTAATTCCACTTTTTGCTCATACATAGTGATCAAAGGCGGTGCCCCGCTGCGGCTTAAAACCTTCAGGGGGTGCGGTTCAAATGTGATCGCCACGGAAGTTCCGTTTATTGCTTCAGCCTGCGCGATAACCTGCCGGAGAATGGCCTGGTGCCCTTTGTGCACCCCGTCGAAATTCCCTATCGTCACCACCGCATTCTTGTAGGGGGTCTTTATTTCATCCAGATCCGTGATCAGTTCCATAAGCAAAAGGTCCGGTTGTTTTTTTTCAATTATGATCTTGACAGTTACTGGTAAACGTTATATATAAAAAAACTTCAGTTAAATCAATGCCAGATTTAACAGCTTGTGCCGAAGTGGCGGAATTGGTAGACGCGCTAGGTTCAGGGTCTAGTGAGGGTTTCCTCGTGGGAGTTCAAATCTCCCCTTCGGCACCATTCCAGAAGATTAGCATGGTTTGTTTTTTTACAAGCCAAAATGGCCGCAAATGTTTTACTCTGACATTTGCGGCCTTTTTATTCCGAGGTGGCCGCCGGAGAGCCATTTGTCAAGATCACGCCTTTGGATCCCCCCTGTGCCTGGCGTTCCGGGTCTCTTTCTTTTTTCAGGACGCAGCCGGTCTCCGTGCCTGAGCCACGTGGGGCGGACACGCTGCGCTTGGGCTGCCCTGCGGGATGGGAACTCAGTCCGCCATGGAGATGGCGCGGATGCCTATAAAATTATGCAAAAATGAATAATTCAGCTGCTCTGGGAGGGGCATCAAAAAAGCGGTTATGAAACATTTCATAACCGCTTGATTTTTTGGCGCGCCCGGCAGGATTCGAACCTGCGACCTACGGATTCGTAGTCCG
>CAZNSO010000124.1:0-8048 GCA_964575805.1 uncultured Desulfobacteraceae bacterium
CGGATTCGATTTTACGGGCGAGCTGCTCCGCGGCCCGGCTTCGTTTGTCGGAAAGTTCACGGCATAAACCGGTGATTCGCTCATGCGCCTGCTTCAGGCGGCTTTGCGTTTCGGCAATGGCGTCCGAGAGGTTTTCCAGGCCGGCCAGCTCCTGCTCAATGTTTTCCTTGTGCCCCAATACCGCATCGAGGCTGCCGCCGTATTTACGTTTCAGCCGGGTCAGGTTGTCGAGCCGGGTTTCAATCTCCTCAAGGCGCCTTTCATCAAAACAGATACCGTCCGTATAGGATCGCAGCTGCTCGGCCACATCCTCGATGCGGATGGCTGTATCCGCCAGTGTCTCAGCCGGGGCTGCCAGCCCGGAATCGACGCCGGCGGCTTTGTCAAGGGATTTGCAGATTTCCGAGAGCCGTTCGGCAACGGCACCGTCGCCGCTGTAGAGGGTCTCAACAGCGGTGCAGACGGTCTGGTACAGCATTTCCGCGTTTTTCAGCCGGGCCTGCTCTTCCTTGAGCTCTTCGTCTTCGCCCGGTGCAATGGCAGCATCCTCGATCTCCTGCTTTTGAAACCGCAGCAGCTCAATGTGTTCGCCCTGGTGCTGTCTGGCCTCCTTGAGGTTTTGCAGTTCCCTGCTCAAGGGGAGGATGGCGTGATAGCAGTGATAAACCTCATCGCGAAGGGGCATGAGGCCGGCGAACTGGTCCAGGAGCAAGAGGTGCCGGGATTCTTTGAGCAGCCGCTGATGTTCGTGCTGCCCGGAGATGGCGGCCAGATTGCCGGTGACGGCGCTGAGCAGCTGCATGGTGGCCAGCCGGTCATTGATATAGATTTTGTGTCGGTTGCCGGCTGAAATAATCCGCCGGATGAGCAACTGGTCGCCGGGCTCATAGCCGTGGGCCGCCAACACATCAAGCGCCGGGCTGTTCTCAGGGAGATGGAACAGGGCCTCCAGTTCGGCGGTTTCCTCACCGGTGCGGATCATTCTGGCGGTCGCCCGGCTGCCTAAAACCAGGTTGACGGCGTTGATAATGATGGATTTGCCGGCCCCGGTCTCCCCGCTGAAGATGCTCAGCCCCCCGGAAAGCCGGATCGTCAGGTCATCGATAATCGCGAAATTTTTTATCGTGAGCTCGCTGAGCATGTTATTTCGATTTGGCCGCTGGTTTGTCATTCGTGTGGCAATCCGGGAGCGGACCCACGGATTGGAGAACGCCGGCAAGTTTCTGCTCGAGAACGGAAAATGAGTAAAACCGGCCGGCCGTTTCGTAGTTATGAGCTGTCATCCTGCTGCGATAAGCCGCATCCGTCAGCACGGCTTTGGTCTGATCAAGGGCTTTTTGGTCAACGTACCCGTCGAGTTCAATAACCTGGAACCCTTTCGGCTTGATGTCTATGGAGTAGATGGAATAGGCATTGACCACGATGGGTTTGCGATAATAGATGGCCTCGAGAAAGGCATTGCCGAAACCTTCAAAGTTGGATGGATAGGTAACCAGGTCCGCATGGGGGTACACATCCGCAAGGGTGTAGATCTTCTGGCCTTTCGGGGTGTATCCGCGTTTTTCGTCGATGCGCCGGGAAATGAATATCGTATGCACCTTCATGTACTTTGAATACTCGCGGATTCTTTTTTCATAGTCAAATCCTTCGTCGCCGGAGGCATGGGAAATGACCAGCGTGGCCTTCATTCCCAGGCGGCTCACCAGTTCAATGGCGTGCTCGATGCCTTTGCGCTTGATTATCCGGGTGGGCTGGAGAATTAAAAATTCGTCGGGCTTGATGCCGAAGGCGGACCGGAAATCGGATGCAAATTCGTCCGGGGGCTGCGGGGGATTGGCAAAGTCCATGACATTGGGTATGGTGGTGGCGGAAGCACCGGTGCGCAGTCCCAGCTGGTTGCCGGCCGAAGAGTTGATGACCACGTGATGTATGCTGGGCAGGCGCGGGGGGAAGGCCATGTTGAGGTATTCCCACACCGCGTTGGTGAGAAAATGGGTTCGTTCCCAGAAAAAATCGTGGTGGTGAGCAACCACCGGTATGCCGGTCTCGGAAGCGAGCTCCGTTATGGCCAGTCCCAGCGGGATGTTCAAGGGGATGGTAATGGCATTTTCAGGGATCAGCAAATTGATTTTGAATTTTTTGATGAACCGGTATAGCTCATCCTTTAATTCCTCCTTGATCGCGTGAATCCGCAGGGTCAGGGAACGCTTCCGCTGCCGCCGGCCGAAAGCGTTGCGGAAAATAAAACGGATTTCAGGGTTTTTGAAATGCGCTTTTTCGCACAAATAGGACCGCGCAGATGGTGTTTCAAGCTCGCCGGCAAAGAAACAACTCGTTATGCCCTGTCTTTCAAGGACGCTGACCCATTTCAGGGTTTCCAGGGAAACCCCGTCCGTACCGGCGATACGGGTGCTGATGAAACCGGCACGCCCGTTTTTCGTGCAGAGCAGGCAGCCGCAATTGTCGGAATGTGTGTTCACTGTTTTTGTCAGACTTTAACGCCTTGTTGTTATTGGATAAATTGTTGACTCAGCATGACGGGATGGTATATGGTATCAAAAACTGATTATATTTGATTTATCCGAATTGTCAAGTAAAGGGAATTCGCAAGTATTTCCAAGATCTATATAAAACCGGGGGCAAGCGTATGGGGTCGGACCGGATGAGACCGGACAGCGGGGCCGTATTTTTCCGGGTGGTGGTTATTCTTCTGCTGATTCTGACAGGGGTCTTCGGCGGCGCCCTGTTTTACGGCAGCAAGACCATTCACGACCTGTTTGATAACAATCGGCGGCTCAAGCAGGCGATTGCGAATTTAACCCAGTCCGACCAGATCGGATATGCCAAGGTGATCGCCCAGGAGGAGAAAAACGGAAGGCTTTATACCACGCTTCGCTTTGTTGAAACCGCAAGGGATAACCAACTGGAAACCGTTTTGCGGCGGCAGTACACCATTGAAGGGGATGTCATTCATTTTGATGCCCTGATCGTCGTCTTTTCCGATGAAATGGTCATGGGGGAGGGAAAGCGGGCCCTGTATTTGTGGCGGCGCGTGTATGGGGAAAAGATGGCGCCATCCGAGGGGTATCCGATTGAGCGGGCTTCCCGCAGACCTGAGCGTTACGCTGATTTTTTGAGCGAGCTGCCTGTAGACGAGCAGGAGATGTTCTGGGATGCCATCTGGGGCCTTGCCAATGATCCGGATGCGTTGAAGGAATACGGTATCAAGGCGATTTATGGAACCGCGGTTTACAAGAGGCTCCGTCCCGGCCTGATTTACGTGTTTAAAATCAGTTCCACGGGCCAGGTTTACCCGGAAACCGTGCCGGATCTTTAAGCTGCTGAAAAGCTGTCATGTCTGGGCGGCGATATCTCCGGACTCCAGGAGTTTCCCCATGCTGGTGGCAAGCTTTTCCGGCTGTGCGGAGTTGAGGGCTTGCAGGGTGTTTCCGGATAAAAAATCGAAAGTGGTTTCCTCAATCACCAGGCCGGGGTTCTGCCGGCAGAGAAAAAAAAGAAAATTCCGGAAGGAAGCTGTCGTTTTCGGCAGGGCCTTGATGGGAAAATCCGGGTAGCGGATATTGTCGATGGCGCAGCAGAAGGGGCGGTTTGCGGCTTTGGTGAAAACAAGCAGGAAATCGGTGCCGTTGTGCGTATAAGCGGTTATGGCGGCCAGCTGCTCATAGGGGATGTCGGAGAACTCTGAAATATTGAAATCCAGGCCGGCTCCGGATGCGCCCATTGTATCGAGAACCCGCGGGGTGAACCGTTCCTCCGCTTTATGGTTGAGGTTGATCGGAACAATCTGAGGTTCGGCACTTTCAGGGGTTGCGCCGGCGGATGGCTTTTCACAGGTTTCCGGGGGGGCTTGGGGCGCCGGAGTGTTTTCTGGTGCCGGAGTATTTTCTGGTGCCGGAGTGTTTTCTGGCGATGGATCGATGCGGCATTCGGCGCCCGCGGAAGTGATAGCCCGCACATACTTCCTGGCGGTTTCCAGGTCGGCGTTTTTTTTGACCACTACCGGGTTGGACTTCAGAAGCCGGCTGGTTTTTTCAGGCTTTGTTTTAAAGAGCCGGCATAGACGGTTGGTAACTTCCTCGCGGGTATGGCTTCCCGCGAGCTCGCCCGTCATTACCACCCGGTAGTTGTTTTCAGTCATAACCCCTCACTGCTTCAGATAACATCTCGCATGCTTGCCTAAAGCCCGGCAGGCAGTTTGCCTGTGCCTTTTTTGCTTGTATCCGGGGCAAGCTTGAAAATCGGCCGGTTTAGATTTATTAATTTCTTATTTTAGGCGATAACAGGGGGTTTCGTCAAGTTTATTTTTTGATCCCCTTGCGGTTAAGGGCCTCAGCCAACGCGTCGCTAAATGCCCCGTCTTTTTTGGCCGTTTGTTTTTTTTCAGGGCGGGCTGCCGGCATTTGGACCCGGTTTTTTGGGGAAGGGGAGGCGGAGGCTTCCTTGCCCCCCGGTTTTTGAGCAGCGGCGTCCGGTTTCATGGAAAGCGCTATCCGGTTTCTCTTGAGATCGACATCCAGGACCGTAACCTGTACCCTCTGCTGGAGCCCCACGATGTCAGCCGGGTTTTTGACGTAGTGATTCGCCATCTGGCTGATGTGAACCAGTCCGTCCTGGTGGACGCCAACGTCCACAAAAGCCCCGAACGCCGTAATGTTGGTGACTATTCCCGGCAGTTTCATCCCGGGCTTCAGGTCGGCGATTTGTTCAACGTCCTCGGCAAAGGAGAAGGCCTCGAATTGTTTTCTGGGGTCGCGGCCCGGCCGGGCAAGCTCGTTCATAATATCGTGGAGGGTGGGCAGGCCCACATTGTCGGTCACATAATCGGCGATCTCAATTTTCCCGCGGATGGCGGCATCTTTCATCAGCGTTCGGACATCCACCCCCAGGTCTGCGGCCATGGCATCGACAATGGGATAGCTCTCCGGGTGAACCGCGCTTGCATCCAGAGGGTGGACACCATCGGGGATTCTTAAAAAACCGGCGCTTTGTTCAAAGGCCCGGGGACCCAGGCGGGGCACGTCGTGGAGCTGTTCCCTGGAGGTAAAGGGGCCATTGGCCTCACGGTGGGCAATAATATTTTTGGCGGTACCGGCAGTCAGTCCGGAAATATAGGTCAGCAGCTGCATGCTGGCCCGGTTCAGGTCCACTCCCACGGCGTTGACACAGCTCGTCACCACGTCGTCCAAGGCATTTTTCAGGGCTTTTTGGTCCACATCATGTTGATACTGGCCGACGCCGATGGATTTGGGGTCTATTTTGACCAGCTCGGCCAGGGGGTCCATCAGACGCCTGCCTATGGAAACCGCTCCCCGCACGGTTAGATCATGGTCGGGGAATTCCTCGCGAGCCGCATCAGATGCGGAATAAATCGAGGCGCCGCTTTCATTTACCATGATGACCTGGGGCTTTTCAGCAAAATCAATGGACCTGATAAAAGCTTCGGTTTCGCGGCCGGCGGTTCCGTTGCCCACCGCAATGGCAGCGATGCCGTATTGTGCCTGCAGTGCCTTGACCTTTGCTTTCTCGGCCTCTGCCTGCTTCTGCGACATGTGGGGGTAAATGGTGTCTGTGTGCAAAAGTTTGCCCTGCTCATCCAGGCAGACGGTTTTGCAGCCGGTTCGAAAGCCCGGATCGATTCCCATGACCCGTTTGGCCCCGAGCGGCGGAGAAAGCAGCAGCTGCCGAAGGTTTTCGGCAAAGACACGGATGGCTTCGGCATCAGCGGTTTTTTTGGCCTGAATCCGGGTTTCGGTTTCCATGGAATTGGAAAGAAGCCGTTTATAGCTGTCCCGAACGGCCTGGCGGACCTGCTCCGCGTCTGCGCCGTCTGCCGTGACGAAAAGGGAATCAAGAATGCCCAGTGCCAGGTCCTCGTCCGGCTGGATGCGAAAATGCAGAATATCTTCGGATTCCCCGCGGCGAATCGCCAGCATCCGGTGGGACGGAATCGTTGCGACAGGCTCCTGCCAGTCAAAATAATCGCGGTATTTTGCCCCTTTCTCTTCCATGTCCCCGGCCACCCAGCTTTTGATGACGCCTTTGGCGAAAAAAAGATCACGAAGCGCCGCGCGTGCCGCTTCGTGTTCATTTATCATCTCCGCGATAATATCCCTTGCCCCGGAAAGGGCGGCTTCCGTGGTTTCAACCCCTTTTTCCGGGTCTATAAAGGATTCCGCAAGCGACTCCGGATCATTGCCTTTCTGCTCGAAAATGGCAAGGGCGAGCGGCTCCAGCCCCTTTTCCCGGGCAATGACCGCGCGGGTGCGCCGTTTGGGCTTGTAAGGCAGGTAAAGGTCTTCCAGTACGGAAAGGGATTCCGCGGCATCGACCTTCTGCTTGAGAGCGTCGGTCAAGTGTCCGTTTTTTTCAAGCGATTTGAGTATGCTGGCTTTTCGGTCCGCCAGTTCCCGCAGCTGGTTTAACCGGTCCCGGATGGCGGTTACCGCCACTTCGTCCAGACTGCCCGTTTTTTCCTTGCGATAGCGGGCAATAAAGGGGATGGTGGCACCTTCCGCAAGCAGGGCGGCGGTTGCCCGCACCTGGTCGGGTTTAAATCCCAGCTCTTCGGAGACAGGGGGGATAAATTGATCGGTTTCCATTCAGGGCCTTGTCAGCGGGGGGTGATAATCCGGGATTCGCTCTGTTGCTGTTGCTGCTGCTGCTGTTGCTGCATCTGCCGGAAATGGGCGATGGTTTCATCCAGCGATTTTTTCATGGCCCCGGGAAACTCTTTCATGGCCTCTTCCAGGGTGGTTGCCGAGAGTTTGGCTTGAATCGGCAGCGGCCCTTCAGGGGTCATGAGCTGGGAATTCCCGATGAAAACCGGATCCCGGCTGTCATCATCGCTCCCGTCCGTTTTGACCGGCACCATTTTCCGGATGGATGCCACCTTCAGGTCCGTGATCGATTCTTCCCGGTAAAGGTTTTTCTGGTCAATCGTGAAATCAATATCCTGGGATGTGTTTCCACCGTTCATGGGGGGTACCTCCTTTTTTTATTGGTTTCTGGACACCTACAATTATTGAAGGGCCTTTGTCAAACTGAATCCTGCCGCCGCAGCTTCAGCTTTTGCAGAGAGCGCTTCACTCTTGTTATTTCTGCGTTTCAACGGTAAAAATAACCATGATGCCATGCCATGCATAAAAAAAATTTCTTACCCGGCACCGTGGTCTTGATCCCCGGTATCCCGCGTAAAAACCATTGGAGATGTTTATGGAGTTTGTCCTTGATGCGGTTGAAGCCCGGATTCTTGGAGTTTTGCTGGAAAAACAGATGACTACACCGGATTACTACCCCTTAACCCTGAATGCCCTGGTGAACGGCTGCAACCAGAAAAGCAACCGGGAGCCGGTAATGAACCTGGACAGCAGCACTGTTGAGGAAGCCCTCCGGCGACTGCGGAACAAGCACCTGGTCTGGCAGGTGCGCACACACGGAAGCCGGTCGGCCAAGTATGAACACAATATGCAGCAGGCAGTTGCCGGCTTTTCCCAAAAAGAGCTGGCGCTTCTCTGCATCCTGCTTCTGCGGGGGCCGCAAACACCGGGGGAGTTGAAAATGCGCACATCCCGGATGTATGAATTCCATGGTCTGGCTGCCCTGGAGCATGCGCTGAACCAATTGATCAGTCATGAACAGGGCCCTTTTGTTTCGAAACTCGAGCGTCAGCCGGGCCACAAGGAAAACCGCTATGCCCATTTGTTCTGCGGCGCACCGCAAGTTGAGCCGGCCCCTGAGACCGGATCGGAAGCAGGGGAAGAGCCAGGCGGCGCACCGCGCTCTTCCGGCCTGAATGACCGCGTGAGGGTGCTTGAGCAAAAAGTCCGGGACCTGGAAGCCGAACTGGAAGCACTGAAAAATAGCTTGATTGAATTTAAAGGCCAGTTCGAGTAGGGCGACGGATTCGCATCACCCCCGGTGTCATCCGGTATTTGCGTCATCGCGCAGCAGGCGCCGTAAAATTTTGCCCACTGCGCTTTTGGGCAGGCTGTCCCGAAATTCCACCACGCGCGGCACCTTGAAGGTGG
>CAZNSO010000125.1:0-7971 GCA_964575805.1 uncultured Desulfobacteraceae bacterium
AATCTTTTTTTATTTGCGCTTCACGATCAGGGTTTTGATCCGATGGCCTTCCATCTCTTTGACGGTAATGGTGTATTTATCAATGACAATCTGTTCCTTTTCCCTGGGAATCCGCCCGATCTGTTCAAGAATATAACCGGAAAAGGTTTCATAGTCGGGTGATTCCGGGATATGCATGTTGATCTTGGCATTGACCGTGGAGACATCGGCCGCTCCCAGCACCAGCCACTCCTTGTTCCGGATCTTCACCACCGGCGGCTTGATGATGTCGGTTTCATCCACAATGTCACCCACAATGGCCTCAAGCACATCCTCCAGGGTGACAATTCCGGAGACCTCGCCGTATTCATCGACCACAATGGCGGCATGGTCCTTTCGTTTCTTGAACTGGTTCAGCAGCTGGTCCAGCTTTTTTATCTCAGGTACAAAATAAGGCTCCCGCATGATCCGTTCAATATTTAAATGCTGCGCCGAGGTGGTATACTCGTGAAACAGGTCCTTGATATTGACAATGCCCACGACATGGTCGATATCGCCTTCAATAACCGGAATGCGGGTGTAGCCGGACTTGAGTATGCGATTGATCTGCGGCTCTTTGGATTTGTCGATCACAAACATATCCGCGCTCGGGGTCATGATCTCGGAGACGCTGATATCATCCAGCTTGACAATGTTGTTGATAAGCTCCTTTTCATCCGGGTTGATCTGGCCTTCATCATGGACAAACTCCACAAAGGTCATGAGCTCCTCCTCCGTGACGTCCGGCGCGCTGCTCACCATACCGGCAAGCCGGGAAATCAGATTGAGAAAGAGAATCAGGGGATAAAACACAAAAGAGAGCCAGTAAATCGGGACAATGACGACTTTTCCCACCAGCACGTTATTTTTGGTGGCCACTGTTTTGGGAAAAATCTCCCCGAACACCAGGATCAGAAAAGTCATGCCCCCCGTGGCCGCTCCGATGGCATAGCCAAAAGCCCGCTCCGGTGCAATCGTTGCCATGAAATTGATGGCAATGGCGGTGGCAAGCGAGGCCGCGGCGATATTGACCAGATTATTGCCGATTAAAATGGTGGTCAGCAGCGTGTGGGGTCGCTCTTTCATGTAAATGATCAGGCGGTTCAAGCGGCCGGGCTCTTTTGCCAGATGCTTTGCCTTTGCGGTGCTGATGGAAAAAAGGGCGGTCTCCGATGAAGAAAAAAAGCCTGACAGCACCATCAGCACTGCCAATAAAACAACCTGTGTAGTCATTCGCAACCTGCTCCTCGATCCCGGCCGGCGGCCGGGATCGCTATTAATAATAAATTGCCTCTGTTTTTCCAACCCGTCCAGTAAGGGCTGCCGGACCATTTCCAGGCCCGGGCGCGTCAGGGGGCGGGGGATCCCTCGACTGCGGCGGAACCCCCGCCATGGATATAAACATCTCTCTGGGGAACCGGAATATGAATGTCAAGTTCCCTGAACTTTTCATCGATTTCGAAGCGAAGCTCGGTCTCCACGGTTAAAAAATAATTAATATGGGCCCACACCCGCAACTTAAAAATCAGGGCATTCTCGCCGAAATCCGAAAACAGCACTTCCGGCTGGGGTCTGCGGTAGACCCCGGAATTATTGGCGGCAATATCGTACAAAACCTCCCTGACCAGCTCGATGTTGGAGCCGTAGGCCACCCCGACGGCGATGCTGCGCCTGACGCGGGCGTCCTTGAAGCTCCAGTTGGTCACCTGCCGGCTGATAAAATCCGAATTCGGAATGATCAGGTCCGCATTGTCATAGGTCTTGACCTGGGTGGCCCGTACGTTGATTTTCGCAACCGTTCCCCATATCCCGTCTATCTCGATGACATCGCCCACCTGAATGGGCCGTTCAAACAAGAGGATGATGCCGCTTAAAAAATTGTTGAATATATTTTGAAGCCCAAAGCCCAGCCCGATGCCCACAGCACCGAATAAGACCGCCAGCGAGGCCGCGCTGATGCCGATCACCCGAAAAACGATCACAAGCCCGATCACCCAGCCAAGATAGCCGGTAATGGTGGTGATCGAGTCCTTCAGACCCGGCTCCATTTCACGGTGGGCCAGGACCTTCTCTTTAAGCAGGGTCTTCCATACCAGCACCACGGTATGGGTGAGCAGAACAATTAATAATGCGACGGCCAGATCCAGAACGCTGATCTGCATCTCCCCGAGCTTGAGCTGGTAATTGAGCGCAAAGAAAAAATCTTTCAGAAAAGTCTCCCGCGCCCCCCAAGCCATGGGGACCCCCAGCACCGCCGCAATCAATAGGGCGGATTTGCTCAGCCGAATCAAGAGCCACCGGATGGGCATGGGCTGCTGCTCAAAACCCGGCGGCGGCTCTTCCTCCGCCTCATCGCGGGGTCCGGTGGGGGAAATCTCCTTTAATACCATGTACAGGACCCCGAGCCACATAAGCACGGTGGCGGTTCTTGCCAGTGAAATATACCAGTAGGCAGCCATGGCGCCGAAACCGATGGCTTCCAGGAAGAGCCCCAGAAGCACCAGAGAATATCCCAGGACAGGCAGCAGGGGAGACATGTAGGCAAACCATCGGACCTGGGTCAACGGCGAATCCTTGGCATAAAACCGGAACCGGTGCCAGAATACGCCGCTCCATGCCAGAAGTCCCACTTCAAACCCGACCCGGCTTATCGTCAGCAGCACACAGGTCTCGCACAGCGCGGCTTCCAATCCGTAGTAAACCACGCCAAAGACCATGATCCCGTAAAGCAGCCTTTTAAGATTATCGTGGAGAAACCGGTGAAAATTGTCCTGGGTGCCGGCCCAGAGAACGTGCAGAAAATTGATCCCCCAGCGGGCCATTAACACCACGAGCAGCACTTTTGCCACAAACTCCAGGAAAAAAAACAGCGGGGTGAATTCATAGGCGGGCTTGACAGGGAAAAAATGGATAAACAGGATCGCCCCTGCCAGGAAAAGACTGCGGCGGATAAGGCGAATGGTCAGATATTGCCAGAATTTGCCGGCCTCCAGGCATCTGTCCCTTATCTGCCGGCAAAACCGCCGGCAAAAAGCCAACAGGCCTGACAGGGCGGCGAAGAGCAAAAAATAGACCAGCACAAACCAGGTATAGGCCTTTTGATCGGATACACCGGTGTGCTGCCAATAGGATGCGGAAAAAAATCGTTTTGCCTGAGCGGACAGCCGCCCGGCCTCGATCTGAATCTGCTCCATACCCGCCCGGCTCAGGGGGTTGACCGTCCGCTTGAGAAGTTGCCGCTCCGCCCGCTCGGCAAGCTGGCGTTCGAAAAGGGCCGCCACCTCTTCATACTCGGACCGGATCTGTCGGGTCCGCTCCAGCAGGTCGGCGTAAACGGTGCCCATTTGATCGATCACCTTCTCCTGGGACGAGAGGTTTTCAATCAGCCTTTCTATTTTTCCCCGGACCTGGGCGACTGCTGAAGAAGCGCCGGCGTCCGGCTCTATTTCCATTTTCTGCTGCCTGTAGGAGTTTAATTTGCTCCCGAGGTCCTCCCGCGATTCTTGAAGGCGGGAGAGTTCGTTTTGCAGGTCCGCAGTGCGTTCGGAGAGCTTGTTCAAAGTCGCCATGTGCTGGCGCTGGGCTTCCTGAAGCTCATAGTCCGCCATGGTCGGCAAAACCAGGAGATTGCGGTGAGCGCTCAGCTGGATCCGGTAGGCATCCAAACGCTCCCTGCTGAGCTGCTCATACTCCTGCACATCCCCGAGCTGCGCCCGCAGGATATCCAACTGTTTCCGCTCCACCGCCAGGCTTTCATCAAGGGACTGCTCCAGCAGCTTATAGGGGGATTCCCTCCACTGACCATTCGAGGACTCCGCCGGATGCCCGCTCTGGGCGGCAGCCGGGCTGATCCCGACCGGCGCCAGCCACATCCAGGTCAACACGACCCCGAAAAAGAGGCATAAACTGAAACAGCATCCTTTCTTCATTTCTGCGAACCTGTCAATTTTCAAATCTGTGCAATTTTTGGAAGCATCTCCGGCCTGGCTCCGGCCTGGCTCCGGCCTGACTCCGGGCAGCAGGGCTGCAACCGGCCGTTTGTCAGATATTATCTAACATGAATTCAGTTTGTTTAGCCACAACAGATTTGCATTTAAAATAAAATTTGTCTATATTTGTGGGTCTTGTGAAAAAGGGGCCCAAACTCCCCGTCAATGCAATCCACTGCCGGGTCCACCCATAAATTTACATGTTACCATATGATGAAATCTTTCAAACTGCTCCGGCCATACTTTCAACAACGCCGCAAACTCATCATTGCCGGGGTTATCTGCCTGATGGCCGTGGACGTTCTCCAGCTGTTCATCCCCCGGGTAATTAAATGGGCGGTGGATGATTTAACCGGCCTTTCCATTGATATGGCCGGGCTTGCCGTCTATGCCGGGCAAATCATTCTCATCGCCCTGCTTATGACCGTGCTGCGCTTCGTCTGGCGGCGCTTTTTAATCGGCACCTCCCGGGTGGTCGAGGAAGGGCTTCGCAACCGCTTGTTCACCCACATCCAGACGCTTTCGGCCAGCTACTATGATCAGGCCAGAACCGGGGACCTGATGGCCCATGCCACCAACGACATCAACAACGTCCGCATGGCGGTGGGAATGGGCATGGTGGCATTCACCGATGCGGTTTTCCTGGGGTTGGCCGCC
The DNA here is from genome assembly GCA_964575805.1 of uncultured Desulfobacteraceae bacterium. Taxonomy (GTDB): domain Bacteria; phylum Desulfobacterota; class Desulfobacteria; order Desulfobacterales; family Desulfosalsimonadaceae; genus M55B175. The sequence continues at coordinate 4,665 of CAZNSO010000125.1, forward strand.
ATCTGCTTCATGGCCTACATCAATATCAAGCTCACCCTGTTTGCCCTGATCCCCATGCCGGTAATCATTTATTTTACCCGTAAATTCGGTCAAAAAATGCATCGCCGCTACACCACGGTGCAGCAGAGCTTCTCCGGGCTCACCGAGGTGGTCCGGGAAAGCTTCTCCGGCATTCGCATCGTCAAGGCATTTAATATGGAAAATACGGAATACCATCGCCTGGAACAAAGCTCCGGTGATTATATCCGGCAGAATCTGAAGCTGGTCCGGATTACCGGAAGTTTTTTCCCCATGATGGTGCTTTTCACCAATCTCAGCCTGAGCATCGTGATCTTCCTGGGGGGACGGCAGACCATCACCGGCATTATCACCGCCGGTGACTTCGTTGCCTTTATTCATTACCTGAACCTGCTGACCTGGCCGATGATGGCCATGGGGTGGGTAACCAATCTGATCCAGCGGGGCGCGGCCTCGCTGGACCGGATCAACACGATCCTGCAGACCCGGCCGGAAATCACGGATGCGCCGGATGCGGTTTCCGCGCCGTCCATAACCGGCCGCATGGATTTTGAAAATGTCTCCTTTTCCTACCCGGGCCAGGAAAGCCGCGCCCTTGACAACCTGTCCATAGATCTGCCAGCCGGCGGTGTGATGGGCGTTATCGGCCCCCAGGGCAGCGGCAAGACAACGCTTTTGAAGCTGATCCCGCGTCTTTATGATATCTCAAGCGGACGGCTCACCATTGACGGAACGGCCGTCCACAAATTCAGGCTCGAGGAACTGCGCCGGCATATCGGCTTCGTCTCCCAGGAGCCGTTTCTGTTCTCCGGCACCATTCGCGACAACATCGCTTTCGGCAAACCCGCCGCTGACGCGGAAATCCTCGGCGCCGCCCGGGCGGCCGCCCTGGAGGAAACCATCAGGGAATTCCCGAAAGGACTGGACACCGTGGTCGGGGAAAAAGGCGTGGTGCTCTCCGGCGGCCAGAAACAAAGAATCGTCCTGGCCCGGGCCTTGATCCGCGATCCCCGCATCCTTTTGCTCGACGATCCCATCGGACAGGTGGACTCGGCCACAGCTTCCCTGATCATTGACACCATCCGCTCTCTGGCGGGGGAACGCACGATTATTATCGCATCGCACCGGATATCGGCTGTCCGCTTTGCCGACCGGATCATCGTCCTGGACCAGGGCCGGATCATCGAGTCCGGCACCCACGACCAGCTTCAGGCAGACCAGGGATATTATGCCCGGACAGATCAACTTCAACGGCTGGAAAACACGCAATAAACATGCAAAAACAGACTGAAAGCCCCTTTAGCGAGAAACAACTCGGCAAATCGATGGATTTGCGCCTGCTGCGGAAGCTCTCCCCCTACGTCCGCCCTTACCGCCTGCTGCTTCTGCTGACCGTTTGCCTCATGATTGCCATCACGGCCTTTGAACTGGCTGTCCCCTACATCACCAAAGTGGCCATAGACTCCTATATCGTGCCCGACTATCGTGAAAACCGGCAGCAGGCCGAAGAGACCCGGCAAAGCCTCCGGGTGGATCTGTCGGATCCGAAAATCCGGGCCATTGTCACCGCTCACCGGGACAAATTCGATATCTCCGGGGACACCGCCCAAATCAGCTACCAGAAAATCACCGAACTGGCGCCCGAGGAGATCGCACGGATACGGGCATCCGATATGAGGGGGCTGGGACGCATAGCCGCCGCCCTGCTGCTGGTGATCCTTTTAAATTTTGGCTTCAGTTTTTTCCAGGTCTTCTTGATGGAGTATATCGGCCAGGGAATCATGCATGATCTGCGACTGCGGCTTTTCTCTCACCTTCAGCGCCTTTCCGTGCGCTTTTTCACCCACAACCCGGTGGGCCGCCTGGTGACGCGCGTGACCAACGACATCCAGAACATGCATGAAATGTTCACCTCGGTGATCATCTTCGTAATGAAAGACTTTTTCCTGATCCTGGGCATCACCATTGTGCTCTTCTCCATCGACTGGCAGCTCGCGCTGGTGGCCTATGCCATCTTCCCCTTTGTTTTTTATGCCGCCGCGAAATTTGCCGCGGCGGCCAGGGGCGCGTTTCGGACGCTTCGGATCAAAACGGCGGAAATCAACTCCAAGTTTTCAGAAACCATCGGCGGCATGGCCGTGATCCAGCTGTTTGGCCAGGAGAGGACGAATTTCAACGCATTCCGCCGCCTCAATCATGAATATTTCACTGCCAGCATGCAGCAGGTTACGGTATTCGCCCTTTTCATGCCTTTTATCGAACTGATGAGCTCCGTTGTTCTGGCGGTGGTGATATTTTATGGCGGCGGGAGCCTGTTGAGCGAGCGTATCACCCTGGGCACCCTCGTTGTTTTCATCTCCTACCTGCGGATGTTTTTCCGGCCCATCCGGGATATTGCAGAGAAGTACAACATCACCCTCAACGCCATGTCATCGGCTGAACGCATTTTTCTGATCCTCGGGGAAACCGACCTGGAGCCGGAGCCGGAACCGGAGCGGCAGCTGCCGGTGCCGCAGACCATCAGGGAAATACGCTTTGACAGGGTATCATTCGCCTATACCCCCGGTGAACCCGTTTTAAAGGATATCTCCCTTGCCATCCGCGGGGGGGAGACCATTGCCGTCGTGGGCCCCACCGGCGCCGGCAAGACATCGCTGATCAACCTGATCGCCCGCTTCCACGATCCGGACAAGGGAGAGATCCGCATCAACGGGACAGACATTCGAAGATTTTCCATCTCCGGGCTCCGATCCAAAATCGCCCTGGTGATGCAGGATCCCTTCCTGTTCTCAGCCACCATCCGGGAAAACATCTTTCCCAACCGGGCAGGCGAAGCCGGGCCGGGTGAAATCGACAGGGTGCTGGAAAATGCCAATTGCCGCCGGTTTATTATGGGGCTGCCGGAGGGCGTTGACACCCGGCTTTCCGAAGGGGCCGGTTCCCTCTCCAGCGGCCAGCGGCAGCTGATCGCCATTGCCCGGGCCTTTGCCCACGATCCCGAACTGATCATTTTCGACGAAGCCACCTCCTATATCGACTCGGAAACCGAACAGGACATCCAGGCCGCCCTGATGAACCTGATGATCAACCGCACGGCCATTCTCATCGCCCATCGGCTGAGTACGGCGCGGGTGGCGGACCGCATCGTGGTGGTCAACCACGGACGCATTATTGAAACCGGCAGCCATGAGGCGCTTATCCGCCAGCAGGGATTTTACCACCGACTATACCAGCTCCAGGAATAATAGCCCCATTCATCGAATCCCCCTTCAGTCTGCCGCAATTCCTG
>CAZNSO010000126.1:0-7893 GCA_964575805.1 uncultured Desulfobacteraceae bacterium
CCGGAAGTGGTGCTCCAGCGGGTTTTGGAACTGATTCACGCCATTCGCCGCCGCTCCTGCTATATGGCCCTGCTGCTGGAAAACCCCGAGGCCCTCACCCACCTGATTCGCCTGGCAGCCGCCAGCCCTTGGATTATCGCCTTTTTATGCCGTCACCCCCTGCTTCTTGACGAACTTCTGGATCCCCGCAGCCTTTACGTGCCCCTCGGCAAAAGCGAGCTTGAAAAAGAAATCCGTCATCGGCTGGGCCGGGCGGCCCCCGACGACCTGGAGCAGCAGATGGATGAGCTGCGGGTTTTCAAGCAGAGTCATACCCTCCGCATTGCTGCCGCTGATGTGGCGGGACTGCTGCCCCTGATGAAGGTGAGCGACCGGCTTACCTACCTGGCCGAAACGGTTCTGGATGCGGTGCTGGAATTGTCCTGGCGCCATCTGGTGGAAAAATACGGCCGGCCCGGCGGGGCGGAAGAGGATACGGGAAAGGGCTTTGCCGTTATCGCCTATGGCAAACTGGGCGGCTATGAACTGGGCTACGGCTCTGATCTGGATCTCGTTTTTCTGCACGCCGCAAGCCGGGGTTATACCGGCGGCGGGCGCTTATCGGCAATTGACAACCATCAGTTTTATGTTCGGCTCGGCCAGCGCATCATTCATTTTTTAACCACCATGACCAGTACCGGCAAGCTCTATGATGCGGATATGCGGCTGCGCCCCAGCGGCAAGGCGGGCGTGCTTGTCAGCCATATCGGGGCCTTTGAGGAGTATCAGCACAATGAGGCCTGGACCTGGGAGCATCAAGCCCTGATAAAAGCCCGGCCCGTTGGCGGTGATCCGATGGTGGGCGAGCGGTTTTCGAATATCCGCAGGCAGGTTTTAAGCAGCTGCCGCACAAAGGGCGAACTTCTCCGGCAGGTGGAGGACATGCGGCAGCGCATGCGCAAGTCCCGATTGGAACCCGGGTCGCCAGGGGTGTTTGACGTAAAGAATGACCGGGGCGGCATCATTGACATTGAATTTCTGGTGCAATACCTGATTCTGCTATACGCCCATGACCACCCCGCCCTGGTGCAGTGGACGGACGTTGTCCGCCAGTTAAACAGTCTGGCGCTTGCCGGCGTGATCGGAGATCACGGGGCGCATATGCTCAAACAGGCATACCTGGTGTTTCGTTATCTGGTCCACCGGCTGAGCCTGGAGCAGAAACCGGCCACCATTGCCGCCAATCGTTTAACGGAGCATCGCCGCCGGGTAAGGCGGATATGGCAGCAATACATCGGGTGAGCCGCAGCCGGTGTCAATTGAAGAGATAAAATCCCAGCACACTGTCCAGGGATGACTGGGAGGCATATTCAAGGCCGATCACCAGGTTCTTGATGTTTCGGACGTAAACATTGCGGCGGATAAGGGACTGCCGGTTGTCATCCAGCCGGAATTCCACATTAATCAGATCCCCGACCTGAAAACGGGGGCGGGAATTGAGCTTTATGCGCAGGCCCGATTTTGATATGTCCAGGACCTGAATCAGACCTTGCTGCTCCGGCTCCTCTCCCGGGGCATTGCCGGGAGAATACCGGTAGATGCCTTCCAGGCGGGCTTCTTTCCGGAAATGCTTGCGTTTTTCCAGGGATACGACAAAACTGTTGCCGCATGGGCATTTGGCTTTTAACCTGGACGGGGCGTCCGGGCGCAGGTATTTGGCAACGTCCACAACGCGTGTGTGCTTACATTCGGGACAGATCAATGTTGCTGTGTTATCACTGCCGACAAACACTTTTTCTGTCATGCCTGTCAACTCCCTTCAAAATCGGGAAGAAAGGGTTGTCTTGAGTTTTTGCGAATTTTTTTTAAAATAATTATAGGAAAAGACGAGGGCTTGTGTCAAGCTTGCCGGTGATGTCAAAAAAATGTAACGATTCGTAAGCTGCGCGGGCCGTCTATGATTTTATTGTTGCCAGGCAAATGCCGAAAAAGCAGAGGAGTGTTCTCATGAAAAAAATTGAGGCAATAATTAAGCCGTTTAAACTCGATGATGTGAAGGAAGCACTCAACGATATGGGTGTCCACGGCCTGACCGTATCCGAGGTCAAGGGCTATGGGCGGCAGAAAGGGCACACGGAAATCTACCGGGGGGCCGAGTATGCCGTGGATTTTATACCCAAGATTAAAATAGAGGTGGTGGTGGAGATCGAGCAGGCGGAGAAAGTGGCAGAGGCCATCCAGCAGGCTGCGGTAACCGGAAAGATCGGGGACGGCAAAATATTTATCATGCCCATGGATCAGGTGATCCGGGTACGAACCGGCGAAACCGGCCCTGACGCGCTATAGTCTTGCGCCCCTGCCGGTTCCCGGGATGGGGCGGCTTGTTCCTTCAGTGATATTGCCGGGGGTCGATACCATACTTGCCGGCTTTGTAGGAAAGCTTTCGTACGGTTGTATAAAGGGTTTTTGCAGCTTGCGAGATATTGCCCCGGGTGTGCTTCAGGGCATCGATGATCATTTCTTTTTCAAGCCGCTCAACCGCCTTTTCAAGGGAAAGGTCGGGCAGGGTGTCCGAGGTCTGGCCGGTCTGGAGGGTGGGGGGCAGGTGAAAGCTGTGGATCACCTGGTCTTCGCATAACAGAACGGCCCGTTCGATACAGTTTTCCAGTTCGCGCACGTTTCCCGGCCAATGGTAGCCCATCAGCATGTCAATGGCAGGGGTGGAGAAGCGCAGGATGGCCTTGTTGTTTTCCCTGGCGTATTTTTCCAGGAAAAATTCGGCCAGGACCAGGATGTCGGTTTTTCGTTCCCGCAAAGGCGGCAGGTAGATGGGAAACACGTTGATCCGGTAATACAGGTCATTGCGAAACTCCCCGTCCGTGACCGCCTGCTCGAGATTCCGGTTGGTCGCGGCGATGATGCGGACATCCACCGGAATTGAGATGTTTCCGCCAACCCGCTCGATCTCCCGCTCCTGCAGCACCCGAAGCAGCTTGACCTGAAGGTCCGGCTCAATGGAGCCGATTTCATCCAGGAAGAGGGAGCCTTTGTCAGCCAGTTCGAATTTGCCGGTTTTCTTTTGAAGGGCGCCCGTAAAAGCGCCTTTCTCATGACCGAACAGCTCGCTTTCAATAAGATTGGCGGGAATGGCGGCACAATTGAGCTTAATGAAAGGGTGCCGGGACCGCCGGCTGTTGTAATGAATGGCGTTGGCCACCAGCTCCTTGCCGGTCCCGCTTTCCCCCCGGATCAGCACGGTGGCATTGCTTTGCGCCACCTGGGAGATCATTTGATAGACTTCCCGCATCTTGTTGCTGTTGCCGATGATATTTTTTATATGATATTTTTTTTGAAGTTCTGACTGGAGGCGTTCGTTTTCGGCTTTTAACTGTTCTTTTTCCATGCGGATACGCTCCAGGTGGATAACCTGGGTGGCGATCATGGCCGCGATGACAGAGAGCAGCCGCTCGCCCTCCTGCAGCGGATATCGGGGGTCATAGGGCCGGTCCACGCTGAGCGCCCCGATTACCTGGGTTTCTTTCTTGATGGGAACGCAGATAAATGAGAGCTCATTCGCCTTTTCTTTTTTCCGGGTGGCGGTGCGGTTAAGAAACCTGGGGTCTTCGCTGATTTTGGGAACCGTCACGGCTTTTCCCGATTGAATGACCTGGCCGGTGATGCCCTCGCCCAGCTTGTATTTGCCTTTATTCAGGGCGCTTTTGGGGATTCCGTGGGCAACCTCAATGCCGATCTCATCGCTGAGGGGATTAAATATCGTGATGGTGCCGCGGACCATATTCATGGTTTTGGCCAGCAGTTCCAGGACATCGTAGAGGGATTGCTTCAAATCCGGCGACTGGTTTAATAACTGGCTGATTTGATACAAAAGCGCGAGATCATCGGTGGATTTCATGTCTGCTGCCTGCTGCTGCATTTTTTCATCCGCTGCAAAGGGTTCGGATTTGAAGGGTCGGTAGAATTTTTCCTACGGTGGACGGCTTTTCATGTCAAGCATTATCCAAAAGAAGGGCAGGAATTAATGCTAAGGCCCAATACGGCCGCCAGTTCCTTAAGGTGGCCGGAAAAGAAATGGTCCGCGCCTTCAATGGTCTTTAATTCTGCCCGGGGGCTCCAGCCTGGCAGCAGCGGCTCGATCAGCCCGGGCGGCGCGAATTCGTCCGAGCCGCCGGTGATCACGAGGTCCAGGCAGGCAAGGGACGGCACCGTGCTGAAATCCATCAGGGCCACCGGCGGCGAAACCATGCGCATGGCGTTTATTGTCGCATCCCCGGCTGCGTGGGCATTGATCCAGGCGCCAAAAGAGTAGCCGGCCAGATCAATGCTGGTAAAGCCTTTGCTCTTGAGCCAGGACAAGGCGGCCAGCAGGTCCTGGCATTCGCCCCGGCCCTTTTCATAGCGGCCCTGGCTTTTCCCCACCCCCCGAAAATTAAACCGCAGGGTGGAGTAATTTTTTTGCTGGTAAGCGGTTTTAATGGTTTGGACCACGGGGTTGTGCATATCCCCGCCATACAGAGGGTGAGGGTGGGTTATCACGGCCGCATGCCTCTTGTCGGCCACAAACAGCCGGCCTTCAATGGCAAGCTCCCCGCTTTCATAGCTTATGGGGGTTTCATTCAAGGGAGGCCTCCTGTTCCAGCAGCTCCAGCAGTTTGGGGCCGAAGTTGCGGATCTGCCAGTTTTTGAGGCCATCTACAGCGGACAGGGTTTTGAGGGTCGCCGGTGCTGCCGCCACAAGGGTGATAATCTGGGTGTTGCTGAAAAAAACACCCGGGTCCATCTCAAGCTGTTTGGCCTTTTTGTCCCGCCAGCGTTTCAGGCGTCGGATTTTTTTGGTTGCTTCCGGGGTTTGCCGCGGCTTGGGGGTTTTCGGATAGCTCGGCAGCTGGTCCGCCGGCACTTCCGTCCCGGTTTTGACGGCTTCCAGTATATCCCGGCCATACATGTTGATTTGCTTGTGGCTCAGGATGTTCAGGGCCTGGAGTTTTTTCAGGGTGTCGGGACGGGTCTGAGCGATTTTTATCAGTACCGTGTGCCCGATAATTTTAAAAGGCGGGCGGTTTTTCTGCCGCGCTTTTTCAAGCCGCATTTCGAGAAGCGCCTCGAGAACGGCGAGGCTTCTGGGGTCCAGGCGGCCGGCGCCCTTGCAGCGGGTGAACAGGGGGCTGTCGCTGGGCGGCTCCGGACGCACGGCCGACAGGTGTTCACACTCCTCGATAACCCAGTCGAGCCGCCCCTTTTCCGCGAGTTCCCGCTCAAGGATGTTATGCAGGGCAATCAGGTAGCGGACATCGTTGGCCGCATATTCAATCATTTCCCCTGGCAGGGGCCGCCGGGACCAATCCTTTTTCTGGAATTTTTTTTCGAGATCAACGCGGAAGTGCTTTTTGATAACGGCGTTGAGCCCGGTTTCCGGGTATCCGAGGAAACGGCTGGCGATTTCCGTGTCAAAAAGGTTTTGGATGCTCATGTTGTAGTCGCGAATCAGGCAGCGGACATCGTAGTCCGCGCCATGGAAGACTTTTCGGATGGCCGGGTCGGCCAGTACGGCGCCCAGTTCCTCCATGTTCGGAATCGGCAGGGGATCGATGACATAGAGGCCGTCCGGCGAGGCCACCTGGAGCAGGCAGATCTGTTCATGGAAATGAAACATGGAATCCGCCTCCAGATCCACGGCAAGTATGGGCTGGGCGGCCATCCGGCGGACGGCTGCTGTCAGCTCCGCTCCGGTGTCGATGAATTGAACGGTCTCGGTCATATGCCTTGTCTGCAGCTCACGGGCCAGGAAGGTGAAACATATTTGTCCTTGACCCGGATCAGCGTATTGCCTAATAAGTCACTTTGGAACTTATCAATATTTTTTAATTGCGCAGAGGATTTACAAAAATGATTCATATCACGTTTCCGGATGGAACTGTCAAACAGTTTGAAAATCAGCCGGATGGTTTTGAAATTGCCAGCTCCATTTCCGAAGGCCTGGCAAGGAATTGCGTGGCAATGGAGCTCGATGGGGTTGTGTGCGATCTTTACACAAAGGTGGACCGGGATGCCCGTATACGGTTCCTGACCCCGAAGGATCCGGAGGCACTGGAGATATTAAGGCATAGCGCCGCCCACGTGATGGCCCAGGCCATCCTCCGCCTCTATCCCGATGCCCGGCTCACCATCGGGCCGGTGGTGGAAAACGGGTTTTATTATGATATCGATATGCCGCCGATTTCCGAGGAGGAATTCCCGAAAATCGAAGCGGAGATGAAAAAAATCGTCAAGGAGAAACTTCCCGTGAAACGCGAGGAGGTCTCCAAGCAGCGGGCCATGGAATTCTACGCGGACGAGCCCTACAAGCAGGAGATGATCCGTGAACTCGAAGACGGGACCATCTCCTTTTACACCCAGGGGGAGTTTACCGATCTGTGCCGGGGCCCGCATATCCCGCACACCGGTTTTTTAAAGGCTTTCAAACTGCTTAAAGTGTCCGGGGCTTACTGGCGGGCGGATCAAAACCGCCCCCAGCTGCAGCGGATTTACGGAACCGCCTATTTTAACAAGAAAGACCTGGATGCCTACCTCAATTTTCTTGAAGAGGCCAGAAAACGGGATCACCGCAAAATCGGGGCGGAACTCGAACTTTTCTCGTTTCATGACGAGGCCCCGGGCATGCCGTTTTTTCACGCGGACGGCATGGTGCTCTGGAACGTGCTGCTCGGGTACTGGCGCCTGGAGCACGAGGCGGCCGGTTACGTGGAAACCAAGACCCCGATCATTTTGAACCGCAGTCTTTGGGAGAAGAGCGGGCACTGGGAAAATTACCGGGAGAACATGTATACCACGGTAATTGATGAGACCGAGGTCGCCATCAAACCCATGAACTGCCCCGGCGGGATGCTTCTGTACAAGGAGCGCCGGCATTCGTACAAGGATCTGCCCATCCGGGCGGCCGAGATCGGGCTGGTGCATCGCCATGAGTTGAGCGGCGTTTTGTCCGGGCTCTTCCGGGTCCGGGCTTTTCACCAGGATGACGCCCATATCTTTATGATGCCCGAGCAGATCGAATCGGAAATACTGGGCGTATTAAAGCTGGTGGAGCGGGTCTACAGCACCTTTGGCCTGGGATTCCACCTGGAGCTCTCCACCCGCCCGGAAAAATCCATCGGCACGGACGAGCAGTGGGAAAGCGCCACCAAGGGCCTGACCGGCGCCCTTGACAGCTACGGGATGGATTATGCCATCAATGAAGGCGACGGGGCTTTTTACGGGCCCAAAATAGATATCCATATCAAGGACGCGATCGGCCGCACCTGGCAGTGCGGCACCATCCAGCTGGACATGTCGCTGCCCCAGCGCTTTGATCTCTCCTATATCGGAGCGGACAATGAAAAGCATCAGCCGGTGATGATCCACCGGGTGGTTTTCGGCTCCATCGAACGGTTCCTGGGGATCCTGATCGAGCATTTTGCGGGGAAATTTCCCCTCTGGATGGCACCGCTGCAAGCGGTGATCCTGCCGATAAACGATTCCCTGACGCCGTATGCCGAGAGCGTAAACGCTGCCTTTACGGCGGCAGGGCTGCGCTCGAAAGTGGACAAGCGCACCGAGAGCCTCAATAAAAAGGTCCGGGAGGCCCAGCTTTCCAGGACCCCGCTGATCGTAACGGTCGGAGAAAAGGAGAAAAGCGCCGGCACTCTCTCCATCCGGACCCTTGACGGGCAGGTGCACTACGGGGTCGCCCGGGAAGATTTCATCCGGGCCAGCCGGACCAATATCGCTGAACGCCGGCTGGATCTCGATATTTTCCAAAAATAACAGTTTCGTAAAAAGCGATGTATTCCGCCGCCGCGGTATTTTTGCAGAAAGGAACTTGTATCCATCTTACTCTTACTCTTACTCTTACTCTTA
>CAZNSO010000127.1:0-7774 GCA_964575805.1 uncultured Desulfobacteraceae bacterium
GTTTATTTTTTGGGTAACCTGACGCATTGCCGGCTGCTTGTCAAGACTTTTTTTGAGGCCCCGCGTTACCACCGGGTGCCCAACTGGTCGACCGGCAGAAAATGGGCGGCGTTTTTCTGCATCTCCACAAAATCATCCTCTGTCAGGCCGGCGCCATGCACCACCTGGCGTGCGGCGCTGGCATCGATTAAATCCTCGGGTGCATGGGAATCCGTGTTAATGACCATGCGGGCGCCGACTTTTTTGGCCATCTGCGCCACATGCCCATTGGTTAAGCAATGACCCTTGCGCGCGGAGATCTCGATGAGCACCCCGGCCTTTTTGGCGGCAACCATGCATTCCTCTGAAATCAGGCCGGGATGGGCCAGCACATCCACCCCCGCGTTGACGGCGGCCAGGTTGGTGCCCGCGGCCACGGGCTCGGCAATGGATTCGCCATGGGCAACCACAATTTTGGCGCCCAGTTCGCGCGACCTGGTGACGATGTCGCCAATCAGGTCCGGAGGGACATGGGTGATTTCGATGCCGGGTATGACGTGGATCTTCATGGCCCCTTTCAGGGTTTCAGCCGCCGCCGCAATCCGGGGGATGATAAAATCGATATTGGACCAATCCCCGTGGTCGGTGATGGCGATTCCCGTCAACCCCTTGTACTCGGCTCTTCTGGCCAGTTCCGAGGGGATGAGCAGCCCGTCGCTGAAAATGGAATGCGTGTGCAGATCAATCATGGCTATACTTTGTATTTGCCGAAATCATTGGGCGATAGGTTTTTCAGGTATTCTTCCCACTGCTTGCCCTGATCGCTGTCATCCAGGGTTTCGTATTCGCCGTCTTTTACTTTCAACCGCTCCACAACCCGCTCATCAACAAAAATATCGGCCTTGACCCGCAAAGCCAGGGCAATGGCATCACTGGGCCGGGCATCCATGATGAACTCTTCCTCATCGGTGATGCAATAAATTTTGGCATAAAAGGTGTTGTTCTTTAAATCGCACACCTCGATTTTCGGAACCCGGACATGGAGTCTTTCGATGAAATTCCGGAACAAATCATGGGTCATCGGCCGGTCAAAGGAAATGTTCTGAAGGACAGAGGCAATGGAGGCGGCCTCAAGCAGGCCGATCCAGATGGGGATGGAAAAATCCGCGTCAACCGCATTCAATAAAAGAATCGGCGCGTTGGATGACGGATCCATGGCAAGGCCACCGACGGACATCTCATGCAACATTTACACATTCTCCTTTGCTTTGCGATGGGGAGGCGGATTTCACCGACGCCGGAACCCCCCACAGGGAATTGGCAAACGCCTTTTCAATCTTTATGGGTATAATGTGTCCTTTTATATCCCGGATGTCAAGGCCGCTTTCGGCGGGGCAGGAAAAGTTGACGATCCGGTTGCCGCTGCTGCGCCCGCTCAACTCGGCCGCACGCGCAAGATGGTCGGACCCGTCCAGTTTCTGCTGCTTTTTGCTCTCGCCTTCGACCAGCACGTCAAGGGTTCGGCCCACCAGGGCGGCTTGTTTCCGACGGGAAAGACTTTCCTGGAGGGCGAACAATTCCTGCAGCCGCCGGTTTTTCTCCTCCGCCGGCACTTTTTCCGGGAAGCGGCGGGCCGGGGCATCCGGGCGATCCGAGTAGGCAAAGGCAAACAGGCTGTCATATGCCACCTGGCGGATCAATTCCAGGGTCTGTTCAAAATCGGGCGCCGTCTCTGACGGAAAGCCGAGAATAATATCCGTGGTTACCGCGATATCCGGCACCGCCTCGCGAAGGCGGCGGATTTTATCCAGATAATCGGCAGCCGTGTAACGGCGGTTCATCTTTTTTAAAATCCGGTCGGAGCCGGACTGCACCGGCAGATGGATATGATGGCAAAGTTTGTCCAGGCGGGAAAATGCCTGGATCAGCTCCTGTGAAAGGTCCTTGGGATGGGAGGTGACAAAGCGGATCCGCTCCAGACCGTCAATTCGGTTGACCTTTTCAAGCAGGGTCACAAAGGAGCACAAGCCCTCTTTCAAACCATAGGAATTGACATTCTGGCCAAGGAGGGTGACCTCTTTCATCCCTGAAGCCACCCGGGCCCGTATCTCAGAGACAATATCGCCGGGTGTCCGGCTGGCTTCCCGGCCGCGGACATAAGGCACCACGCAATAGGTGCAGTAATTGTCGCAGCCCCGCATAATCGTGACAAAGTCTGAAATACCGGTCTGGTGGAAACGCCGCATGCGGTCGGCATCGGTTTTCTCGGGCGCCTCATCCATTTCAATGGCCACCCGGGGGCCGGCGCCAGCCTCAATTTGTTCCAGCAACAAGGGCAGATCCGCCAGGGCGTGCGTGCCGAGCACGATGTCCACGTAAGGGAAGCGCTCCAGGATTTTTCGCCCTTGCTGCTGGGCCACGCACCCGGCCACCACCAGGCGGGTGCCGGGCCTCTTTTTTTTGGCATCAGCAAAGCGGCCGAGAAAACTTGCCATTTTCTGCACCGCTTTTTCCCGGATGGCACAGGTGTTGACGATGATCAGGTCCGCCTGGTCCGCATCATCCGCCGTCTCGAAACCGGTGGCTCCGAGGTGCGCCATCATCTGCCCGGAATCATAAACATTCATCTGGCAGCCGATGGTGTGAATATATACTTTTGGGCTTTTCTTGATTGTCTCCGTCATAATGGGCTCACTTCTCTATCGCTTGATTCCCGGAAAGACCTGGCTATTTCCCTGCGGCCGCCGGCTCTGAATATAGGTTCGGCGCCACCGGTTCAATCAGGTGTTCCCGTCCCAGATCTTTTATCAGGGCATCCACTTCCGGCTCGCAGCCGGGCGCCACGTGAAGGGCAATACAGGCGGTATGCGGGTCTATGGTTTCCAGCAGGGCAATGCCGTCATAGGCCTCAAAAATAAACTTGATAAAACACACCGCCTTGCGATCCACGCGGTACAATCGGCGGTTTGTGCCGCCATCCGGCTTGTTATCCATGTTCCGGCCTGTTATCCACGTGCTGCCTGTTATCCATGTGCGGACTCCTTTGTTTTTCTTATGCTACCACCGGGCCGGAGAATGAAGCAACAGAAAACAAGGCCGGCTTGGGGATACGGAAAAACCATTGTTTATGACTTTTGGATAAGTTATACAACGGGCTATGGAAAAACGATTGAACTGGCGCAGACCCGACGACAAGCTCATCCGCCATATCCAGCGAAAAGCCGGCTGTCTCCCCGTAACCGCAGCGGTGCTCGCCAACCGGGGAATCACCGATGCCGAGGCCATTCATTCCTTTCTACACCCCTCGCTTCAAATGATCCAGCGGGGGCTTGCCATGGCTGACATGGAAAAGGGCGTCCAACGCATTGCCGAGGCTGTCTTAAACAAGGAAAAAATCCTGATATTCGGAGACTACGACGTCGACGGGATCACGTCAACCACCCTGCTGCATGAATTTTTAAAAAAAAGCGGCGCTGATGCCGCATATTACATACCGCACCGGCTGGCGGAAGGCTATGACCTGAAGGCCTCCCACATCCGGGAAGTCGCCTGCAAGCAGGGGGTCAGCCTGATTATTACCGTGGACTGCGGCTCCGGAAGCCATGACGCCGTCATTGAAGCCAGGCGTCAGGGCATTGACGTCATCATCACGGACCACCATGCCATTGCCGACCCGCCGCCGGCCGCAGCCGTAATCAACCCGCACCGCTGTGATTGCACCGCCGGAACCCGCTGCCTGGCCGGGGTGGGAGTGGCCTTCTTCCTTATGGTATGCCTGCGCAAGCACCTTCGGGAACGGGATTACTGGTCCGGGCGGGGCGAGCCGAACCTGAAAGCCTTCTGCGACCTGGTGGCCCTTGGCACGGTGGCGGACATTGTCCCCCTGGTCCGGGAAAACCGCGTTTTGACCCAGGCCGGCCTCGAGGTCGTCAATTCTTCCCCGCGCCCCGGCATACTGGCCTTGATTGAAGTCAGCGGCATCAACAAGCCCTTCCTCTCGGCCGAGGACATTGCCTTTCGCCTGGCACCCCGCCTGAATGCCGCCGGAAGAATGGACCACGCCCACCTGGCGGTGGAACTGTTGGAAACCGATGATCCGGAGAAAGCCCGCACCATCGCCCGGACCATCCACACGCTGAACACGGAGCGGCAAACCACCGAAACCCGGGTCTTCAAACGAATCTGCATGCACCTGGAAGAACAGCCGGAGATCCTGAACCGGAAAACCCTTGTTCTTGCAGGCAGGGACTGGCACGAGGGGGTTTTGGGCATTGTGGCCTCACGTCTGGTCCAACGCTTTTGGCGGCCGGTTGTTCTCTTGTCCGTAAAAGACGGGTTGGCCCGTGGTTCCGCACGGAGCATTCCCTGCCTGGATTTATATCAGGCCCTGTGTGCGTGCACGGATTTCATGGACAATTTCGGGGGCCACCCCATGGCCGCCGGACTGCGCCTGGACACCACGAAACTGGACGGTTTCCGCGAAGCCTTTGAGTCCGTGGTGTCTCAAATGACGGAGCCGAATGTCTTTGAGCCGGCCATAGACATCGATTATCCCCTGGAGCTGGACATGATTTCCGAGCAGTTGACCGACGAGATTGAATCCCTGCAGCCTTTCGGGCCGGAAAATGAAGAGCCCCTGTTCTGCGCCCGCCATATCGAGATTGTACGGGCCATTCCGGTGGGCACAGGGCATCAAAAACTCATTTTGAAACAGCGCCATTCAAATACCGGCAAAACCCTGGAAGGCATCTGGTTCAACATCCCCGAATCCTGCCGGACCTGCCGGGATTTTTCCGAACTGGTGTTTAAACTCCGGTGGAATTACTGGAATGGGGAGAAGCGGATACAACTGATGATCGAAGACGGGGCCGCCGGCTGACCGGCAGACGGCGCACGGAGTTTTCCCTTGAAATTATCTGCTTTTAAGATTATGATGACCCGTTAAAATAACCGATTGATCTTAATAAAGGGAAACAAACATGTCAAAACGGTTTCGACCCAACAATCAAGGAGAAGCCAAGCTGATCTCGAAAATCGAGTCATCCAAGGAATATGAACGCCGGCGCGCCATCAACCTGGCCGGCGAAAAAATGGACACCCTGAGCAACAACATTGCCATGAAGCTGGTGGAAAACGACCTGGTGGAAACCAGCAATAAAAACAGCCTGCAGGAACAGCTGGCCTATTGCCTGGAAAAGCTCATCCATGCAGATGATTTTGATATTGACTACCAGGTGGCCCCTTTCCGCAATATCGTTTCCAACCCGCACGTGGTCAGCCTGTTTGTCACGGCTTTTGTTATCGAGAAACTGATCAAGCACAAGGACGTGGTTGATATATACGGCTCGGATGAAGAAATTTACGAGTGCATCAACCGCCAGGTACTCAAACTCCTTTCCTGAAAAATGGCTCCCCTTGTCCTGCCAACGCTTGTTAACGGGGCATCCGGAGACCCCGCGCTTTTTGTTCCCTTCCTTCACCACAAACAGGCGTACCTCTTCGATATGGGCGACCTCACGCCGCTCTCGCCCAGAAACTTGTTAAAAATCACCCATATTTTTGTCACTCATACCCACGTGGACCATTTCATCGGTTTTGATTATTTGTTGCGGATTGTCCTGGGCCGGGAAAAACACCTCCACCTGTTCGGGCCGGAAGGTTTTCTGGCCAATGTGGCCGGTAAGCTGGCGGGCTACACCTGGAATCTTGTCGGCAACTACAGCAATAATTTATACCTGGAAGTAAGCGAATTAAGGGACGGATGCCGACTGAAGCGCCGGTTCTCCTGCCAGCAGGAATTCCGGAAAATTTCAGAGGATATCACAGAGGATGTCAGCCCTAACCCGGTATCGCCGTTCATTTTGCATCAGGATGCCGCCCATACGGTAAGTGCGGTGATCCTGGATCATGGCCTGCCCTGCCTGGGTTTTTCCCTGAAAGAAAATTACCATATCAATATTCGAAAGGATACGCTCTCTCAGTTGGGGCTTGCCGCAGGCCCGTGGCTGCAGGAGCTCAAACGGTCCATTTATGAGGGCGCTGACCCGGAGGCAGTTGTCGAAGTTCCGGCAGAGGGGAGCAAATCAGGGAAAAAGGCTTTCCGGCTGGGGGAGTTGATCGATAAGCTGGCGGTTATCAGCAAAGGGCAGAAAATCAGCTATATTGCGGATGTGGCCTACACGCCGGCCAACATTGCCAAAATCCGGCGCCTGGCCCTTGATTCGGACCAGCTGTTCATTGAGGCCCCTTTTTTGGAGGCGGACCGGGATCATGCCAGGCAAAAGAAGCACCTGACAGCCCGCCAGGCCGGAGAAATAGCCGGCATGGTCAATGCCGGGCGATTTACCCTGTTCCATTTTTCTCCGCGCTATGAAGGCAGCGAATCAGCCTTTTACAAGGAAGCGAACGCGGCCTGGCAGGCTGCCAGGCCGCGGGCAGGCGGGGTGCGCCCGGCTTGAAGCTTTCGGCACCGTCTCAGCGTCTAGGCTTTGTCCAGGGTCTCAATGGCGCTTTGATGCATGATCAACAGGGCCAGCTTATGCATGGCCCGGCGTTTTTCCTCGGCCGTTCGGCCGGGGTAATTCCGGAATGTCAGCACCACGCCGGCAAGGGAGGCAAAAAAGGCCTGGGTGTTTAAGCGCATATTTTCAGCGCCTTCTGTTTGCTTGAGCAGGTTTTCAAACATTTTGAGGAAATAGCGCTGAACCCCGTTGAATTTCTTCAGTGCCTGGGGATTTAGCTCCCCCCGGATCATGAAATGACACATCATCTGGAAGGTGGCTTCATTATCGATCAGGTAATCCACAACGGCAATAGCGAGATCCTCGAGGCTCTCCCCGTTTTCAATGCGGCGGGTCAGGCGCTGTTCAATTTTATTGATGTCCTGCAGCAGCGCTTCAACAAAAAGATCATCCCGGCTTGGGAAATACCGGTAAATTGATGCCGCAGAAACCCCGGCCTTTACGGCGATATCGCGCATACCAATATCATGGAATGATTTTTCTTCAAATAATTCCATCGCAGCCTCAATGATCAGCTGCTTGCGGACCTCCCGTTCATCCTCCCGTAATTGTTTGAATGTCGATTTATCCGATACCATTATTGTCACAGCCTCCAGTCGAAATTTACCGGTCGATATTTAAAAAAAACCGAAACTTTCCGCAAATAAATGAACTATTTATTTTATTTGAAAATTATGGGCAACCCCGGGTGCGCCCGGCGCAAAAAAGCCCCCCAATCATGAATACCAAAAGTGATGACAGGATTTTTATCATAGTTTGGAAACATAAACAACGTTTTTCTATTTTGCAGACAAATTTCTTTTTTGGCTCAACACCCTATGCTTGAGCGGTTACCGCTTTTTGTGGTAATCCGCAAGCGCCTGGTATAAAGCTCCGACCGCTAGTTCGGCGCAGTGCTGGTGACCGGCGGGCAGGGTTTCCAGGTACTCCACGACCATCTCGGGGGTAATGGCCCAGGCCTCATCCACGTGCCTGTTTTCAGCAAAATGAATAACCGTGTTGATGCAGGCGTTGGTATTGATGCAGCCTTGCACCTGGTAGGCAAAGCCGTCAATGCAATTGTCCCGCACACTCAGATAAAACTCGACGGTGTCCCCGCAGTCGCCGGTCCGCCTGCCATAGCCATCCGGGTTTTCAAGCCTTCCCTGGTAGTCCTTTCGAAAGGCCATCTCCAGATATTTGAGGGAATGGGCCTGCCAGAAGTCAAATTTTTTGTCTGCCATACGTATCGTAGATCCTTCCAAGGAACTTCAGGGCTTAGGTTTTAGGTTAAG
>CAZNSO010000128.1:0-7556 GCA_964575805.1 uncultured Desulfobacteraceae bacterium
GAGCACAGCGTTCGGGACGCTGGGGTCGCAGGTTCAAATCCTGCCGTCCCGACCACATTTATTCTTATCCTGTTATTTTCCGCTCTATAGTCCCCAATCTTGTCGGCATACTCATGGTGACCCGCCGGGACTGTAGGTCACCGGCGATAGAGTTGATTTTGTCGATTAATCAAAACGCTTCGCATCAATTTATTACCGAAATTCCATAAACACCATAAGGAGGAACTTTTTTATGCGTATTATCAGTCAAACGCTTTTCATCTGCATCATGGCCGTCGCACTTGCCTTGCCGGCCTTTGCCGAAGATACGAAAGAAGGGGAGAAAGCCGGCGGAGACGATGTTGTCGCCGTGGTGAATGGGAAAAAGATCCCCCGGCAGGAGCTTGAGCAGAAGGTGGACTTCGTCAGGCAGCGTTATGCCAGCCAGGGCCAGCAGTTGGGAGAGGATCAGCTCGCAGCAATGAAAAAGGATATTGCCCAAAGCCTGGTCGAAAAAACCCTGCTTTACCAAAAAAGCCGGGAAATGGATATCCAGGTGGATTCGGAACAGGTCAACAGCCAGCTGGAACAGTTCAAGAACCAGTTTCCGGATGAAAAGCAATATGAACAGCAGCTTTCCGGGCTCGGTTATACAGAGGACTCCTTGCGCTCGGAAATAGAGGAGAACATGGCGATCCAGAAACTAATCGAAAAAGAGATCGCTTCAAAAATTTCTATTACCGAGGAAGACCTGAAGTCCTACTATGAAGAAAATGCCAAGCAATTTGAAACCCCGGAGAGCGTCAAGGCACGCCACATCCTGATCAAGGTGGACCAGGAAGCGGATGAATCCGAGAAACAGGCGGCCCGGGAAAAAATCCAAAAAATCGAAAAGCGCGTGGATGAGGGCGAAAGCTTTTCCCATCTGGCCAAGACGGAATCGGAATGCCCCAGCAGCGAAAAAGGCGGGGACCTTGGCTTTTTCAGCCAGGGACAGATGGTCAAGCCTTTTGAGGAAGCCGCCTTTTCAATGGAACCCGGTGATGTCAGCGACATTGTGGAAACCCGTTTCGGGTATCATCTGATCAAGGTCGAAGACAAAAAATCCGCTTCCAAGAAAAGTTTTGACGAAGTCCGTCAGGGCTTGGAGCAAAGGCTCAAACAGCAAAAAATCAAAGAAAAAATGCCGGATTATGTCGAAGACCTTAAAGAGGCGGCGGACATTGAAATCAATCTCTAAAGGGATTGGTGCCTGAAACAAGCCTTCACTTCCCGTAAGGGGATCGGCAAAAAGACCGCTCAAGCAAAGCGTGGATACTCAAATTTTTTGAAATATCCGCGCTTTGCTGTTTTACCGTTAAAAAATTGGTTTAACTTTTTCAGCCTGGCTTTGAAAAGAATACCAGGATTTTTTGTTAAAATCAGGGAAGGTGGGGGTCTGCCTCCTGATAAGCCCAAGGAGCCATTGAAATGATTAAAACGGTGATTAAATCAACAGGTCGTTATCTTCCGGAGCGTGTTATTACCAATGAAGACCTGACCCAGTGGATGGAAACCTCCGATGAATGGATCCGTCAGCGCACCGGCATTGAAGAGCGGCGGTGGGTGCCGGAAGAAGGCGGGATTGGCGCATCCGACCTGGGGCTGGAGGCCTCACGGATTGCCCTGGACCGGGCCAACTGGACGGCCGAGGACATAGACCTCATTATTTTCGCCACCTTGAGCCCGGACATCTTCTTTCCGGGATCCGGCTGCCTGCTCCAGCACAAACTCGGTTTAACACAAACCCCGGCCCTTGATATTCGCCAGCAATGCACCGGTTTTCTCTACGGCATTGAAATAGCCGATGCCTATATTCGCAGCGGACTGGCCCGGCGCGTCCTGCTGGTTGGCGCTGAAGTGCACAGCACGGGTCTGGATATTTCCACTGCGGGCCGTGATGTCAGCGTCATTTTCGGTGACGGGGCAGGTGCCGTCTGCCTGGAAGCCCTGGAAACCGATGAACCCGTGGGTGTGCTGGCTTCGAGTCTGCATGCCCAGGGGGAATATGCCGAAGCCCTGATGGTGGAACTTCCGGCTTCACGGTTAAACCCGCGGTTAACGGAACAGGGTATGAAAGAAGGGAGGCATTTTCCTGCCATGGATGGATCCAGAATCTTCAAGCTCGCTGTCAAGCGTCTCCCTGAAGTCACGCACGCGATTCTTGAAAAAGCCGGTCTGTCCATTGATGCTGTTGATATGATCTTTCCCCACCAGGCCAACCTGCGGATCAACCAGTTTTACCAGAAGGCAATGGATCTGCCGGATGAAAAAATGTTCAACAACATTCAGCGCTACGGCAATACAACGGCCGGAACGATTCCGATCTGCCTGGATGAGGCGCTGGAACAAAACCTTCTTGGAAAAAACGCCACGGTGGTCTTCTCCGGGCTCGGCGCCGGGGTTACCTGGGGTGCCGTGCTCTATCGCTTCCCCTGATAAAAAAACGGCTCATATAAAATTGATCAATGAAGATCCCGCTTCCTTCTTGCGGGACCGGGATCTTCATTGATCAACCCGCTATTCCGTGAAGTGGCGCTACCCCCCCCTTTTTTGTTATTGCGCAAATGCCCGGATAAGCTCCTGATAGGTTTGTTCCACCTCTCCCGGCGCAACCTGGCAGGCCCCCGCCGCCCGGTGACCGCCGCCGCCGTAGCGGAGCATGACCTCACCGATATTGACCGCAGATGTCGGGTTGATAATGGATTTTCCGACAGAGAAAGTGAACCGGTTGTTGTCAGAATCCCGCCGGATTAATATGGACACATTGCAATCCGGAAACAGCGCGTAAACAATAAAGCGGTTTCCGGGGCAGATCGGCCCCTGATCCCGAAAATCCAGGACAACGATGTTCCCCACTACGGTGGCGGCGGCCTCTATCTGGGCTTTGTACTGGCGTTCATAAGTGAAATAAATGTCCACCCGCTCTTTGACATCGGCTAACTTAAGGATTTCCTGGATGGGCAATTGCATGCAGTAATCGATTAAATCCAGCTTGAATTGCTTCTCCTTAATCCGAAACACCCCCCATTGCTCAATGCCGGTTCGCTGATCAACAAGGAAATTGAGCAGGGGCCAACCGTCCGGATGTAAAATTTCATCCCGGCTGAACCGGCCGGAGTCCGCCTTGTCCACCGCCGCCATCATCTCATCGAAAAAACCCGGGAATTTTTCCTTGCCGCCATAGTAGTTATAGACCACGCGCGCGGCGGAGGGGGCTTCTGAATCAATGATATGCCGGGGATTCTTTTCATTGCGGACAGCTTCGGAAAAATGATGGTCAATGGCCAGGTGGACACCGGGCACATAAGGCAGGTTGGTGGTGATATCTCTGTTTGTCACCGCGATTTCACGGGCCTGCATTTGGCCGGGATGATCCACCAGCAGGATCTCATCGACCAGGTCGAGGTATTTTATCAGTACAGCGCAGATCAATCCGTCCAGATCGCTGCGGGTCAGCAATCGATATTTTGAAATCCGGTCCATAGGGAATCCTTGCTTAGAATGAACAGTGAATAGGGTGATGGCCATATGTTAATGCAAAGATTAGTAGCAGAAAACCCTTTTCACAGCAAGCCATGATTGTTTTAACAACTTGATATATTGATTATTTTAAAAATCCATCTTGACAATCAGCCGCAAATCCTGATTTAACAATGGCCAAGCCCCATTTCGGGTTATATTTTTTTTCTGTTCGAGGTGTGAATGCCCCATTCAAATGACGATCTTAAAGCGCGCCTGTTAAAAAAAGGGGTTCGCCTGCCGGCACCTGAATCCGTTGAAATCGGTCCGGAGGTCAAAGCGGAGCGGATAGCCGGAGAAGGTGTAACCATCCATGCGGGAAGCAAAATTTTCGGTCCCGAAACCTGGATCGGCGCGGGGAGCCAAATCGGTCTGGAGGCCCCTGCCACCATTGACAATTGCCAGATAGGTCAAAAAGTCAGCCTGAAAGGCGGCTATTTCAGCCAGGCGGTTTTTTTAAACGGTGCCTCCTGCGGCTCCTGCGCCCATGTGCGGAAGGGGACCATACTTGAAGAGGAGGCAAGTATCGCCCACAGTGTGGGGTTGAAGCAAACCATTCTTTTTCCCCATGTCACCCTGGGCAGCCTCATTAATTTCTGCGACTGCCTGATGGCCGGCGGCACTGACGCCAAAAATCACAGTGAAGTCGGCAGTTCCTATATTCACTTCAACTTCACACCCCAACAGGATAAAGCCACGGCCTCTCTTATCGGCGATGTGCCCGGCGGTGTCATGCTGGACAAGCCTCCCGTCTTTTTAGGCGGGCAGGGCGGCTTGGTGGGGCCCTGCCGCCTGGCTTACGGTGTCACCATTGCTGCCGGCACCATCTATCGCAAAGATGAATTGCGACCCAACCGGCTTATTTTCGGCGGAGCCCCCAAGACCGGCAATATAGCCTGGTCTCCGTCCGGTTACCGAAATATCGGACGAATTGTGCTCAATAACCTCATCTATATCGGCAACCTGCTGGCACTGGGGCAATGGTACAGGCACATCCGTTGCTTATTCATCTCGGAGACATATCCCCGCCCGCTTCACGAGGGGCTTATCGCCAGGTTGAACCAGGCCGTGGCTGAGCGGATTCAACGAATGGCGGAATTGATTGACAAGATTTCCGAAACAGAAAACCGCTCTGGCCGGCCGGATTCCCGGAATCTGCCGCCAAAACAGGAAAAACGTTCAAACCTGCTGCTTCAACGGCAGTCGGAAATACTTGCGGTCCTCAATGCCTACCAGGATACGGACATCCTTCATCTTCCGGATAAGGAAAAGCCCCGCGATCAGCTTCAGGAAACCGTTAACAGGGAAATCCACCGATCCGGCCGCTCATACCTGGAGGTTGTCAAGCAGTTGCCGGCACCTGTGAAAACCGGAGGCACCGATTGGCTTCAGGCGGTTGTCGACCATCCGGTTCATGCGGTACTTCGGATTATACCGGAATTTGCGGAAGAGAAAGGAAGCTGAAAATGTTTGAACTGTTTGGCACGGACGGTATCCGGGGCAAGGCCAATCATTACCCGATGACACCGGAAGTCGCCCTTCGCGCCGGCCGGGCCCTGATCCGGATTTTAAGCAACCATGGCGGCGGCCGCCGAGTCCTGATCGGAAAAGATACCCGGCTCTCAGGGGATATGCTCGAATACGCCATGGCCGCAGGCATTTGTTCCGCAGGCGGCGAGGCCTGGCTTTGCGGGGTGCTGCCGACCCCCGCCATCGCCTATCTGGCACGCGCGGAATCCATGGATGCCGGTGTGGTCATATCCGCATCCCACAACCCGTTTACGGACAATGGTATC
The DNA here is from genome assembly GCA_964575805.1 of uncultured Desulfobacteraceae bacterium. Classification (GTDB taxonomy): domain Bacteria; phylum Desulfobacterota; class Desulfobacteria; order Desulfobacterales; family Desulfosalsimonadaceae; genus M55B175. The sequence continues at coordinate 5,337 of CAZNSO010000128.1, forward strand.
AAATTTTTCGATTCCCGCGGATTCAAGCTCTCCCGTGAGATGGAGGCGGATATGGATCAAATGATTCAGGCTCCTGATCCCGAAAGGGAGGCTGCATCCTCGGATGTCATCGGCAGGGTGCACATCAACCCGGCCCTTGAAGCCGCATACGTCAACTTCCTGTCCCAGGCCCTGCCTTTGGGAACAGTTGGTCTGCAGGGCCTTAAAGTTGTCCTCGACTGCTCCCATGGCGCCACGTATCGGGTTGCCCCGCGGGTTTTCAAGGAGCTTGGCGCCATTGTCGAAACCATATGCGCGCAGCCGGACGGGAAAAACATCAACCAGGGATGCGGATCCCAGCACACCGAGCCGCTAAGGAAAAAAGTGCTTGAAAGCCGCGCTGATATCGGACTGGCTTTTGACGGTGACGGCGACCGGTTGATAGCGGTTGATGAAACCGGACAGACGGTGACAGGGGACCAGATACTGGCCATCTGCGCCCATCATTTGAAAAATAACGGCAAGCTGGCCAATAACCGGGTGGTCAGCACGGTGATGAGCAATGTGGGGTTTCACAAGGCAATGGCTGAGCTTGGGATCGACCTGGTGATTGCCGATGTGGGCGACCGTTACGTGCTGGAGCAGATGCAGACAACAGGGGCTGTAATCGGCGGGGAGGATTCCGGTCACATGATTTTTCTGGACACCCATACCTCAGGGGATGGGATACTGACCGGGCTTCGGTTGATCCAGGCCATGCAGGCCTCCGAAACCCCGTTGTCCCGCCTGGCCGGTATGATGAAAGTGTATCCGCAGGTGTTGATGAACGTGGAGGTTTCCGAAAAAACGGATATCTACCGAATTCCGGAAATCAAAACCGTAATTTCGGATGTAGAGGAACAGCTAAAGGGGCAGGGAAGGGTGCTGGTGCGGTATTCCGGTACCCAGCCCCTCTGCCGGGTGATGGTGGAGGGGCCGGACCCGGAAAAAACCCGCCATTACTGTGAAATTATTGTTGCCGCGGTAGAGGCGCAGATCGGATTGCAAAGCGCCCCGGGATGATAAGAAAGCCCGCGTTACTCCCTGCCGCCCATAATATGCAGCAGCATCAGGAAAAGGTTGATAAAATCAAGGTATAGAGAAAGGGCGCCCATTATCGCGCCTTTCCTTACCACTCCGGCTTCAAGGCCATCCGGCTGGGTGGCGGCCATGTGTTTGAGCTTCTGGGTGTCATAGGCTGTCAGTCCGATAAACACCAGTACCCCGATATAACTGACGATGGTGGTGAGCGCGGAGCTTTGAATGAATATATTGATCACCGAAGCGATGATGATGCCGATCAATCCCATGAACATGAAGCTGCCCAGTGAGGTGAGGTCCCGCTTGGTGACAAACCCGAAAATGCTGCAGGCCACGAATGTGGCGGCGCAGACAAAGAAGGTGGACGTTATGGACGCCGGCGTGTAGGCGATAAATATAAAGGACAGGGTAACCCCGTTTAAAGCGGAATAAATAAGAAACAGGGCGGTTGCCGTTGAAGCTTGTATTTTCTGAACCCGGGCGCTCAGATAGAAAACCATCCCCAGTTCAGCGGCAATCAAACCGAAAAACAGCAGGGAATTGCTATAAATCAACTCCACCATGCTCTGGCTGCTGCTGACATAAAGGGCCACCACGCCGGTTAAACCCAGGCCGACAGCCATCCAGTTATACACGCTGCGGATAAAGCTGTTTACCTGAACCTGACTGCGGGCCTCGGCGGTTCTTCGTGCCGGTTGCACATTGGCCATGATAATTGTTCCTCCTGATAATTTTTTCTGAATTAATATAAAATATAATCGGTTGCTTGTTGTTGCCGGACGATTTGGCCTCAACTGCTCTAATATAACAAAAAGCTACCGATTTGCAAGGCTTTCCGAATTGAAAACAACCCAACTCTATCAACATTTGAAAGAGGCTGCCGAACGCCTCGATATTTCGGTATCCGAACAGAACCTGAGGGCCACGGGCGTCAATGCCCAAAGCGGGCTTTGCCGGGTTAAAGGCAAAGCTGTTTTTATCATGGACAAACACCTGCCGGTCCGCCGGAAAACAGAGATCCTTGCCGATTGTCTCCGGGAGATGCCCCTGGAGGACATTTATTTGGTGCCGGCGGTCCGCAACTTTCTTGAAAAATGAGCGATGGGGCGGAAACAACGGGTTTTGAAAAAAGTTTACATAATATATCTTATCAGACGTTAT